>NZ_CP139575.1:329807-659615 GCF_034298135.1 Lactobacillus acidophilus
TTAGCAGGTTTGCCGTTAACAGTTTGATTGATTACTTTATCAGTGGTAATAGTGCCAGTAAAAATATTTTCATTATCTTTATCTGGCTTCAAGTCATCTAGGTCCATGTTTGGAGGTAAGGCAATATCGCCAAAGTTAGGAGAATAAGACACTTTGTAGTTGATAGTAATTTGATTATTGTTATTTTCTAATTTACTAAAATCAAGATTCGTTGAAAGATGACCATTTTCAACTTTATGTGTAAAGTTGTCACTACTGGTACCAGTAATAGAAGCAGACACATTGTGATTGTAGCCTGGCTTAGAGATATCTGTAGATTCAAGAGAATCATTTGGTGTCCAATTAGATTGATTTACTGTCAAAATTTTGAAGTTATTAGTATTACCATCACGTTGAATAGTAATAGTGACATCTTTTGTAAGGTGGATTGTTTGCTTGTTTTCTTGATCTAATCCATTAATGGTTTGAATGATATCTTTATTTAAAGTTACTGTACCGGTCCAGATATTATCTTTATCTTGGTCTTTAGTGAAATCAACATTTTGGAAGAGATCATTCCACTCCTTTTTGTCATCACCATCAATGACATCAACCCAAGTTGGTTTTTTAACGGCAATTTGTTCAATATCGTATTTAAAGGTTACATCTGTACCTTTTTGTAGGATGGTATTGAAGATACTATCTAAATTAGTTTTAATTACTTTGTCTTCAAGGCTGATATTATTGTTTATATTGTAATCATCAAATTTGGGTCCTTCAATTGTGCCTGTGACTCTGTTTTCAAAGCCTTCTGGAGCAGTAGGAATATTTACTGCATCAAAATCATCTTTCGGAGTATTAGTATCAGGGTCTACTTTATTAATGTTGCTGACTTTTACATCGCTAATTATAAATTTATAATTACCAAAAAGTGCATCCCATCCGCTCATATTAGGATCAATCGCAATATATATGACTACATCGTAGTTAACTTTGATTTGTTGTGTGGATTGCTGTGAACCGTTATTTACTGTTTGGGTAATAGTAATTTCTTTGTTTGCAGTTGCTTGCCATTGGGGATTTTTATGATCAAAAGGATCAACTCTGTCGATTTTTAAACTTTCATCAAAAACATCTTCCCATCCAGGGTATTTTTCTTGATCACTAATGTGATCCCATGAAAGTCTATTATCTTCTATCCACTTAATTATTCCTTGCAATATAGCATCTGTCCAATTAGCTTTTCCTTCAAATTCTGCAAGTTTATCCGGATCAGAAAGAATTGAATTGATAAAGTCTCATTAATATTATCTTTATCAGGCTTAGCTGCGTCAGGAAGGATAGAACCATCAATGTTAATGGCGTCATCTTTTATGTTTCCTTTATTTAACTCATTTTCATTTTTTTCTACTTCATCTTTTTTATCTGAATCAGCTTTGGATTCTTCTTTTTCTGATGAAGAGTCAGTTTCGTTTTTAGCTGGAGTTTTTTCACCTTCTTCTGCTTTATCAGTTTCAGGCTGGGTAGCAGGAGTAGTAGTCTCTGGTTTTTGAGTTTCTGTATTTACAGCATCTTTATTTTCATTATTAGTATTGTCAGTAGCGGTAGTGTCTTGACCTGGCTTTTCAGCTTCAGGTTGAGTAGCAGGGGATTGAGTTCCTGTGTTTACACTGCCGTTATTTTCATTATTAGTGTTGCCAGTAACAGTTTCTGCTGGTATCTCTGTAACAGTCTCTTCCTTAACATTAGGTGTTGATTCAACTGTAGAGGTACCTTCAGTTTCTTGAACTGGGGCAGAGAATTCAACAGCTGGTTCTTGTTCCGCGGTTAATTCTGTCGCAGCTTCAGTTTGAACAGTCTCAGTAGTTTGAGCTGGATCAATTTCTGAAGCAGATACTTCTTTTGAGGATAAGTTAATCCCCATACCAACACTTAACAACAGGATCCCAGTACCTGTTGTTAGTTTTCTAATAGCAAATTGTGTTTTTTGTCTCTAAACATCTTGTAGCCCTCCGTAAAAATGGGTTATTTAATGTGTATTAAAGTTTTACAATATATATTATATGACACGATGTCACTTTTATGAAACAAAAAATTAAATACTATATTTAAATAACTATGCTTTTCTGTTGCTTTTTAAAATTTTTACTTACGAAGAAAAAATTTTTCTGGTAAAGTAATCAACGTTGCAATAAAAAGGGGGGAAAATTAATGGAAAATACACAAATGGGAATGAAAGCTAGAATTGATGTTAAGCATCCTTGGCTTGCCATTCTGCCATTAATGATAGGATCATTTGTAGGAATGTTTAGTGAAACTTCACTTAATATTGCCTTACCACAGTTGATGAAGGCTCTTCAAGTTGGTCAGTCTTCAATTCAATGGCTGGTTACCGGCTATATGCTCGTAATCGGGATAATCCTGCCACTTTCAAGTTTATTTACTAAGTGGTTTACGACCAAAAAGTTAGTTTTATTTGGCCTTGCTGCCTTTATTATTGGATCGCTTATTTCAGGTTTTGGAATTAATTTTTCAATGGTATTAATGGGAAGAATGATTCAGGGGATTGGAACTGGAATTATCTTGCCTTTAATGTTTACTATTGCAATGTTGATTTTTCCACCTAACAAATTAGGGACAGTCAACGGTGTTCTTGCTTTAGTAATTATGTTTGCACCAGCAATCGGGCCAACTCTTACTGGTTTGATTTTAGCAGTTGGCAGCTGGCGTGATATCTTCTTTACTTTTGTAGTATTTTTAGTGATTGCCTTTGTAATTGGTTTGTTTACTTTGCAAAATGTTAGCCAAATTACTAAGCCAAAAGTTGATTTTATTTCAATTATTTTATCAATTATTGCCTTTTCAGGTTTAATTGCTGGTGCAAGCTTTGCTAGTGAATTGGGTTGGCTTTCAATTCAAGTTCTTGCTTGCTTAATTGGCGGTATTATTGCATTGATTTTCTATGTAAAACGTCAATTGAAACTTACCGTACCTGTGCTTAATATGCGAGTATTTGAACATCGAAACTTTACTTTAGGTGCAGTACTAGTAATGATCGATTTTGGTATTATTTTGTCAGCTATGTATTTGTTGCCACAATACTTGCAGAATGGGTTACTGGTTGCGGTTGCTCTAACCGGTATTATCATGCTTCCAGGTGGCATTATCAATGCACTTGTTTCTGCATTAGCTGGTAGAATGTACGATAATTCTGGTGCAAAATGGCCAACTAGAATTGGTTTTACCATTGCGTTAATCGGTGCGATTATGCTTAGCTTGGTGACTACTCATAGTGCTAGTTGGTACGTCATCTTAGCTCACGTTGTGTTAATGATTGGCGCACCACTTGCTATGTCCCCATCACAAACTTCGGCTTTGAATTCACTTAAAGGTCTTGAGTCAGCAGATGGTTCCGCAATTTTGAATACGATGCAACAAATTGTTGGTGCGTTAGCGACAGCTCTTGCTACTAGTTTCTTAACTTTAGGTAGAAACGCTGTTAATGGATCAGCTGCTTTTAAGTTTACCAATGGTGTACACTATGGCATGTATTTCACTTGTGCTTTAGCGATTATTGGTATGATAATTTCATTATTTGTTACAGATGATGGAAAAGAATAGATCGTAGATATAACAAAAAAGAGAAGGTTTATTAAACCTTCTCTTTTTTGTTATTGGATCATTTTTTGAGGTGGGCCACTCTTACTACATCTCGTTCTATCATTAGTTCTTCATTGGTAGGGATGAGCATAACTGCGATTTTAGAATCGGGACAGGTAATTAGGCCAGCTTGATTAATTTTATTTTTTTCTAGATCTGCTACTACACCCATGAATTTAAGTGTATTCATGACTTGAGCTCTGACACCAGCATCATGTTCACCAACGCCAGCGGTAAAGATGATACCATCTACACCACCTAATTCAATAATGTAGGCACCTATATAGCGACAAATACGATTAATAAAGATGTTTCTTGCTAAATCAGCTCTTTTCTTTTTATCTCCACTTAAGCGAGCCATGTCGTCTCTTAAATCACGCATATCTGGTGAAATTCCGGATATGCCGAGTAAGCCAGAATTATTGTTTAAAATATCAATCATCTGGTTTCTATCAAGGTTTTCTTTTTCCATAATATAAGCTAATAAGGAAGGGTCGACATCGCCGGATCTGGTACTCATCGTTATTCCCGCAAGTGGGCTAAAACCCATTGAAGTATCAAATGATTTACTATCCTTAACTGCAGTAATCGATGCACCTGAACCGAGGTGACAAACGATTAATTTTAATTGATCTAGAGGCTTGTCTAATAGTTGTGCAGCTTTTTGAATTACGAAACGAACTGAGGTTCCGTGAGCACCATATTTTCTTGCTTTATATTTTTCATAGTATTTATAAGGAAGAGAATACAAATAATGTACCGGATCAAGTGTCTGGTGAAAAGCAGTATCAAAGACGGCTACTTCAGGAACGTTAGGTAAAAGCTGGAGAAAAGCCTTAATGACATCAGCTTCAGGTACATTATGTAGTGGAGCATATTCTTTTAAGTCATAAATTTGTTGTAAATTCTTTTGATTAATTAATGTTGAGTCTTTAAACGTTTCACCACCAGCAACGATTCGATGACCAATACCGATTATTTCATTGGATTCATTAATTACATGATATTTTTTTAAATTGGTCAGTAAAATCTTGACGGCTGTAGTTTGATCAGGAATCTCAACTTTCTCAGAATGAGCAGTTTTGTCAGCCAATTTTAATTCAAATGTAGAATCAGCTAAACCAACACGATCTGCCATTCCTTCGGCAATAACATCTTCTTGAGGGAAGGAAAATACTTTAAATTTAAAAGATGAACTACCGGCATTAATTACTAAAATCTTTTTCATAACATCATCTCGTTATTCTTGTAAGTTAGATTAAGATAAAATATTAATCCAATGACTCCATTCTTGTCGGTATTTTTGCGCGATATTTGAATTCATTCGTGTATTGTAAGCTTTCGATGATTGAATACCTGTTGTATGATTCATAGCATTCATCGCACTACCTACGGCACTTAACTCAGAAATATCTGCAACTTTTACTATTCTTTGAGTAATGTTACTTAAATATTGCATTAAGTATTTGTTGTGAATCATACCACCATCGGTATGAATTTCATTATTTACTTTTGGATAAAGTTGCTTAAACTCAGAAAGAATATCAGCAATTTGATAAACTAATGAATTTAAAGTTGCTCTAACTAATTCTTTTTTACTAGTAGTAGAAGTCATACCTACAAAGGCGGCTTTCATGTCTGGTTTCCAATAAGGAGCGCCTAATCCAGCAAAAGCAGGAATTAAAATTGTATGGTCTTCAGGATTGGCAGTGAGCGCTAAATCAGCAGTTTCATTAGGTGTGTTGATCAAATGTAAATTATCTTTGAGCCAGGTAATGCAAGCACCAGCATAATTTATGTTTCCTTCAAGTACATATGAAGGTTTGCCATTTAAAGACCAAGCAATTGAGGTATTAAGTTTATTATTAATATTAGCTGGTAATGAAGTACCTATATTAAGCATTACTGATGAGCCAGTTCCAAATGTAACTTTAAAATCACCAGCTTTAAAACAACCATGAGCAAAAAGTGCAGCTTGTGAATCGCCTAAAACACTTAAAATTGGAATAGGATGTGGAAGTAGACCAAATAAGTTAGTATTTCCAAAATGACCATTAGAATCTACAATTTGAGGAAGGCTTTCTAAATCTACTCCAAATATTTCACTTAAATTCTTGTCCCAATTTCCTGTTCGAATATTCATTAATTGAGTTCTGCAAGCATTAGATGGCTCGGTTTTGAATGATTTTCCGTCAGTAAGTTGATATATTAACCAGCTGTCCATTGTCCCCAAGCATAAGTCATTATTTTCGTGAGCTTGAATTACTCGAGGCTCATTTAAAAGCATCCATCCCCATTTGGCACCGGTAAAATATGGAGAAAGTGCTAATCCAGTTTTATCTTTAACTTCATTTTTAAGTTCAGGATAAGAAATTTTTTTGATTAATTTTTCAGCTCGATTATCTTGCCAAACAATTGTCTTACAGAGTGAATCACCAGTCTTTTTAGACCAAGCAGCTGCCGATTCTCGTTGGTTAGTGATTGCTAAGCCGATAAGTTGATCAGGAGAAACTTGTTCTAATACTTTTTTAAATAATTTTTGGAGATTTTCTTTAATTTCGCCTAGATCATGACTGACCCAGCCCTGATTATTAATAATTTGTTTATGAGGCAGAGCGGCTTTCCAAAAAATTTGATTATTCTGATCTACTAGTATTGCCTTTGTACCTTGAGTGCTCTGATCGATTGCTAGTATATATTTTTTAGACATAAGATCACCTGCTTTTATTTAGCAAGAATTTTTCTAACAGATTTTTCAATTCCTTCAGCATCAAGACCATAATAATGGAAGACTTCGTCTTGTGTACCTTGGATAGCAGGTTTATCTGGAAAACCAAGGCTATTAAGTTTGGCATGTCCATACTTAGCTACTTCGCTAGCAACTGCGGCACCAATACCATTGATTACATCGTGTTCTTCTATAGTGACAATTTGGTCAAATTCTTGAGCAAGTTTACCGATCATTTCTGTATCAATTGGTTTAATTGAGCCAAGGTCTACAACTTCGACATCGATGCCATCACTTGCAAGTTTTTCTGCGGCTTTTAATGTGAAGTATAAAGTCTCACCAGTTGAAATTAAGCAAATGTCTTTGCCAGGTTTAATAATTGTAGCCTTACCAGGAATAAACCCAAAGTCTTCGTGGTAAACATTATCTAGCTTACGCTTACCAATACGAACATATGCTGGTTTGTTAGATTTTAATAGGTAGTTAAATAATGCTTTAACTTGGTATTTATCACAAGGTTGGTAGACTTCAAGATCTGGAATAGCACGAGTTATAGCAACATCATTAAGAGAATGGTGAGTATTACCTAACCAGGTATAAGAGTTACCACCTGAAATACCAATTAATTTAACGTTATTCTTGTTAAAGGCAACGTCAACTTTTACTTGTTCAATTGAACGCATTGCCAAAAATGCAGCAGGAGAGAAAACAAAGGGATGCTTACCTTCGTGAGCTAAACCAGCGGCAACTGTAACAGCATTTTGCTCAGCAATACCCATTTCAACTGTGCGATCAGGGTGAGCGTTAGTAAATGGAACTAAACCAGCAGAACCGCGAGAATCACAAGTTACTACTAATAGATCAGAATCAGTAGCAGTTGCTTTGTCTAAAGTATCGGCAATGACAGCATTTGCAGTTAATTTTTCATCATTAGTCATTGTTAAGTGCCTCCATTTGTGCGTCTAATTCGCGTAATCCTTCTTTGTATTCAATTTCTGTTGGAATCTTGTGGTGCCAATCAGCTCTGTTTTCTGCAACAGTGATGCCTTTACCTTTTATAGTGTTAGCAATAATCATTCTTGGCTTATTAGTGTCGTTAGGCTTAGTTAAAACGTCAACTAAAGCACCAACATCATTACCATCAACTTCTTGAACGTCCCAACCAAAAGCACGGTATTTGTCGCCCAGTGGGTTAGAGCGCATAACTGAATCGGTTGTACCCGAAATCTGTAAGTCATTATGGTCAACGATAGCAGTTAGGTTATCCAAATTGTAGTTACCAGCAGACATAGCTGCTTCCCAGATAGAGCCTTCAGCTTGTTCGCCATCACCCATTAATACATAAGTGTGCTTTGGTGAATTATACATTTTAGCTGCTAAGGCAACGCCAACACCTAAACCAAGACCATGGCCCAATGAGCCGGTATGAAATTCCATTCCTTTAACATCAGTAGTTGGGTGACCAATATATGGACTGTTGAAAGTTGAATATCTCTTTTCTAAGTCATTACGGTCAATATAGCCTTTATCGGCTAAAACTTCGTACCAAATTTCAACGGCATGACCTTTACTTTGGATATATGTATCAACGTCTTTTTGTCCAAAGTTATCTTTGTTTTGATTCATTACACTGTAGTAAAGTGCAACTAAAATATCAGTACAAGATAAGTCTGAACCAGTATGTCCATTTTTGTGGTTATAAATTAATTCCCACGTTCTTTTTCTAAGTTCAACGGCTTTCTTTTTAAGATCAAGAATATCCATAAAAAACACCTCATTGTGATAAAAAAACTTGTAATTGCTTACAAAATGAGAATATCATGTTTATAGTTAGTTTAGTCATATTAAATATTTAGTTTAGTTTAAATTAGTAAATTCGATAAGGTGGTTTATATGGACTTAAAAATGAGTGATATTGCCAAAATGGCTGGTGTTTCTAAAGCGGCTGTATCATTTGCTTTAAACGGTAAGCCCGGTGTAAGTGATGAAACGAGAAAGAAGATTTTTAAAGTAATTAAAGATCAAGGCTATGAGCCGCTACGCAAACACAAAAAAGGCGGCGTTAGAAAAATTGCCAGTATTAGTTTAATTATTATTCAAGATAGAACAGGGATGATGAATCGAAGCTATGCCAGTTTGCCATTTTTTGATACTTTGGTGTCTGAACTTTCACAGAATGTCAGTGGAGCTGGCGGGCAGATGCAGATTGTTAATTTAGATATCAATCATTTACACGAAGGATTGAATAATGAAGCTTTACAACAATCAAAAGCGTCTATAGTTTTAGCAACTGATTTAAATCAAAAACAAGTTCAGTTAATTAATCGAAAATTGCGTAATGTGATTTTTGTTGATAATTATTTTGAGTATATTCAAGCCGATTTTGTTTCAATCGACAATTTTCAAGGAGCTTATAGGGCTGGAAAATTCATTGTTAAAAAAGGTTATAGAAAGATTGGATATGTAGCATCAAATCATGCAATTTCTAATTTTTTACAACGTCGATCTGGTTTTAGAAAGGCAATGAGGGAAGCAAATATACAGATTCCACCGGAATATGTATTTAGTTTAAATCCGACTGAATTAAGAGGAAGTTTACCAGCTTTATTTAGACAAAAAAATAATTGGCCTGAAGCAATTTTTTGTGAAGATGACTATATGGCCCTACGTTTATTGAATGCATTAACAAGACAAGGTATAAAAGTGCCACAGGATATTGCTGTAATGGGCTTTGATGACATTTCTGAAGACACAATGGTCATACCAGAATTAACTACAATACATGTTCCAATTACACAAATTGTTGATCAGGCAATTAATCAATTACAGTGTAAGGTAGCAGATACTGATTGGTTACCTCAAAAATGTTTTATTTCAACTAAATTGATTGAAAGAGAATCACTTTAGTAGTTTAGCTTAATTAAGTAAAAATCTGATTGAATGGTCTCCAGGTTTAGTTTATATTTTTAATTGTAAGCGAATACAATTAATTTAAATGGATTTAGGAGCTGGTTAACAGTTAATAAAAATATAGAAATATGTAGAAATTTATAGATGAAAACAAAAGATTAAGCTTGTTTAGAAAGTTAAACATGGAAAATAAGCTTTGATTCAATATTTACTTGTTTTGCTTCGTCTTCTTAGATAAACTTATGTTTGCATTCTGGGAGGTGAAGCAATGATTAAAACACAAGTAGTAAAGCTAAAAGTTAATAAGACCATACAAAAGCATCTTGATGCTTTATGTGACTATCGGCGATACTGCTGGAATAAAGGCTTAGAAACTTGGCAATTAATGTATGAAGCTCATACATTAAATAAAAAAGATAATCCCAGTCCTAACGAACGCAGAGTCCGCGATGAACTAGTCGCAAATAAAGCTGACTGGCAATATGATTTGTCTGCTAGATGTTTACAATTAGCGATTAAAGACTTAGCTAATGCTTGGAAGAATTTCTTTGATAAGGCTCAACCTGATTGGGGAATACCTAGTTTTAAATCAAAGAAAGCTCCCAGACAAGGCTTTAAAACTGATAGGGCTAAGATTGTTAATGGCAAGCTTCGCCTTGATCGTCCAAGAAGCATTTCAAAAGCAGATTGGTTTGATTTAAAAAGCTATGAAGCTCTAAAGATGAATGAAGTCAAAGTAATAAGTATCTTCAAAGAAAAAGGAGCTTATTATGCGGCTTTGCCTTATGAAGAAGAGATTTCAAGTAAGGCTAAAAATCATCAAAAGACAGCAGTAGATGTCAATGTCGGTCACTTTAATTACACAGATGGCAAAATCAATGTTTTGCCTGCTAAATTGCAAAAGCTTTATAAGCGCATCAAGCATTATCAAAGAATGTTAGCTCGTAAAAGAGAAGTTAACGGTAAGTTAGCTACAAAATCAAATAATTACTTTGCAGTGAGAACCAAATTGCAAAGAGATTATCGCAAGGTAGCTAATATCCAAAATGATCTTTTACAGCAGTTCACTACTAAGCTTGTAGATAATTACGACCAAATTGTAATTGAAGACTTAGCAGTAAAGCAAATGATGATGACCCATGTAGCTTCCAAAGGAATGCAGAGATCGCTGTTTAGTAGATTTAGGCAGATATTAACTTATAAGTGTAATTGGTATGGCAAAGAATTGATCTTAGCTGATAAAACATACCCATCAACTCAAAGATGTGCTGCGTGCGGTTATGTCAAAAAAGGCGAGGAAAAGATCACTTTGCAAGGTAACAAAAAGCATGGTACCAAACATAATGAATATATCTGTTATGAGTGTGGCTACAAGAACGATCGAGATAAAAATGCGGTTTTAAATCTTTTAGCTTTAGCAAGATAAAAAGAAATAAAGACAACGGGGCTGGCTAAGCCCTTAAACTGTAAGAGCTGGTCAATGTGATTACTCCTATTTGGAATATCAGAATACTAGTGAAGACGACAGTAAATGAAACAAAGAAAGGAAAAATATATCTTTCTGATATGTAGAAAATTCGTCTTCTACATATTTCCATGTTTTATATAGCAGGCTATTTTTGATGGCTGATAAAAACTACTTAAAACAAATTAAAATTGGTTTTGCACCAACTAGAAGAAACATTTTCTCAGCTAATGCAGCAATTGAATTTGCAGATAAAACTCGTGAAAAGTTAGACGAATTAGGTGTTAACTACGTTGACATTAAGGACGTAAATGATGATGGTCTTCTTTATGATGACGAAGGTCTTGAAAAGATTACTAAGAAGTTTAAAGAAGAAAAGATTGATGGCTTGTTTATTGCTAACGAAAACTTTGGTACTGAATATGAAGTTGCTCGCTTAGCAGCTAAATTTGATGTTCCTGTGTTACTTTGGGGGCCAAGAGATGAAGCGCCTGCTCCTGATGGTTCAAGACGGCGTGATACTCAATGTGGTTTATTTGCGATTGGTAAGGTATTACGCCATTTCAATGTTCCATTTACTTATATTAAAAATAGTGATATTGATGATCCTTCATTTAGTCGTGGTGTAATTGACTTTATTAAAGTATGTAATGTAGTCAAGACATTTAAAAATACTCGTATTTTACAAATTGGGCCACGTCCATTTGATTTCTGGTCAGTAATTGTTAATGAAGGTGAATTGCTTGAAAAGTTTGGCATAGAATTATCACCAATTCCATTGGGTGAATTAACTTCATACATGAATGACTTGATTAAGAAAGATGATCCACGTATTGAAGAAACTAAGGACGTTTATAGAAAATGGGCTGATATTCAAATTGAAGATAGGGACTTCACCAAGGTTGCGGCTTTAAAACTTGCTATGCAAGACAAGATGAAAGAATACGGCTGTAATTGTGGTACTATCCAATGTTGGACTGAATTGCAACGTGAAATTGGTATTTTACCTTATGCTTCTGAAGCTCTTCTTCAAACTGAAGGGATGCCAGTAACCTGTGAAACTGATATTAATGGTACAATTTCAGAGGTTTTAGCTGAGGCTGCAACTTTAGGCGAAGAAAGAGCCTTGTTTGCAGACGTAAACTGCCGCCACCCAGAAAATGAAAATGGTGAATTATTGCAACACTTGGGCACATTTGCGTTCCAAACTGCTAAGAATCGTCCAGTTTTACCACCATCTCACTTTGTATTTGATTATCCTGGTTCTGCTGCGTTCCAGGTTAAGGACGGAACTTATACTTTAGTAAGATTTGATGGCGATCATGGTAAGTATTCAATGCTTATTGGTAATGCTAAGACTTGTGAAGGCCCTTATGAACAAGGTACTTATGCTTGGTTCCAATTTAAGGACTTGAACAGATTTGAAGCTAAGTACGTTTACGGTTCATACATTCACCACATGGCAGGTGTACGTGCTGATGTAGTACCAATCTTGGCTGAAGCTGGTAAGTATATAAATGTAAAACCAGATTATTATGATCCGATTAAAGATAAGGTGGCAGCGTACTGGTATGGTGATTTGAATACTATTTTAGATGATTAAAAATTTTATATTTATAAATAAAAGAATGACAAATTCAGCATTTTGAAGATGGAATTTGTCATTCTTTTTTGTATTTAATACTTGATTTAAATATAACTAAATTCTAACTAAAATAAAAGTATTTACTTAATATCTATTGAAAGCGATTACACACGCGAGTATTATACGAAATGTAAAGCGTTTAGTAAAAAAAGTGTTTGATTTAGGTAAACATAATTTTTATGAGAGGAGGAAATTATGAGTTCAAAGATATCTATTTTGGGAAGTATTAATTTGGATAGCACTTATCATGTAGATAAAATTCCATTACCAGGTGAAACGATTCATGTTAATAAAAAGACATTTGCTGCAGGTGGCAAAGGAGCTAATCAAGCAGTGGCGGCAAAGCGTAGTGGTGCAACGGTAAGCTTTATTGGTGCTGTAGGTAATGATGCTGCCGGTAAATATATGTTGAATGAATTAGAGAAAGAAAAAATTAATTTGTCAAATGTGCAGATAAAAGATACAGCCCAAACGGGGACAGCTACCGTCTTATTAGATGAAAACGGGCAAAATAGTATTTTAGTTTACGCAGGTGCTAATGGGCTAATTGATAGTAGCCAGATTAATAAAGCAGAAGATACAATTGCAAATTCCGATTATATTATTGCTCAATTTGAAACTCCAATTTCAGCAATAATATCAGCTTTTACAATTGCAAAAAAACATGGCGTTACAACAATTCTAAATCCGGCTCCTGCTACTACAATAGATAATAAATTGCTGAAAGTTACAAATATTATTGTACCTAATGAAACAGAAAGTGCAGCTATTACTGGAATAAATGTAACCGATGAAGAATCAATGCAACGAACTGCAAGATATTTCAGAGAAAAAGGAGTAAAAGTAACTATTATCACTTTAGGCTCAAGGGGAGTTTACTATTCAAGTCCTACTGAAAATCGGTTTATTTCAGCATATAAAGTTAATGCAGTAGATACAACTGGAGCTGGTGATACATTTATTGGCGCCATGACTTCTGTATTAACTACTGATTTGTTAAATATTTCTGCAGCAATTGATTATGGTCAACAAGCTTCATCAATTACAGTACAAGGAATAGGAGCTCAACCGTCTATTCCAACAAAAGAAAAAATAAAACAGGTATACAGAATGAGTGACTAAAATGAAAAAAACTGGAATTTTAAATTCAGATATTTCTAGAGTTGTTGCTGATATGGGGCATATGGATTGGTTAGGAATTGGTGATGCTGGCACACCGGTTCCAAAAACTACAGAAAAAATTGATTTGGCTGTTAGTGCAGGAATGCCATCTTTTATAAGTGTTTTGAAAGAAGTTTTAAAAGAGTTACAAGTTCAAAAGATTTATGTTGCAGATGAGATAAAGGATAGCAATCCTAAACAATTAGAAAATATAAAGAGAATTTTACCGGATGTTGAAATTAAATTTATTCCTCATACTCAATTAAAGAAAAATTTAAGCGAAGCAAAAGCTTTTATTAGAACTGGAGAAGAAACTCCCTTTTCTAACGTAATTCTTGAGAGTGGCGTTATATTTTAGGAAGTGAATCTACTAATGAAAATTGAATTGAATGATATTAAAAAAATTTTGGTACTAATAAAGTATTAAGAGGTGTGGATTTTAAAGTTAATTCAGGAGAAGTTCATGCTTTAATGGGAGAAAATGGTGCTGGAAAATCAACTTTAATGAATATTTTAACAGGTCTATTAAAAAAAGATGCTGGTTCAATTAAAGTTGACGGACAAGAAACAACATATGCGAATGCACTGGACGCTGAACATCATGGTATCAGTTTTATTCATCAAGAAATGAATAATTTCCCAGAAATGAGCGTTGTAGATAACATTTTTTTAAATAAAGAAATTAAAAATAAATTCGGCTTGATGAATCAAAAATTAATGAAGAAGAAGGCAAAAGCATATTTAGATAAATTAGGTTCGGATATAGATGTAGATATGAAGATTGGCAACTTGACAGTGGGACAACAACAAATGATCGAGATTGCTAAATCTTTAATGACAAATGCAAAAATAATAATTATGGATGAACCAACAGCAGCATTGACTGAAAATGAAACAGATATTTTGTTTAAAACTATTCGTGAATTAAAAAAACAAAATGTAGGATTTATATATATTTCACATAGAATGGAAGAATTATGGGAAATATGTGATCGAGTAACAGTTATGCGAGATGGTATATCTATCAATACGTATAATACAAAAGACGTAAAAGAAGATAAAATTGTTCATGATATGGTTGGTAGAGATATAGGTGATTACTATCCAGAAAGAAAACCAAAATTAGGCCCTGTAGCCTTAAAAGCTGAAAATTTGTCAGGGGAAAAATTCCATAATATCTCTTTTGAAGTTCATGAGGGTGAAATTCTTGGATTTTCTGGCTTGATGGGCGCTGGTCGTACAGAAACAATGAGAGCTTTGTTTGGAATAGATAAACTTACTAGCGGAAAAATTTATCTTGAAGGAAAAGAGGTAAAGCTAAATAGTCCTAGTGATTCTATTAAACATGGTATTGGTTTTTTAACTGAAGATAGAAAAAATGAGGGATTAGTATTAGATCAATCTTTAGAAGATAATATTGCTTTACCAAGTATTGATGGTTTTAGAAAACATGGAATTATTGATCAAAAAGCAGAAGATAAATTTGCTGAGATGCTGATGAAACGTTTAACTGTAAAAGCACAAAGTGCAGATGTTTCTGCAAGAAGTTTATCAGGAGGTAATCAACAAAAAGTTGTTTTAGCTAAATGGGTAGGAAGCGGATCAAAAGTTTTAATTTTGGATGAACCAACTCGAGGTGTAGATGTTGGTGCTAAAAAAGAAATTTATGAATTGATGAATCAATTAACTGACAGACATGTAGCAATTATTATGGTTTCAAGTGATTTGCCTGAAGTGTTAAGTATGAGTGACAGGATTGAAGTTCTATATGAAGGAAAACAGATGGGAGTTGTTGATGCAAAAGGTGCCACTCAGGAGCAAGTAATGAAACTAGCTACGGGAGGAAAGTAAAATGAATAAAGTGAAAACAAAGAGAAAATTTGATTTTACTAAGTACATGGCATTAATAGCTTTAATAGTTTTAGTAATAATTATTACAGCTTTAAATCCACAATTTATTGCCCCCCAATAATTTATTAAACTTATTACGTCAAGCTTCGGTTAATGCTTTAATTGCGTTTGGTATGACGTTTGTAATTTTAACGGCTGGTATCGATTTATCTGTAGGCTCAATTCTAGCTTTTACTGGTGCAATTATAGCCATGATGATTTTAAATGGTACTCCTGCATGGTTAGCTGGTTTTATAGGTTTAATGCTTGGTGCTGTTCTAGGTGCCATAAACGGTTTGTTTATTACTTGGGGTAGAGTAACGCCATTTATTGCTACATTAGCTACGATGACTATTTGGAGAGGCGCTACTTATGTATTTACAGGTGGTAACCCAGTTACTGGGGGAAAAATGAATACAAGTTTCTTCTTTCAATTTATTGGGCAAGGTTACTTATTTGGAATTCCGTTTCCAGTCATTATTACGTTAATCGCTTTTATAATTTGTTATATTTTACTTCATAAAACTGCATTTGGTCGTAAAATATTTGCTCTTGGTGGTAATGAGAAAGCTGCTTTTGTTGCGGGTGTAAAAACTAAAAAACTTTTAATTATAATTTATACTATTTCAGGATTATTAGCAGCTCTTGCCGGTTTTATTTTAACTTCAAGATTAGGATCAGCACAACCAGATGCGGGTATGTCATATGAAATGGATGCCATTGCCTCAACAGTTATTGGTGGTGCTAGTCTAATGGGTGGTAAAGGTAGAATGTCAGGCACATTAGTTGGTGCTTTACTTATTGCTTCTTTAAGTAATGGTATGAATTTATTAGGTATTAATAGTTTTTACCAGCAAATTGTTAAAGGTGTTGTAATTTTAATTGCTGTTATGATAGATTCTCAAACTCAAAGAAATCGTGAATGAAAAGTAGTATAAATTGAGGAGAAAGAAAAATGAATTTTAAACGTTTTTTGAAAATTACTACAGTTGCGTCGATTTTAGTTTTAGCAGGTGGAATTCTAGGAGGTTGTGGTTCTACAGGTTTAAGTAATGGATCAGGATCGTCTGATAAAGTGACGAAGAAAGCACCAAAAAATTTAAAAATTGGTGTATCTGTTTCAACATTAACCAATCCTGCATTCGTTAATTTGAAAAATGTAATTAGTAATTATGCCAAGAAACATGGCTCAAAAGTTATTGTCGATGATGCAAATAATGATACATCAAAGCAAAATAATGATGTAGAAGATTTGATAACACAAAGAGTGGATGCATTAATTATTAATCCATGTGATTCATCCGCAATTTCTGCAGTTGTTAAAAAAGCTAACGAAGCGAATATTCCTGTAGTATGTGTAGACCGTAGTGCGGACTCAGGTAAAGTGATCTCAACGGTTGCTTCAGATAATGTTGCTGGTGGTAAAATGGCAGCAAATTGGTTAGTTAAGACATTAGGAGAGAATGCTAAAGTAGCGGAAATTCAAGGTATTCCAGGAGCATCTGCTACACGAGAACGTGGTAAAGGTTTTGATAGTATTGGCGATAAGAAATTAGATATTGTAACAAAGCAGACAGCTCAATTTGATCGTGCAAAAGCTTTAACAGTAACTGAAAATATTTTGCAAGCACATAGAAACATTAAAGGTATTTTTGCTCAAAATGATGAAGAAGCAGTTGGTGCTGCTCGTGCTGTGAAAGCTGCTAATAAGAAAATAACTATTATTGGTTTTGATGGGGCGCTTGCTTGTTTGAATTTGATTCAAAAGGGTCAAATTACTGCTACTGTAGGTCAACAATGGAATAAGATAGGTCAACAGTCAGTTCAAATGGTTTATGATTACTATCAAAATAAAAAAGTTCCAAAAAATGATAAAGTTCCAGTAAAAATTATTACGAAAAAGAATGTTAGCGAATTTAAGAAGCAGGTTTATGATAAGTAATATTTTTGGCTTCTATAAATACGCTTACTAAAAAGTGATTTAATTAAATAAAACGGATTGTTACATTGAGTTGGCAAGACCAAATAGGCAAGTATTATGGCTTATTTGGCCTTGTTTTTTAGGAGGAAAATAATGCTCACAACTAAAGATAAATATTTATATAAAGATGGAAAAAGATTCTTTTATTTAGCAGATACATGTTGGGGTGCTTTCGGTAGTATTGATATGCCGGATTGGCGCTATTATCTTGATTCGCGTAAAGCTGCAGGTTTTAACACGATTCAAATCAATGTTTTGCGTCAATGGGATTCAAGCTTACCAATCAGAGAGCCGTTTGCTATTACTAATCATGAAGATGGTACTTATGAATATGATTTTAATAAAATTAATGAATCATACTTTGACAATGCAGTTAAGATGTTGGAAGAAATGCAAAAAAGAGATATGGTTCCGGCTTTAGTTCTTTTATGGGGTAATTTTGTTCCAAATACATGGATGAGTAGATTTATTAAGAATAATATTATGCCTTTTGAACAAATCAAATCATATGTTACTTATGTAGTGAATAAATTTAAGAGATTTAATCCGATTTGGATTGTTAGTGGGGATGTTGGTTTTACAGATATGAAAGGACAAAAGAAAGATCCTGCGATTAAATACTATCGTGAAGTAATTAAAACTGCCCAAGAGATTGATCCAGAAGATTTATATACTTTTCATATCAATGGTGAATCAACTGAAGTTCCAGATGAATTATTCAAGAAGACAGATTTCTTTTTCTATCAATCAGGCCATGGATATACTGGTCAATCTACAGCATATACAATCCCACAAAAAATGCGTAAAGATAACTATGGAGGCCCAATCATTGATGCAGAACTTTGTTATGAAGGACTAACTAAAATGAAGGCTCCGACTGCTGAACGATATAGTGCTTTTGATGTTAGAAGGGCTGCTTGGCGTGCAGTACTTTCTGGTGCAGATGCCGGATTAGGATATGGCAGTTTTGGTATTTGGCCATGGAAAGATACTGTACGTCCTGAAGAAAAGTTAGATTCTAACTTTAATGTACAGTTAGTACCATATGATTGGCGAGATTGTTTGACTTTCCGTGGTGCAAAAGATGTGGGATTTATTAAAGATTTTATCAGTGAGTATGCTTCTAATGGATTAAATCCAATTAATGATCCAGTTAAAGATAATCCAGAAATTAGAGCTGCTCAAAATGATAAGTATATTTTTATTTATTTACCAACTTCAGGAATTATTAATTTTGATGATTTAGGAATTAAGGTTAATGAATGTAAGATAATGGATCTTGATAAGCGTCGAATTATTCAAGGTAAAGTTGAAAATAATGTTTTACAAATGTCATCTGTTATTGAAGACGAATTAGTAATTGTAGGAAAGTAAAATTATAATTACTAAATTAGACTAAACTAATTTAGTAATTCACTTTTTATTATTGCAATCGCTTACATATTTGCTATACTAAAATATGAAATAAGAAATCGGATTGTTACATTAGGTTGGCAAGACCATAAATAAGTTATTTTTAAGCTTATTAGGTCTTGCTATTTTTTTGTTGAAAGGTATGAAGATCATGATCGTAATAAAAAGAGTACTCAACAACAATGCTGTCGTTGCAAAAGATGAACTTAATCGAACTTTGGTTGCATTAGGCAGTGGTATTGCTTTTCAACAAAAAGCAGGGCATATTATCCCAAAAGATAAAATAGAAAAGATTTTTTATCCCAAGGATGAAGATGCAACAAATTCAATTAGTGAAACTTTATCACAGATTGATCCTAAATATATTGAGTTGTCCGATCGTATTATTTCAGAAGCTATCACAAGTTCAGGTAAAAAATTATCAGATGATATTTATGTATCTTTACCTGATCATTTACAGTTTGCTGTTGAGAGAGTTAAGAATGGCATTTTGATTCAAAATAAATTAACTGTCGAGACAATGCAAACATATCCAGATGAATTTCAGTTAGGGAAACGTGTTTTAAAGTATCTATCAGAAAAAACGGGATTAGATTTTCCTGATGATGAAGCGACAAATATTGCAATGCACTTAATTACCGCTGAAGAAGGAGATTCTTTGGAAAATACTGAGGGAACGATTGAATTGATAAATCGTTTCTTAAAGATAATAAGTGAAATGTTAGGAAAGAACATAAACTCTAATTCAGTATCATATTATCGTTTAATTACACATCTTAAATTCTTTATTCAGCGTATTAAAAAACAGCAGAGCCAAAAGTTTAAAGCAGATAAAGATTTATATGACATGGTTATCCATAGTTATCACAAAGAATACATTATTGCTCAAAGAATTGCAGGTATTGTATTACATGATTTTAATTATGAAGTGTCAGAAGATGAAGTGATGTTTCTTACTATACATATTCATCGAATAAATGTATCAACAGGTGACTACAATGAATAGTTATGATGAAACAGTTCAAGATATTATTACTGCTGTTGGAGGAAAAGACAATATAGAAGAAGTTTTTCATTGTGTAGCTAGACTTAGATTTTATTTAAAAGATTCAACCCAATTAAATAAAACTATTCTTCAAAAGAATTCTAATATTTATGATTTTAAATTTGAAAATAATCAGTTGCAAATATTAATAGGTAGTGATGTAAACAAATATTATAAAGCGTTAATGAAATGTATAAATGAAGATAAAGATTTTAGTAAAGCTAAGAAAGGGAATATAAAAATGTCCAAGTCAAGTGATAAAGACAAGCAACTGGCTGAGCAAATTGTTAAGTTAGTTGGGGGAAAAGAAAACGTCAATAGCTTAATTCACTGCGTAACGCGTCTACGTTTTAAGTTGAAAGATGAAAGTAAAGCGGATGATGAAGCGATTAAAAACCTTCATGGTGTAATGGGAGTGGCTCATGCTGGTGGCCAGTATCAAGTGATCATTGGTAATAATGTTACAGATATTTATGATCAAGTAATGCCACTTCTAGGATTAAGTTCAGAACAAGAAGTTACACAAGATGATGAAAAAGAAGGCAATATTTTTAGTAGATTAGTTGCTTTAATTTCTTCATTGTTTATGCCATTACTTGGCGTCATGACAGGCGCTGGTATGTTAAAAGGTCTGTTAGTTTTATTCGGAGTTTTAGGATGGGTAAAACAGGGGACTGGCACTTACATGATTCTTAATGCTGCCGCCGATGCTTTATTTTACTTTTTACCTATCTTATTAGGATTTACAGCAGGAAAGACTTTTAAAATAAATCCTTTTGTAGGTGCTGTTACTGGTGGTGCTCTTGTTTACCCAAGCATGGTTGCAGCTGCTACTGCACATAAAGCAATCACATTTTTGGGAATTCCAGTAAACTTAATGAATTATAGCCAAACAATGTTACCAATTGTTATTGCAATTTGGGGTATGTCATGGCTAGAAAAAGGGACAAAGAAAATAATACCTAGTTCTGTAAGGAATTTATTTGTACCTTTACTTGATTTGATGATTGTAGTGCCATTAGCTTACATTATTATTGGACCAATTATGCAAACTTTGAGCCAATGGTTGTCTGAAGCTAGTCTTTGGATTTATGGTATTTTACCTGTAGCTGCTGGTTTTATTATTGGTGGTATTTGGCAAGGTGCTGTTATCTTAGGATTGCACTGGGCATTTATTCCAGTATTAATGAATAACTTAATGACCAATCACTTTGATCCTATTAACGGTATTATGTACTGTACTTTATTTGGTCAAGTTGGTGCATGTTTTGCAATGGGACTTAAAGCAAAAGATAAGAATTTTAAGGAAATCGCTATTCCTGCAGCTATTTCAGGATTAGTCGGAATTACAGAACCTATTATTTATGGTGTTACTTTACCTCATAAGAAAGCTTTCGCATTTGCTTCAGTTGGTTCAGCATTTGGTGGTGCAATTGCTGCTGCATGTCATGCAGGTATGTACACAATGCCAGGTGGTGGTATCTTTGGCATCCCAGCATTTATTAATCCTAAGGGTATTAATATGCAATTCTATGGATTTTTAATTTCATTGCTTGTTGCTATAGTAGTAAGTTTTGTACTTACAATGATTTTTGGAGATACAGTAGTACCATCCGCCCCTAAGGCTAAGGTGCAAGTAAAGAAAGCTGAATTTAAAGATCAAGCAATTTATTCACCACTTGAAGGAACTGTAGTTGAATTAAAAGATGTTAAAGACCCGGTATTTTCAGCTGGTACCATTGGTAAAGGTATAGCCGTAAAGCCAACTAATAATGAAGTTCGCGCTCCGTTTGATGGAAAAGTTATTTCAGTATTTCCAACAAAACACGCAATAGGTTTGAAATCAGAAAATGGTGTTGAATTGTTAATCCACTTAGGTATAGATACAGTCAACTTACAAGGAAAATACTTTGATTCTATGGTTAAAGATGGTCAAGAAATTAAAAAGGGCGATCTGATTGAAAAATTTGATGTTCAGGCCATTCAAGAAGCAGGGTATGATACAGTTGTTCCTATTGTAGTCACTAATTCTAATAATTTTGATGATGTTATTAGTGAAAAGAAGAATGGTGATAAAGTAAACTTCGGTGACCAATTATTAATGGCAACTGTTGAACAAGACGTAAATGTACAGGATTCTTCTATTGCAAAGGCGTAAAGATGAAATATTTTAAGAAAGAAATTGGAGAAAATGGTGCAAAGGCAACATTTTATCTTCAAGAACCTAATAAAGAAATAGATATTAATCGTAAATCTCCAGTCCTAATTATAGTTCCTGGAGGTGCATATATGTGGACTTCATGGAGAGAAGAGGAACCGATTGCATTAGAATTCTTGAGTAAAGGATTTTCATGTGTTGTCGCAGAATACGCTACTGAGGGATTGGATTTTTATAAGGAAAATCAAGATTATTCGAAAGAACCGGTCTCTGCTTTTCCAAATCCATTAGTCGATTTGTCTAAGACTATAGCTTATGTAAGAGAACATGTGGAAGATTGGTCTCTGGATTCTGAAAGTATAAATGTTATAGGGTTTTCTGCTGGTGGTAATTTAACAGCACAATTAGGTGTGTATTGGAATACAGACTGGCTTGAAAAATTGGTTAATAAGTCTAGAAAAAGTTATCAACCAAATTCAATTTGCTTAGCATATGGTGCGCCACATATGGCAAAAGAAGTAGAAAAAGACCATTATAAGCAAACTAAGAGTTTCGGAGGTCATAAATTAATTGATTATGCTACTTTAGGAACAGATCAATCATTAGAGAGAATACAAATGGTTAATATGATTGATAAGGTAACTAAAGATGTGCCACCTACTTTTATTTGGCATACTATGGAAGATCCATACGTTCCAGTAGCTAGTGCATTAAGATTTGCTAGTCAACTTGAAGAAAAAATGGTACCTTTTGAGCTTCATATTTTCCAAAAAGGTAAACATGGTTTGGCATTAGCTGATCTTAGAACTGATAGTAAAAAAGACCGTAGCCAGAGTAATAAACAGGCTTCAAGTTGGAAGCGATTATACTTAGGATGGTTAACGGAAAATAAATTAATTAACTTATTTTAGATAAAAGACCTGATGTTGCAGTCAGGTCTTTTGTCTTAAAAGGTGGAATTTAAATTATGAAAAGATTACTTATTAGAGCAGATGATCTAGGATATGCTAGAAGTGTGAATTATGGGATATATGATTCAGTTCATCAAGGAATTATCAATAATGTAGGTGTTATGGTGAATATGCCTGAAACACAAATGGGTTTAGATTTATTGAAAAATGAAAATATTGATTTCGGCTTACATACTAATATTTCAAATGGAGCTCCTATTTTGTCTTCTAATGAGGTACCTTCGTTAGTAGGTGACAATGGTAATTTTAGAAGTTCAAAGGAATATCGTAAAAATTATGTTGACGGTAAAAAAGATATTATCGCTTTAAATGATGTAGTTGCTGAAATTGAAGCACAATATAAAAAATTTATTGAATTAGTTGGTAGAAAGCCAGACTATTTTGAAGGACACGCAGTAATGAGTGATAATTTCGAAAAAGGACTAAGGATTGTGGTGTACTGAGACGTAAAAATTAGACAAATATTTGTTCTAGCTGACTAAGGCTTGATCTCGATATTCAATCGGGGTTAAGCCTTTTAGTCTGCTCTTTATCCTTTCGTTGTTATAGTATTTGATATATTCTTCGATTGCTTGTGTTAATTCTTCAAGATTGTGATACTTGTACTCCTGATCATAGAACATTTCTGTTTTGAGCAGGCCAAAGAAGTTTTCCATTAGACCATCATCCATGGAATTACCTTTACGAGACATGCTTTGCGTGATGCCATGAAGCTTTAAGGCTCGCTGATAAACTCTGCTCTGATATTGACAGCCCTGATCTGTGTGAAAAATACAGGCATTAAGTGCCTTATGCTTGGCAAAAGCCTTATTGAGCATGGACATAACTAAATTCATATCCGGATGACGTGAGATTGAATAAGAAACTATATCACCACCACAGCCGTCAAGAATTGGCGATAAGTAAAGTTTCTGACCATTTAAGTGAAATTCAGTGATGTCTGTATACCACTTCATATTTGGTCGTATGGCAAAGAAGCCTCGATGAATCAGATTTGGAGCTATCTTACCAATCGTACCTTTATAACTGGAATACTTACGCTTGTTGCGTCTTCGACCTTTGAGCTTAAGTTTGTGCATCCAGTATCGAACTGCTCGATCTGTAACGGCATAGCCTTCTTTTCGCAATTGCATAGCTACACGACGATAGCCATAACGTCTTTGATGATAATCGAAGATTTCTTTCATTCTGGATAAGAAACCTGGTTTCTTTCTCTTAGGCTTATCTTTAGGCTTGATAATGTTGTAGTAAGTACTGCGAGCTATTAAAGGCAGATCTTTATTTTGAGCCAAGACTGTAAATATATAGTCCAAGCTAACCTTGAATTCTTGCCTTAGTTCAGTGACTGCCTGAGCTATTTCTTGTGATGTTTCTGATCCAAGGCGTTTAGTTTTTTTACGTAGGCATTGACGATACGCAATTTCAAGTTTTCTTCTTTGAGTTGCTGGATCTGCTTCTCTAAATCTTTGCGCGATGTTTGGGATTGCTTCTTCTGACTCATGAACGGAATGCCGTCCTTTCTTCTTGATAACGACATTATACCCATTTTTCTTATATTCGCGAATCCAATTATACAAGATACCGTTGCTTCTTAGTCCCAGATCTAAAGACAACTGATTAATTGAATTATTACCAGTTAATGATCTAACAATGGCTTTTTCCTTAAATTCTTTGGTAAACAATTCCTTAGATTTATCATAGATTTCGATCCCATGACGATCTATTAAATTAACCATATATTGTAGGGTAGAACGATTTAATTTTATTTCAGAAGCGATTACAGATAAGGATTTATTTCCATTTCTCCAATCATTATAAATTTTAAGTCTTTGTTTTTTGTTTAATTTGGACATAGTAAAAGCCGTAAAAGTGTCTAACTTTTACGGCCCACTTCATGGCACAAAAATATCATGTTCCTTTTTTAGATTTTCCTATAAAAAAGATAGTTCTATTTAAGAAAGAAACAAAGTTTCATCCAGTATTAGGAGGATATAAGAATAATCAAATTGATGAAAATTATAATCCTTTGGATTTATTAGCAAAGGTAGTTTCTGAAAGTGATGGCGATGTTATTCCAATGATTATTTCTCATGCTGGATATATTGATAAGTATATGATAGATCATTCTAGTCTCATTATTCCGAGAGTAAAAGAAGCTGCTGCATGGATGAGTCAAGAGGCTAAAAACTGTATTATAAAAAATAATGTTCAGCTTGTAAGATATAGTGAACGTAAATAGGTGAGTTTATGAAAATTACAAATATTTTAGTTAACCAAATGGAACATCCTCTAGGCTTTGATTTGAGTAATTTAAGGATTACTTTTGAATTGACAGAGATGGAAAATATAATAGGAAACGTTTATAAGAATATATCTGTCGGTAAAGTTGAATCTGAACAGCCGATTTATTTTGAGCCTGATGAATTATACGAGAATAACGCTTTTAAAATAAACATGGAGTTAGAGCCTCGTACTAAGTATTGGGTAAAAATCGGAGTAAGAAATGATAACGAAGTTACGTCTAGTAATACTTGGTTTGAAACAGGGAAAATGGATGAAAAGTTTTATGGAAAGTGGATAACCAATAAAAAAGACGTAGAAAATACATTATTTAAAAAAGATTTTGAGTTAGCAAATAAGCAGATAAAAAGTGCAAGATTATATTCAACCACATTAGGGGTGTATGAAGTTGATTTAAATGGAGTAAAAGTTGGAAATGAATTCTTGGCGCCTGGTTTTACTAATTATGACAAAATCGTACAATTGCAAACTTATGATGTTACAAAATTAGTAACAAAAAATAGTAATAATGAATTGGTATTTTCTGTTGGAGATGGTTGGTATAAAGGAAATCTAGGCTTTGATGGCGGCCAAACTAATATCTATGGTGATAAAAAATCAATTTTAGCAGAACTTCATGTTACGTATACTGATAATAGTGAACAAGTCATTAGTACAGATTCAAGTTGGTTAACAACTGAAGGAAAAATAATTAAATCATCAATTTATTATGGTGAGGATATTGATGATACAAAAGATATTTTAGACTGGTCATCGGTAGTCATTCTTAATAAATCTACTAGTATTGTTAGAGATCGCTTAAGTTTACCAATAATGAAAAAAGAGGTATTGAAGGTTAAAGAAATCATTCATACTCCTAAGAATGAAATAGTATTAGATTTTGGCCAAAATCATGCTGGATGGCCTGTATTTATTAACCGACTTGCACGTGGAAAGAAAATTACGTTACAAATGGGGGAAATACTACAAGATGGTAATTTTTATAACAAAAATCTTAGGTTAGCTCGTGCAGCATTTACTTATATTTCAGATGGTGAAGAAAAATTAATACGACCACATTTTACGTATTTTGGATTTAGGTATGTAAAAATCTCTGGAGTAACTGATGTGAATAAGGATGATTTTGAATCGTGGGTATTATATTCTGATCTAAAACAAACTGGATTTATTAAAACTAATAATGATAAAGTAAATCGTCTTTTTAAGAATGTAATTTGGGGACAAAAAAGTAATTTCATGGATGTGCCAACTGATTGTCCGCAAAGGGATGAGCGGCTGGGGTGGACAGGAGACGCTGAAATATTTGCACCAACTGCCAGTTTCAATATGAATACTTATGAGTTTTACAAGAAGTATGCTAAAGATATGCTTGTTGAACAAGAAGATAACAAAGGAATGCTTCCTATTATTGTACCTAGTTTAAAACAAAAAAGTACTGGAATGGCAATTTGGAGTGATGCTGCTACCATCATTCCTTGGGTTACTTATCGATTTTTTGACGATTTAGGAGTTTTGAAGCAAAATTATTCTCAAATGAAAAATTGGGTTGATTGGATTACCCAAAATACTAAAACCAAATACTTATGGATTGGACAAATGCAATTAGGAGATTGGCTTTCCTTGGATAATGGGGCTAATCCTCAGGGCAAAACTAACGAAGATTATATTGCATCTATTTATTATTTTGTTTCTGCAAGCATAGTATCTAAAGCAGCTAGATTGCTTCATTACGATATGGAGTCAGACTATTATGAAAATTTGGCTAGAAATATAAAGACAAATATTTTAAATGAATTTGTTACTGAAAAAGGTAGGATAGCCATTGATACTCAGACAGCATTGGTTTCAGCGTTACATTTCGGATTAGTGCATGATTATCAAAAGTCACAGGTTGTAGCTGATTTAGTGAAAAAAGTAAAAGATGACAATAAGCATTTACAGACTGGATTTGTTGGGACACCATTTTTATTGTCGGTATTATCAAATAATAATCAGCATCATTTGGCTATGGATATTTTTATGCAAGAAGATTGCCCAAGTTGGCTTTATGAAGTAAATATGGGAGCAACCACAATATGGGAACGTTGGAATTCGGTATTACCTGATGGTAAGATGAATCCTGAAGGGATGAATTCATTAAATCATTATAGTTTTGGCGCTGTGATGATGTGGATGTATCAATGTGTAGTAGGTTTAAATCAATTTGATGCTGGATTTAAAGAAATTTACTTTGCACCTAAATTTGATTGTCGATTAAAAGATATATATTCAGAGTTTGATTCAACATATGGGAAGATTAAAGTGGAATATCATTTGGAGACCAATGAAAAGCATTTGATAAGAATGAATTTAGTCATACCATTTGGAGTGAAAATGAAGGTTAAGTTGCCTAGATCTGCTAAATATTTGATTAACGGAAAAGAAAAGATAGGTATTGTTAAATTAGAATATGGGAAATACGATATTAGTTATATTCCAACTAAGAGCTACTTAAATTATTATGATTTAAATAGTAAGCTTGTTGATATTTTAGATAATAACGATCTTGTGAAAAGAATTGATCAAATTGATGAAAAGATCTTGCAGAAAGTAAAAAGAATGGGAAATACCAGAAGTATATTTATTAATAAAAAAATAGATGAATTGCTTGATTTCGAAGAAATTTCACAGGAAGAAAAAAATCAGCTTGTTGATATATTACATAAAACAATTTTTATAAAGTTGAATCTCTTTTAATCGGCAAAACATCAATAATACTATTCCTGGTTGAGTTATTACCAGACATTAAATCTAGCAATCTATGTGCAGCAGTTTGACCGATTAATTTAGGGTTTTGATCAATTGTAGAAATAGTAGGGGATGTATATCCACATAAAATATTGTTGTCATAGCCTACTAACTGAAAATCATCAGGTATTTTTAGATTCCGTCTTTTGGCTTCTTTTATTATTTCAGCAGCGTATAGATCATTAACAGTAATAATAGCATCGAACTGGTTAGACTTATTTAATGCACTTTGAGCAGAAATATAGGGATTATTTTCTGGTGTTTCTTCAAGTAAATAGTCAATTTTTAATTTAGAAGCTTCTGCTGTCATTGCTTCTATACGTTCACGAATAGTAGGTAAGGATAATGGCCAATGTTGAATAAGTACCTTCTCAATTTTCTTGCTTAATAATTTAATACTTTCTTTTCCACCTTTGGTGTTATTTGACACAATACGCACAATATCGTCATTAATGTTTGCACTATCATACATAACTAATGGAGTATTTAAATGAAAATTGGGTGGAATAGTGAAAGCAGAAGTAATAATGCCATCTACATTATTATTTTCAAAATTGATGATAGCATTCTGATATTTTTTTACATCAGAATTAGTACTAAATGAAATAAGTGCAGTGTAGCCCTCTTTTTGAATAACTTCTTGAATCCCATCAATTATTTGAGCATAAAATCTATTGTTTAGATCAGGAATAATAATACCAATCATTTTAGATTTTTTCTGGTAGAGAGTTCTAGCAACTTGATTTGGCTGATAGTGCGTTTGAGAAATTATCTTTTCTACTTTCTGTTTCGTAGTCTCACTTACTTTACCGGAATGGTTAATAATTCTAGATACGGTTGCTACAGATACTCCTGATAGTTTAGCAATATCCCTAATTGTAGTCATAAGTTTAGTTCCTTCTTTATAAATGTAACGGATTACATTACTATTATACAGCGATTAATGATAATTATTAGTTTAGCACTAATTAAGCAAATTTACATTGTAATGTAACCGGTTACATATTATGATGAGAATGTAATAAATCAAGTGAGATGCGAGAAACGTTAGGAGGAAAACTTATGAACGTTGAAGAACTAAAAAAATCCAATAAGCATAATTGGAAATTAAAAATTGGAATTCTAGGAATATCTTTATTCTTACAAGTTGCGGGCTCTAACTTGGCAGCAATTCCAATGATTGCTAAATCGTTTCCAAAAGAATCAGTAACTTCGATTCAAGCTTTGTTTACGATTCCATCGTTTACTATTATGCTTTTTATTTTATTTAGTAATGCGGTTATTAAATGGGTAGGTAAGCGTAACACAGTTATTATTGGTATGATTGCCACAACTATCGGTGGTGTAATGCCATTCTTTATCAATAACTTTCCATTAATTGTATTTAGTAGATTATTAGTTGGTGCCGGTATCGGTTTGTTTACTTCATTAGCTGTATCACTTATCGGTGATTGCTTCAGTGGTGATGAACAAAAGACTTTAATTGGTATCCAAGGGGCAATGGGAACTTTAGGAAACAGTGCATGTACTTTTATTTCTGGTTTACTTTTAGGGATTAATTGGCAAACTACATTCCTTTATATGCTTCTCGTAATTCCTTTCTTAATTTTATTTATGATGGGATATACAAGAAAAATGGAAAAGCAAACTACTGTTGAAAAGAATGATACTAAAGCAAATACCAAAGAAAAAAGCCATGCTAAAATTCCTGGCAGAATTTATATTGCATTCTTCATGCTGTTTCTATACTTTTCAGCATTTATGGTCGAAGCAACAGCGTCAGCTTTAGTAATTCAACAAAACCAACTTGCTAACCAAGGAGTATTATCTACTGAAATAGCCGTTGCAGGATTAATTGGTGCTGTAATTTCAATGGGATACAGTAGAATATATAAATTATTCCATAATTACACACCAGTAATTACTACTATCTGTGGAGCTCTCGGATTTATAGTATGTTCACAAGCAAGTAATATGGCAATTTTCTTTGTGGGATTGTTATTAATGTTTGTAAGTTCATTAATTATTCCATATGTATATGACACTATTTTAAGCGATGTTGATTCATCTATTAGTAATTTGATTATTTCGATTGCACAAGTATGTAACAACTTAGGTGCTTTCGCATCCCCATATGTCATCGCATTCTTAAGTAATGTATGTCATTTATCTACTCCTGTGGATCAGATGAGAATAAGTGCAGGAATTTTATTAGTAATTACAATTGTATTCTTTGCAATGGCTGTTACTCACAAGAAAGTTAATACAGTTACTAAAGTAGATTAAATATTAGGAGATTAAATATGCAAACAATAGAAAAATGGAAAAGATATGAATTGACTTTACCTGGACCTACAGGTGGCAATCCATTTAGAGATGTTCAATTAACAGCAATATTTGATCATAACAATCATCCTATAACAGTAGATGGCTTTTATGATGGTAATGGAATTTATAAAGTTCGTTATATGCCTGAAGTAGAAGGTGATTATACTGTTACAACTTATTCCAATGTTTCTGAGTTAGACGGTATAACCGATGAATTTAACGTTACATCAGCTCAAGAAAATAACCACGGTCCAGTTAGAGTATCAGGTAAAACTCATTTTGCCTATGCAGATGGAACAGGATATATTCCATTTGGTACAACTGCCTATGCTTGGACGGTTCAACCTAAGGAAGTACAAGAACAAACTTTAGAAACTTTAAAGGAAAATAAATTTAATAAGATTAGAATGCTTGTCTTTCCCAAGAGTTATGACTATAACACTAACGAACCAGCAATTTATCCGTTTGAAGGTGCTCCAAAAGTAAAACGTGGTGGTACAGATTGGATCTTTGATGCAAGTGATACGGGCTTTGATTTTACTCGTCCTGTTCCTGAATATTTCCAAAACTTGGAAAATAATATTGAACGGTTGGATAAATTAGGTGTTGAAGCAGATTTAATTCTTTTCAGTCCATATGACCGTTGGGGATTTGCTAGAATGGGAATGGAAAATAATCTGCAATACTTAAAATATATTATTGCTAGACTTGCATCATACAAGAATGCCTGGTGGGCACTTGCTAATGAATATGATTTGATGGATTTGGTTGGACAAATTCCATTAAAAGATTGGGATAGAATTGGTCAATTTGTACATGAAAAAGATCCTTCTCAACACCTTGAATCTATTCATAATTTCTATGATCCACCACAACATAAAGATACTATTAAAAATTGGTATGACCACACTAAACCATGGATTACACACTTAAGCGTTCAATCAGATAATGTCTTCCTTGTTCCTAAGTGGATCGAAGAATATCAAAAACCTGTTGTTGATGATGAATGTCGTTATGAAGGAAATATCGAATTTGGTTGGGGTGATAATACAGCTCATGGTATGATGGATAACTTCTGGCGTGTAATTTTACGTGGCGGTGGTTGTAGTCATGGTGAAACTTACATTGATAAGCCAAATACCGATCGTCCAATTTGGTGGGCTCATGGTGGCAAGCTCTATGGTGAAAGTCAAAAGAAGATCAATTTCTTGTATGATTTATTAAAAGACAACGGCTTTACTTGGGTTAAACCCCAAGCAACAAGCGGTCCAACTTGGGAATTAGCTGCTGGTTCAACACCAGATGAAAAGAAATGGTTAGTTTATTTTGGCGACAATCAACCAGAATTTGAATTGTTTAGCTTTTTACCTGATGGCAAGAAGTATAGTGCTAAATTAATTAATGCGTGGGATGAAACTATTGAAGATTTTGATGGTGAAATCACAAATAATGAAAAGTTCCACTTACCAAGAAGACCATATCAAGCAATGTTATTAACTGAAGAATAATATAAAGACTCCGTTATTATTAAACGGAGTTTTTTGATTGCATATGAAAAACACGCTAGAACTTCTAGCGTGCAATGGATAATAGATAAATAATTTAAAAAGATCTTACTTGTCTTCGTAGCCCTTTGGGTGACTCTTGTGCCACTTCCAAGCGGTTTCGATTACTTCATCAACATTTTCATGTTTTGGCTTCCAGCCTAAAATAGTTCTTGCCTTAGTTGAGTCGGCAACTAGTGAATCAGGATCACCGCCACGGCGAGGCCCCATTGTATACGGAATATCAATACCAGTAACTTTTTTAGCACTTTCTAAGATTTCTAAGTTAGAGTAACCTTGTGCGGTACCTAAATTGAATACGTCAGATTTATTAGTCTTCATCATATGCTTCAATGCTAAAATGTGAGCATCAATTAAGTCTTCAACTTGAACATAATCACGGACGTTAGTACCATCCTTGGTATTGTAATCATCGCCGAAGATAGTAAACTTACCATCACCTGAAATGGCACTCTTCAAAATATTTGGAATAAGGTGAGTTTCGGGACCGTGATCTTCACCAATAGTACCATCGCTTGAAGCACCAGCTACATTGAAGTAACGAAGAGCAGTATATTTAATACCGTCAGCTTTGTCAGCCCAAGCCATGATCTTTTCCATCATCATCTTAGTTTCACCATATGGGTTAATTGGATCAAGTGGAGTATCTTCAGTAATTGGCAACTTCTTAGGAATACCGTAAGTAGCTGCAGAACTTGAGAATACTAAATATTTCACATCTGCATCATTCATTGCTTTTAATAATGAAATCATACCAGAAACATTGTTATCGTAGTATTTAAGTGGTTTTTTAACTGATTCGGGTACTAATGAATAAGCTGCAAAATGCATTACAGCGTCAATTTTTTCATCACGTAAAATCTTTGATACTAAGAAAGTATCCTCGATGTCGCCTTGATAAAACTTTGCTTTAGGATCGACAGCCTTTCTGTGACCGGTGTATAAAGAGTCGAGTACAACGACATCATTACCTTCTTTGACTAATTCACGAACGGCATGTGAGCCAATGTAGCCCGCACCACCTACAACTAAAACTTTCATTGTTTACTCCTTTGTTTTCTTGAAATCGATTACATTATAACACATAAATCAGTAAAACATTTACTATTATTGATAAAATATTTAATTAAGATTGAAAGAAAATTCGTAGTCTTTTTCAGGATTAATGTGATATTGCTTTTCAACATCAGCACCCCAGCTGTCGATACCACCAACGCCGCGCACAGCTCCAGCAATAACTAACACAGTTCTGCGAGCAAGTGGTAATTCCTCGAGATGAGTAGCATTTTCTAATTCTTCAGCAGTGTAGGGTAAACAACTAAAATTAAACGGTTGTTTATCTTGCTTAAGCTTTAGACTAAATTCACTTTCTTGATCAGCATTATTTAAAGTAGAAGAACGAGTGATTTTGAGTGCCTTAGTTTGCATATGCATCCCGTTTTCTTGTGGTACTAAATATTTAGTTACTGGTAAGCCATCAACATGGAATTTTCCTTCTTTTGCACCAGCCATTCGGTCAGGATAAGTTTCCCCCGAAAGTCCTTCGTAGTCAAAGCCAGTTGCAGCAGTTGGCATGATGAAACGCATTCCAATCACTGGTAATGGTGGCAATCCTTTTTTACCAAAATAATGCATGACTATATTAATACAACCAGTATTATCAATATTATAAATGATTTTAACGTCAGTTGCTGGATTAGTTAGAGTTTGATACCAAAACGCAATTTGAACATGGTCAGCATATTCATGATTACTGAATTGATTATTAATTGGAGCAATTGGAAGTTCGTCGAATTGTCGGTCATCTACCTTTAATTCGATTTTAGTGCATTTAGTAAACATATCAGCACCGAGCCATTGAGATGCCTTTAAATTAAAGCCATTACCTCGATCATTATCGGTAGTAGCTCGCCAGAAAGTAGGGGTCGGCACACGATATAACCATTCTTTGTTATTGATGTTGAGTGATTCTAACCCACCTCGTTCGTAGCTGAAAAGATAATGGAAGTTTTTACCAGTGATTCCTAAAGTGGCATCACCATAGATGATTTGTAAATTATTTGTGTAAGCCATAGTAATATCTAACCTCCTGCATTGCTGGCTTTGGTGTTCTATCTGCAAACATTAACCCATCACCAGAAAATTCATAGTCTGAGTGACGATCATCAAAATCGCCACCATAACGGAGAACGTTTTGTTTACTGATAGGATCGTAGACTAAGAGCGCTTGATCAATAAAGTCCCAAATAAATCCTCCTACATATTGTGGGTATTCATCAATTAATTTAATATAGCTGCCCATACCACCATCAGAATTACCCATGTCATGCATGTATTCACACTCCATAAATGGTTTTTGTGGGTTATTTCTTAAGTATTCTGCGACCTCTTTAGGTGGTAGATACATATGGCTTTCAATATCAGAAATTTGATCTTTTAATTCTGGTCTATGAACGACACCTTCGTAGTGAACTAGACGAGAAGAATCATGTTCTTTGTAAAATTCGTTCATTGCAACGATATTACTACCGGCATAAGATTCGTTTCCTAATGACCAGAATAGGATGGATGTATGATTTTTGAAAGTCTCATAATTATTGCGGGCGCGATCGATTACTGCTTCACGCCATTCAGGAACAGAACCAGGTACATTATCAGATGGTTCAACTTGCCCCATCTTTTGCCAGGTACCATGAGATTCCAGGTTGTTTTCTGCCATCATATAAATGCCGTTTTGATCGCAAAGATAATACCATGGGATTTGGTTGGGATAATGGCAAGTTCTAACAGCGTTGATATTGTTTTCTTTGAAAGTATCGATATCTTTTTCCATATCGTTCAGGGTAATGCTACGGCCAGTTTTGGCATTCCATTCATGGCGATTAACTCCGTTAATAATTAGGCATTTGCCGTTGAGTAAAATTACCTTGTCTTGATTAATTTCAATTCGTCTAAAGCCAAATTGGTAAGGAATTAATTCAACTAGGTGACCATTTTCATCATGGACTTCAATCAATAACTGATACAAGTAAGGATGATGATTGTCCCATAAATGAATATTTTCCAAAGTTGAGCTAGTAAATTCAACTTCGGAGTCAAGTGGGACATCTTGTTCTAAAATAGCTGAGCCGTTGACGTCTTCTACGGATAAGTGAACATGACCATTGAGTGAACCAGTAAATTTTAATTCAGCATTGAAAATACCATCTTGATAGTTGTCACAAACAGTAGGTTTAAGATCCAAATCAACTAAATGTGTTTCAGGAAATGCTAGTAATTCAACGGATCTAAATAGACCAGAAAATCTGAACATGTCTTGATCTTCAAGCCAAGAAGCCGTACTGTGTTTAAAAACTTCAACAGCTAAGATATTGTCTTTTTCTTTAATATACTTGGTTAAATCAAATTCCGAAGGAGTAAAGCTATCTTCGGCATATCCAATGAAATGGCCGTTTAACCAAACATACATGGCTCGTTCGGCACCTTCGAATACGATATGAATATCATGATCCCTTAATTCTGGATTTAGGTCAAAATGTTTTATGTATGAACCGACGGTGTTATCTTTACCTTCACTGAAAGAACCTTCTTCAGCATCAGATTTATTTAATGCGTAAGCAGGACGACGGAAAATTTTCCCTTCCCAGGGATAAAGAGTATTAATGTATTGATTTTGTGCAAAATTGTTTAATTCAATTTCACTAGGAACTGGGATTGTGGTGAAAGATGAAGTGTTAAAGTCCTTTTTGTAGAAGTCAACGGGACGGCTTTGGGGATCTTTAGAAAATTTGAATTGCCACATTCCATTTAAACTTTGCTTAAAACTACTGTGATTATTTTGCCATTCACGATAATTCTTAAAAAAAGGATGATCGCTATGAGCTGGCAATTGATTGACTCTAAAAATTTCAGGGTCATCAAGCCATTTTATGTTTGCTTGCATACTAATACCTGATTTCTATAATAAATTATTTTTGAAAACGCTTTTATTATATCACCAAATAAAAAATTAACCAATAAAATAAAATATTTATCTAAAAACAGTAAAATATTTATTACGAAGATTCTTAAAAAATTTGTTTTTGCTAAAATTAATATTTATTGGAATTGAGTAAATATTTTGTATAATAAACGTAAGTAAGTTTTTTAAAAAGAAAAGAAATTAACTATGACAACTATTAAAGAGATTGCACAAAAATCGGGTTATTCACCTGCCACAGTTTCGCGGCTACTTAATAATGACCCTAATTTATCAATCACAGCAGATACTAAAAATAAAATTTTAGAAATAGCTAACAAGCTTGGTTATTGGAAAGATCATCAAGAAAAGGAAATTAAGCCAACAATTGCACTCCTTTATCGCACTAATCATAAAGAGCAATTGCAAGATGAATACTTTACTTCTTTAAAGCAAGCCTTAGTAGAAACCGTAAAACAAAAGTCTATGAAGATGAAGACTTTCTATAATGTAAAAGACTTGATCGAAAATGCTTCATTATTTCAGGGTTTTATTGGGGTAGGTGCGGCACCAATTGAGAATGCGGAACTACTTGAATTGCATAAAGTTTTACCTAATGGCGTATTTGTTGATACTAATCCTGCTCCTGAATTATTTGATTCTATTCGACCTAATTTATCCTTAACAGTTAAAAATGCAATTGATTTATTTATTAAAAATGACTGCAAAACCATTGGCTTTATCGGTGGTGTTGGACCTAAGCATGATCATATCCAAGAAAATGATCCACGTGCCGTAGCATTTGCGGAATATATGAAGGTTCGAAATAAAGATACTAACTATATGTTTGTGTCAGGACCATTTAGTGTGGAAAATGGATATGAGTTGGGTAAAGAAGTAGTAAAAGAATGTGAAGATAATTTACCAGATGCTTTCTTAATTGCTTCGGATACTTTGAGTGTTGGTGTATTGCAGGCCTTTAATGAAGAAAATGTTAATGTGCCAAAAGATACGGCAATTTTAAGTATTAATAACAGTAATGTGGTTAAATATGTGTCACCACCGCTTTCTTCGTACAATATTAACCAACAAGAAATGATTGATTTGGCATTAACGATGCTAACCAATTTAATTATTCAACCTGATCGTGCTCATATTGATGTAAATATGAATACGGACTTAGTAGTACGTAAAAGTTTTGTTCCTAAAGGTGAGTAAATTTTTTAGTAAATAAAAAAATTATTTCTAATATTCCTCAAAAAGAATGCTTGATTATAGTGTTCTTTTTTGTTTTTACCAAAAGTAAATTATTTAGTTAATATAAATAAATCATTTACTAAATAAAGTATCGAGAGTATACTCGATTCTGTAAACGGTTACAGTTAATAACATTTGAGGAGCTGGTTAACAGTTAATAAAAATATAGAAATATGTAGAAATTTATAGATGAAAACAAAAGATTAAGCTTATTTAGAAAGTTAAACATGGAAAATAAGCTTTGATTCAATATTTACTTGTTTTGCTTCGTCTTCTTAGATAAACTTATGTTTGCATTCTGGGAGGTGAAGCAATGATTAAAACACAAGTAGTAAAGCTAAAAGTTAATAAGACCATACAAAAGCATCTTGATGCTTTATGTGACTATCGGCGATACTGCTGGAATAAAGGCTTAGAAACTTGGCAATTAATGTATGAAGCTCATACATTAAATAAAAAAGATAATCCCAGTCCTAACGAACGCAGAGTCCGCGATGAACTAGTCGCAAATAAAGCTGACTGGCAATATGATTTGTCTGCTAGATGTTTACAATTAGCGATTAAAGACTTAGCTAATGCTTGGAAGAATTTCTTTGATAAGGCTCAACCTGATTGGGGAATACCTAGTTTTAAATCAAAGAAAGCTCCCAGACAAGGCTTTAAAACTGATAGGGCTAAGATTGTTAATGGCAAGCTTCGCCTTGATCGTCCAAGAAGCATTTCAAAAGCAGATTGGTTTGATTTAAAAAGCTATGAAGCTCTAAAGATGAATGAAGTCAAAGTAATAAGTATCTTCAAAGAAAAAGGAGCTTATTATGCGGCTTTGCCTTATGAAGAAGAGATTTCAAGTAAGGCTAAAAATCATCAAAAGACAGCAGTAGATGTCAATGTCGGTCACTTTAATTACACAGATGGCAAAATCAATGTTTTGCCTGCTAAATTGCAAAAGCTTTATAAGCGCATCAAGCATTATCAAAGAATGTTAGCTCGTAAAAGAGAAGTTAACGGTAAGTTAGCTACAAAATCAAATAATTACTTTGCAGTGAGAACCAAATTGCAAAGAGATTATCGCAAGGTAGCTAATATCCAAAATGATCTTTTACAGCAGTTCACTACTAAGCTTGTAGATAATTACGACCAAATTGTAATTGAAGACTTAGCAGTAAAGCAAATGATGATGACCCATGTAGCTTCCAAAGGAATGCAGAGATCGCTGTTTAGTAGATTTAGGCAGATATTAACTTATAAGTGTAATTGGTATGGCAAAGAATTGATCTTAGCTGATAAAACATACCCATCAACTCAAAGATGTGCTGCGTGCGGTTATGTCAAAAAAGGCGAGGAAAAGATCACTTTGCAAGGTAACAAAAAGCATGGTACCAAACATAATGAATATATCTGTTATGAGTGTGGCTACAAGAACGATCGAGATAAAAATGCGGTTTTAAATCTTTTAGCTTTAGCAAGATAAAAAGAAATAAAGACAACGGGGCTGGCTAAGCCCTTAAACTGTAAGAGCTGGTCAATGTGATTACTCCCAAGTGGAATATCAGAATACTAGTGAAGACGACAGTAAGTGAAACAAAGAAAGGAAAAATATATCTTTCTGATATGTAGAAAATTCGTCTTCTTCTACATATTTCCATGTTTTATATAGCAGGAATATTATGGCAAATGGTCATAAAACTTCGGGGAAACAAATAATTTCCTATGCATCATTCTGTCTGGGCAACTTAGGACACGCAGCCTTTTATGGTGTAATGAGCACATACTTTATTATTTTTATTACTAGTGGAATGTTTAGTGGATTAGAGCAATCGGTAGCTGACAAACTAATCGGTCTAATCACCGGATTAATGGTTTTAATAAGAATCGTAGAACTAGTAATTGATCCAATTTTAGGCAATATTGTTGATAATACAAAAACAAAATGGGGTAAATTTAAACCATGGATATTCATTGGAACCATGGTTAGTGCAGTATTATTATTAATCTTGTTTACTGGGATTTTCGGTTTAGCACAAAGTAATTGGATTCTTTTTGCAATCCTTTTCGTAATTATCTATATTGGATTTGATGTCTTCTATTCATTATCTGATGTTTCATATTGGGGGATGGTACCGGCTTTAAGTGAAGATTCACATGAGCGTGGTATTTATACTTCTCTAGGTGCTTTTTCAGGTGCTATTGGCTGGAATGGATTAGCAATTATCGTAGTTCCTTTAGTAACTGGAGTTACTTATGCAGTGACTGGTAAAAATGAAGAGGGAGCTCCTGGCTGGCTCGCTTTTGCGGCCGTAATTTCAGCTTTGGCGATTATTTGTGCCATCATTGTATGTTTCGGTACTAAAGAAAAGCATAACTTAATTAGAAATTCGGCTAAGCAAAAAACTACTTTACGTCAAGTTTTCAGTGCTATTTTTCATAATGATCAAATACTTTGGCCAAGTCTAGCTTACTTAGTATTTTCACTTGCCAATACAATTACCAACGGTGTTTTATTCTATCTATATAAATTCGTAATTGGTAAACCAGGAGAATTCTGGGTAGTAGGGCTTATAGCTACTATTATTGGATTTTGCGTTAGTCCAATGTTTCCAATTTTAAACAAATATATTCCAAGAAAATGGCTATTCATTGCAGGTCAAACTTGTATGATTTGTGCATATCTTTTATTCATTTTCTGTCGTGATAATGTTGTATTGATGGACTTAGGTTTGATCCTGTTCAACATTAACTTTGCACAATTAGTTACTGTTTTGACTTTAACTGATGCCATTGAATATGGCCAACTTAAGAGTGGTCAAAGAAATGAAGCCGTTGTTTTGGCTGTCCGTCCGATGGTTGATAAATTTACTGGCGCTGTTTCTAACGCTTTGGTTGGTTATGTAGCTATTGCTGCAGGAATGACGGGAACGGCTACAGCTGCGGATATGACTGCACATGATATTAGCACTTTTAATACTATGGCTTTATATATTCCATTAGTTTTAGCTGCAATTTCAATTGTGGTATTCATGACTAAAGTAAACTTGAGTGAAAAGAAACACGCACAGGTTGTTGAAGAATTAAAGGATAAACTTGCTGAAGGAAAGCTTGAAAAAGCCGATACGGAAGCAGCTCGTCCGAAAGAAGTAACAATCTATGCTCCAGCAGATGGTAAATTAATGAATATGTCTTCGGTAATTGATGAGGACGGTCGTCCTTTTCCAGGTAAGGGATTTGCAATTAAGCCAAGTACAGGTAAAATTTATGCACCATTTGATGGTGAGATTAAATTTACTTTTGGTACAAAGCATGCATTTGAAATTATTTCAAATGATGGCTTACAAGTAATCGTTCATGTTGGTCTGGGAACAGTTAACTTGCGTGGACAAGGATTTGAAACTTATTATGACGATGGGCAACACGTTAAGAAGGGTGACTTGTTACTAGAATTTGATCGAGACTTAGCACTGAATAATGGATATAAAGACACAATAGTTACGTTCTATACGCAGCCTCGTCGAATTCAGGAGACTAGTGAAATTCAAGCCGGTACAACTGTTGAGCACGGTGAAAAAGTTGTAGAAGTTAAATTTAGATAGAGGAAATAAAATGACACAATTATCACGTTTTCTTTATGGTGGTGATTATAATCCTGACCAATGGCCAGAAGAAACATGGTCGAAAGATATTCACGTATTTAAAAAGGCGGATATTAATTCGGCAACGATTAACATTTTTTCTTGGGCATTGCTTGAACCAAGAGAAGGAAAATATAATTTCTCAAAATTAGATAAAGTTGTACAACAATTATCTGATGCTAACTTTGATATTGTGATGGGAACAGCCACAGCAGCGATGCCAGCTTGGATGTTTAAAAAATATCCCGATATTGCCAGAGTAGATTATCAAGACAGACGTCATGTATTTGGTCAGCGGCATAACTTCTGTCCTAATAGCTCAAATTATCAAAGATTAGCTGGTGAATTAGTAAAGCAGTTAGTTGAACGCTACAAGGATAATAAGCATATCGTAGTTTGGCACATAAACAATGAATATGGTGGCAACTGTTATTGTGAGAATTGTCAAAACGCTTTTAGAAAATGGTTGAAGAATAAATATAAGACCGTTGAAGGTCTTAACAAGGCATGGAATATGAATGTATGGAGCCATACGATTTATGACTGGGATGAAATTGTTGTTCCTAATGAGTTAGGGGATGTATGGGGAATAGAAGGTAGTGAAACTATTGTAGCTGGTCTTTCAATTGATTATCTGCGTTTTCAATCTGAAAGTATGCAAAATCTTTTCAAGATGGAAAAGAAGATTATTAAAAAATATGATCCGGAAACTCCTGTAACGACTAATTTCCATGGTTTGCCTAACAAGATGGTTGATTATCAAAAGTGGGCAAAAGGTCAAGATATTATTTCATATGATAGTTATCCAACTTATGATGCTCCTGCATATAAAGCGGCATTCTTGTATGACTTAATGCGAAGCTTGAAACATCAGCCATTTATGTTAATGGAATCTGCGCCTTCACAAGTTAACTGGCAACCATATAGTCCGCTTAAGCGGCCTGGACAAATGGAAGCAACTGAATTTCAAGCTGTAGCCCATGGTGCTGATACGGTACAATTCTTCCAATTAAAACAAGCAGTTGGTGGCTCCGAAAAATTCCACAGTGCAGTTATTGCTCATTCGCAAAGAACCGATACTAGAGTATTTAAAGAACTAGCTGATTTAGGGAAGAAATTAAAGAATGCTGGACCAACGATTTTAGGGTCAAAGACTAAGGCAAAGGTCGCAATTGTCTTTGATTGGAGTAACTTCTGGTCGTATGAGTATGTGGACGGAATTACTCAAGATTTGAACTATGTAGATTCTATTCTTGATTACTACCGTCAGTTCTATGAACGCAATATTCCAACTGACATCATTGGTGTAGACGATGACTTTAGCAACTATGATTTGGTTGTAGCGCCTGTGCTTTATATGGTTAAACATGGTCTTGATAAGAAGATCAACGACTATGTTGAAAACGGTGGTAACTTTGTCACTACTTATATGTCAGGCATGGTGAACTCATCAGATAATGTATATCTTGGTGGCTATCCTGGTCCATTGAAGGAAGTTACAGGCATTTGGGTTGAAGAAAGTGATGCAGTAGTCCCAGGACAAAAGATTAAGGTCTTAATGAATGGTAAGGATTATGATACTGGTCTGATCTGTAACTTGATTCATCCAAATGACGCTAAGATTTTGGCAACTTATGCGAGTGAATTTTATGCAGGTACGCCAGCTGTTACCGAAAATCAATATGGCAAAGGTAGGGCTTGGTATATTGGTACAAGGCTTGAACATCAAGGGTTAACTCAATTATTCAATCATATTATTTTTGAAACGGGTGTTGAATCACTGGTTTGCGATAGTCATAAACTAGAAATAACTAAGCGTGTTACTGAAGATGGTAAGGAACTTTACTTTGTGCTTAATATGAGTAATGAAGAAAGAACGTTACCAAGCAAGTTCACAGGTTATGAAGATATTTTAACTGGTGAAAAAGCTCATAAAGATATGAAAGGTTGGGATGTTCAAGTATTGAGAAATTAGTTCTTACACAATAATTTATTTTTCCCCCGTAGATCAAATAAATAAGGTCGAACGAAAATGTCCGGCCTTATTTGTATTTGAGTATTTTGTTTAAGGTAAAAGGAAAGTAAATGGGATAAATATGGATATTAGAATTGTTAATACTAAAAATAGAATTCAATCAGGTTTGATAGTAGCAATAAACAGCATGCCGCTATACAAAATTAAAGATAAAGATATTATTCAAAAAGCACAGGTATCGTCATCTAGTTATTACAAATATTATTCTGATAAAAGTGAAGTGTTACGGGATTTAGAAAATTCTTTGTTTTCTGAATTTAGGATTGCATTAAGCATGGATAGTAAAAACTGGGGGACTGTAAATCATGCACCAAGTAAAAAAGACATAAGTAGATTGATTGACAGCAATATTAATGAACTAATTAATTATTTTAATAAACATAAGGATATGTTACAGTCGCTTATTTCTGAAAATGGTGATCCAGGTTTTAAAAATCAAATAGTTGGTGTAACTACCAATACTGTTAAAAAATTAATTGTTTACTATTTTCATTTGTACAATCAGGAATATATTTTGAAAAAAGATAAATTGAAGTTGACATTACTTGCTAGAAGATACGCATTATCTTTTTTAGGACCATTGTTCGCATGGTTAGAATATACAGACGAGATGACATTGAAAGAAACAAAGAAATTGATGAAACAAATGATTTTGAATTCACCATATGATATTTCGACTCATGGATTCTAAGACAAGATATTAATGATTTTCTTATTTTTTGTAGCAATTATGAAAACGCTTAAGTTTTTATAAAGTGACAGTATATCACTTTGTATTAATTTAGCTCTAAGATAAGATTTAGGTATTAAATGTATAAAAGATGGACGAATATATACTAATGGAGGCCATTTAAAATGCCACATAAAAATACGAAATCTAATGTACAAAAAATTACTGCTAGTGTAGCTTCTGTGATTGTAAGTACTGGAATTGTAATGAATTCAAGTAATCGTAGAGTTAAAGCAACTGGTAAACGAGAAGATGAAATTGTTGAAGTTGAAAGTTTGAAGAGAGCTGATACTGAAACGACGAAGGCTGCTGCTGTGCAAACTCCTAAAATAAACCAAACTAAAAAGATGAGTCATCGTACTCAAAAGGTTACACAGATGATTCACTATGTAGATGAAGATGAAAGACCGGTTTATGATGATTACACGGCTAGTTTAATTTTTGAACAAACAGGAATTCTGGATAATGTTACTGGTAAGCAGACATGGAATAGCAATTGGTTACCAAAGACTACGGCAACTTTTAGTGCTGTAGAACATCCCGTGGTAAGAAATCATCATTTAGTAAATCCAGAGATAAATGAAGTAAGTGCGTATGATGTTGAAGTAACGGATGATACTTTTAAAAATCCTCTTCTTAAAGTTCATAAAGTTGTATATGCACATGATATAGAACCAATTAAACGGACGCAGGTAGTAACGCAAACTATTCATTATAGATATGAAGATGGGGCGGTTGCACATGATGATCATGTTGTGTCATTAATATTTACACAGTCAGGTAAGAGGGATTTGACTAATGGTAAAGAAATTTGGGATAGTAAATGGTCGCTGACTCAAACTTTTGAAGCTTTGCCTAGCCCAGTTATTATTGGATATACAGCAGATAAGCCGATGGTTGGTCCTGATGAGGTTACGGTTGATAGTAAAAATTTCCTTGATAAACAAAATAGAGAAGAAACCGTAATTTATAGTGCGAATACTATTACGCAAAATAAGAAAGATGGGATTAGTGAAGAAAAGAATGTAAATAATTCTGTTGCTGTCGCGCCACTAAAAAGTGCTGTAATGATTGGCGGAGTAATATCTATTTTAAAATTTAAAAGATTAATGGTTATTATAAAAAACAAGAAGGATCATAAATAGTGGGTTTAAAGTTCTATTGGTATCGTGATGTGATAAAAGAAAATGGACAAAATTTAAAATAATTAGTTTAAAAAAGAAAATATTCTTACAGAATGTTTCCTTTTTTATTATATAAAATTAAATAATTTATTTATTTGAGTAAACCATTTACCAAAAACAAATAAGAGTATATACTATTATCTGAAAACGATTACAGTAAAAATTGAGGTAAAAACGATGAATAAAGAAGAACTTCTCACTGAATACGAAAAAACATTTAATGAAAACGGCCAAGACGTCTTTTTCTCACCTGGAAGAATTAATGTAATTGGTGAACATACTGACTATAATGGTGGTCATGTTTTTCCAGCTGCAATTAGCTTGGGTGTCTATGGTGTATATGGACCAAGAGATGATACGAAGGTCCGCTTATATTCTGGCGATGTTGACGGTGATGTTGTTGAGTTTGATATCAATGATACAACTGTTGAAAAAGATGACCGCTTCTGGGCAAATTACTTCAAGGGAATGATCACTTACTTACGTGAAAAGTACGACAACATCAACCACGGCTTTAACTTATATATCAAAGCTAACTTGCCATCTGGTTCTGATCTTTCGTCAAGTGCAGCTATTGAAATGCTCATGGGTATCATTCTTAAAGACGAATTTAACCTCGATGTTGATCGCATTGCATTAGCTAAAATGGGACAAAGAACTGAAAATGAATTTGTAGGCTTGAACTCAGGTATCATGGATCAATTCGCCTGCATTATGGGTAAAAAGGATAGTGCAATTTTCCTTGACTGTAATACTTTGGAATATGAATATAAGCCACTTGCCTTAGGCGATTATGAGATCATCATTATGGCCACTAACAAGCCACATACTTTAGCTGATTCCGCATATAATGATCGTGTTCGTGAATGTCATGATGCACTTGAAAAATTACAACAAAAGCTTGATGTTAAGTCATTGGGTGAACTTGATAATGATACTTTAGATGAATATTCTTATCTTATTAATGATGAAACTGAATTAAAACGCGCTCGTCATGCTGTAAGTGAAAACCAAAGAACTTTGCGTGCTACTAAGGCTATGCAAGATGGTGATTTAGAAAAACTTGGTCGCTTGATCGATGCTTCTCACGTCTCACTTCATTATGACTGCGAGGTAACTGGTGATGAACTTGACACTTTAGCTGAAGCTTCATGGAAGCAGCCAGGAGTTTTAGGCGCAAGAATGATTGGTGGTGGCTTCGGTGGTAGTGCAATCGCTATCGTAAAAAAGAGTGAAGCTGAAAACTTTAAGCAGAATGTCGGTAAAATTTATCGTGACAAGATTGGTTATGATGCTAGTTTTTATGATGCTGAAATTGTTGATGGTACTAAGAAAATCTAATTGTGTTGAGGAATAAGTAATGAAAGTTATCGAAAAGTTTGCAGATCAAGTAGTTAATAGCGGTGCGTATGAACCACTTGATCGAGTATACGTAATTAATAAAATTCGCAGTTTGGTAGGTGATCATGATGAAGAAGAAAATGATAAGCCTGCAGTTAAACAATTAGTTGATATTGCTGTAGAAAATGAAAAAATCCCAGATGATGTAACTTCAAAAGAAGTGTTGAATGATCAATTATATGATCTAATGACGCCAACTCCTTCGAAGACCAATAATATTTTCTGGCAAAAAATGCAAAACTCTCCTAAAAAAGCTACCGATTGGTTCTATCAGCTCTGCGTAAACGATGATTATGTAAAAGAAGAAGCAATTGCTAAGAATGTAGTCTTTTCGGGAACTAGTTCCAAAGGTCATGGTTTAGAAATTACGATTAACTTATCTAAACCTGAAAAAGATCCTAAGGCTATTGCTGCGGCAGCTCATGCTACAGGAAAGAAGTATCCTCAATGTGCACTTTGTCTTGAAAATGAAGGCTACTTAGGTGGCTATGGCAAAAATGCCAGAAGTAATTTGAGAATTATCCGAATGAGTATTGCAGGCAGACCATGGGGCTTTCAATATTCACCATATGCTTACTTTAATGAACACTGTATCTTTTTAGATCAAGAGCATATCCCAATGGAAATTAATCAACAAACGTTGATTAATTTGGTAGAAATCGAAAAAACATTACCACAGTATTTCGTTGGCTCAAATGCAGATTTACCAATTGTTGGTGGCTCAATGCTATCGCATGAACACTATCAAGGTGGTCGTCATACATTCCCAATGATGAAGGCTAAGATTAAGAAAGACGTATCCTTTGATGCGTATCCTGACGTTAAAGCCGGAATTGTTGATTGGCCAATGAGTGATTTACGCTTAAGTAGTGAAAATTCGCTTGATTTAATTGATTTAGGTAGCAAAATTATCAGATTCTGGAATCAATACTCTGACCCCGCTCGTGATATTAGAGCATTTACTGACAATACTCGTCATCACACAGTTACTCCAATTATGCACCGTGAAGGTAAGAAATTTATTCTTGATCTTGTTTTACGTGATAACAATACAAGTGCAGATTATCCGCTTGGTATTTTCCACCCACACAAGCAATTGTGGCATATTAAAAAGGAAAATATTGGTTTAATTGAAGTAATGGGGCGGGCAATTTTGCCAGGTCGACTTAAAAGTGAGCTTGAAGAAGTAAAGAAATATTGGCTGGGTGAAGAAAATAAGATAGCCGACAGTCATAAAGAATGGGCTGACCGAATTAAGTCTGAAGAAAATATCTCTCAAGAGAATGTTGATCAAGTGATGCAACAAGCTTTGGTTGAAGTATTCGAACAAGTTTTACAAGATGCCGGTGTATTTAAGAATAATGAAGACGGTGATCAAGGCTGGGATAAATTTATTTCAGCTTTAGTTGAAAAAGTGGATTAAAATGAAAACTAATTTTGTAAAATATGAACGCAAAGATAATAAAGATCTTTGTGAAATTACACTTGAAAATGATGCTGGAATGGCTGTTAAAGTCCTAAATTATGGAGCTACGCTAGAAAAAGTATTACTTGATGGTGAAAATATGATTCTGTCACTTAATTCGCCAGAAGATTATTCTAAAGAGCGGAATTTTTTGGGCGGCACAGTTGGTAGAATTGCTGGTCGCGTTCGTGCTGGACAATGGAAGCATGGCAATGAAATACATCAATTGCCATTGAATGATGGTGATAATCATATTCACGGTGGTATTGGTACAGATATGCACGTGTGGGATTTTAGACCGTCTTGCGATAGTGAACATGCTAGAGTAGATCTAACTTTATTTGATCCAGATGGAAATAATGATTATCCAGGTAATTTAAAGCTACATGCTAGATATGAATTAGATAATGAGAATAATTTGCATTATCTGCTTGAAGCAGTTAGTGATAAGTTGACAATTTTTAATCCGGTTAACCACACTTACTTTAATTTGGGTGAGCGTGCTGAAGATTTGAATTTACAGATGAATGCGGATTATTATTTGCCAGTTGATGAAGCAGGCTTGCCTGATCGCGGAATGGCCGAAGTAGCTGGAACTGCTTTTGATTTTAGAAAGACTAAGCGAATTGGGGATGCACTTAATAGTGATGACTCACAGATTAAATTGCGCAATGGACTTGATCATCCATTTATTTTGAATGGTAACAACCCTGCTGCGCTATTGAGTTCTAATAAACATCGTCTTATTGTAAAAACTAATGCACCAGCGTTGGTTCTTTATGCAGGAAATCATTTTAACCATACAGGTATCGTAAATAACATTGGTCAATATGATGGAATTACTTTTGAAGCACAATGTCCACCTGCAGAAGGTAATGATTTAGGACAAATTACGCTTTTACCATTTGAAAAATTTAAGCGTACTGTTGATTGGAAATTTGAATAAAAAAGATTTTTACAGGTTATGTTTTATTGAGGGATTTATTCCCTCTTTTTTTAGTTAATATTTATTAAAATTTAGCGCGATATCAGAAAACGCTTTCATAAATATATTATAATTATATTAGTTAAGGGTTATTAATTAAGGGAAGAAGGTGTCGGTAATGAAATTTAAGAGATTAGTTATTGGAACAACATTTTTAATAGCTGCTTGTTCAGGAATTATAGTTTCCATTCAAACTGCAAATCATGTTCATGCAGTACAAAATACAATTACTATTCGTTCACGTGGTGCAAAAGTATATAACAAAAATGGAAATGCAATAGTTGATGCTAGAGATAAAAATATAGTTCTAAAAGAGGGAACAGTTGCTGAATATTATGGTGAACCCAAATACATGGTCTGGCGTGGTCATAAAAAAGCATCGTTTTATAATATTGGTGGTAATCGTTATCTCTTAGGCTATAATGTTGCTTCGCTTAATGATAAAGGAACGTTGAGTATATATCGTGATTCGTATATTTATGATAAGACTGGTAAAAGAGTTGAAAAAAATACTGTACTTAGAAAAGGCACAGCAATTAATTATGTAGATAAATTAAACGAAAAAATCGAAACAGAAAAGAATTTACCTAAGTTTTATTACTATAATATGGCGATTCAACGTACGCATGAAGGTATGTTATGGGTAAAATATAGTGTATTGTCGGTAAAATATCATATTATTAATGGAAAAGAATATTATAAAATTGCAAATAATAAATATATTAGAGCAACTAATATCGGTTACATAAACGGTAGGCAGTTATTTACAACTGAAGCTACAGTTACAATGGGAAAAGCAACGACTAAAGATGGAAAATACTATGCTAGAAATATGAATGGGAAAATTACTAAAACTATTTTGCCTTATAAGCCGGGACAAAAAGTGGTTGTAGATAGGTCTTTCCAACATTCTTCTAAATCGTTTTGGAGAATAAAGGGAACAAATTATTATATTTTTGGACCAGACATTAAAAAGTTCCCAATACAGGCATTACGCCGGTAGTGTTGACAATCCAATAATTATTATCAAGAAAAACGTTAATAATATAAAAAACATGACATACTTGTTGTAGTCATGTTTTTATATGAGGTATTTACTTATAAATAGGCTTGTATATTACCCAAAGGGCACCGCTTGAGCCAACTTTTATATTTTTAAGTTTTAAGCCAACGGGATGCGGATCTTTTGTGTAACTAGCATTAAAAACGTGCCTTGGTCTTTACCACGAAGTGATAAGCAAATTACTACTCAAGCAGGGGATGTGATTTTGTATCAAGGTAAATACGTAGTTTTGTACTATGGACAAAATTCTTGGAACTTTACTCGCATTGCTCGAATCAAAAATGTTAGCGCAAATGAAATGCACCGCGCTTTAGGCAATGGCAATGTAACAATTACTTACTCACTTGGAAAATAAAATATTTCAAATAAACTTACTGACAAAATTGTTGGTAAGTTTATTTTTTCGAAAATTTGTTTGCTAAAATTATCATCTTCACTTATAATTAAAACATCAGTTTGTAAGAACATATGTTTAAAAAGGAGAATATTGATGACAGTAGCTTTGTAAAAAGGTTTTCTTAAAGATTGGGCTAAGCTTAGTTTCTCAGATAAAGATGAAAAAATAAAAAATGAAGCTTTGAAAGCAGCATTTCAACATGATGCCTATGTGAAAAAATGGCGCAAATTATTAGGTGCAACATTTAATAAGCATGATACTTTAGAATTAGCTAAAGTTATTCAAGCAGCAAAGCCAAATTTATCGTTATATCAAGCTAAGTTGATTGTTTCACAATGCTGTTTTTATGATTATGAATGGTTTGCAACTGTGTTTATTAAGCTGTTTGATGAAGAGATGGCTGCTGAGATCGATCAGTTGCTTGACTACTTAGATTCAATGGGGAAAACATATTATGAAAAAACTAACACCCCAGAATACGAAAAAGCTCTAAAGGATTGGTTTAACTACAGTTTTGAGAAAGCATTGGAAAGTGATGGAAAAGTTACTTTGGACGAAGAGGGTAGAGATCCCATTCTTGATCCTTCTGAGGAAGAAAAACAAATTATGAAAAAAGAAATGGCTGAAGAAGAAAAGGAACTAGGAAATAAAATAGCTAATTGGATCAAGGAAAATCCTAATGTTCAACAGGCTTTGCCAACAATATTTAGAATTTGGTGCAAGAACTATGCTCATTGGAGCTGGAATGCAGATTGGCGCAAGGTTTGTACACAATTAAATGCAGTTAGACAAGATGTTCTAACACAAGATTGGGCTGATTTGGCTAAACAGTTTGAAAATCTACCTGGTTGGTGGGATTAGTGCTTGATGATAATATTGACTGTATATTTTGCTTTTTAGTAGCGTCGATATTATTATTAATTGAAAGAAGATAATTTATTGTAGAAGCATGCTGATAACCGTACTAAAGGAGAAAATTAAAAATGTTATATCCATATGCAGAATTCCCAGGTGAACTATCTGTTACTTACTCACAAGTAATTAAAGACCCAAGTATGAAAACAGGAGAAAAGATTCTAGTTCATTTTGAAAAGCCAACTGATTTCGGTTTTAAAGAAGCAAGATATTCTTTACCTGACTTTAAAGAAATATATAACTATGATTTTACAAAAACTGAAACTAAAAATAATTTAGACATTCTGAAAAGAAATGCACCATTAATTACTGAATGTGCAAAAGAGGAAAAAACTAGTGCCTAATTACTTTAAATTTAAAGATTATTTATTATATTTTTATGCGGGGGATGGTATTGAACCAATTCATGTTCATGTAGCCGAAAAAAGGCCGAGCAAATCTTCAGCAAAGTTTTGGTTACTAAGGGATGGAACATGTGAGTTAGCTTATAATAGAGCAGATATTCCTAATAAAGATTTAAAAAAGATTGAACAATTTATAGAGCTTAATTTTAATATTTTTTGTGACAAGTGGAAAGATTTTTTCCAACTTTCTAGCATTGACTTCTTAAATAATAAAAGTAATAACTAAAAATTAAACAGCATAAAACATAAGATTAAAGGATAAGCATATCACCGTTTTATCTTAGGGCTCTATGATTTGATAAAAGACTTGTAACTAGATATCCAAATATCTTGTTTGAAATTTGTTCAGGTGGTGGTCGTTTCGATCTTGGAATGACTTATTACATGTCACAAATCTGGGCGAGTGATAATAGTGATGTAATTGCACAAAAAAGAATTCGCAAATTGCGAATTCTTTTTATTTTTTCATCTGTGCTTGTTTCATTTGCTGCATTTTCTTCATTAGTGCGGCTTGCTTAGCCATTTTCTTTTGTAAAGCCTTAGCTTCTTTAACAGATAAGACCTTCCAATTCTTTGGTACATTGAATGTGTATTCACGATGCTTTAATTCATTGTTGTGGCCAAACCAATCATACAAGAACTTGTCTATATTATTACGGAAAATGTAGCGTTCTGTTTTGATAGTTACAGAGGCTTTGTTTGCAGTTTTTACACTAGCATGAGTTTTATTAGTTTTAATTGGAGTAGGCTTTTTAGCTGCATTGTTGGTTTTATATAGGTAGATTTTTTCAGCTCCATTACCAAGTGGTTGATATAAAAGGATCGGTAATTGTGGGGATGCAGAAGATACTAATTCTTTTTTAACAGTAGTTGTCTGGGTTTTCATACCAAAGTGATTATAATCGTGAGCAACGATTCCTACGATACTTAAAGCAGCGATGATCAAAGAAATAATCGCTATTGGCATGTGACCCTTTTTAGGAATTACGTTGAAATAGATAAAGGCAATAACTGCCAAGATTAAGATAATTAAAATCATTAACTGTCCACCTTCTCTGTACGTTCGCGTGCACGATTGCCTTTCTTTAAGAAGAAGGAGAGAACTAAGGCGATCAATGCAAAAATGATACTAATTGCAAATGCAGCATGGAAACCATCAAGTGTAGCGTTAATTGCACCAGTCTTATACTGGAGTGGTAAAGTCTTAAGTACTGACTTTTCTGGCATATTGTTCTTAGTAGTTGTAGTCAATACTGAAACAAGAATAGCAGTACCAATTGATGATAAAACTTGTCTGAAAGTATTGTTAACTGCAGTACCGTGTGAAATCTTATCCAATGGAAGAGAGTTCATCCCCGAAGTAGTAACATTCATCATAACAAGGGCTACCCCCACCATTCTGATTGCGTAGAGAATAATAATCATTAAGAAGGAACTGTTTTCAGTTAAAAACATAAATGGAACAGTACCTAAAGTAAGAAGGGTCATACCTGTGATGGCCATCTTTCTTGCACCATAACGATCAAAAATTCGACCAGTAATAGGCGACATGATACCGATCATCAAGGCACCTGGTAAAAGAATCAAACCAGAGTGAAATGCAGACTCACCACGCAAATTTTGAATATAAAGTGGTAAAACCATTTCGATTCCAACCATTGCCAAGTTAGTAACACCTGAAAGAATAGCAGCAAGTGAGAATTCGAAGTGCTTGAATACAGTGATATCAAGGAATGGATCGTCCATCTTCAATTGACGAATACCAAAGAGGATTACGAAGATAATTCCAACGAAAATAAATGCTAAAATTTCAGGATTAGTCCAGCCTTTGTTACCAGCTTCTGAAAAGCCATAGAGAAGAGAGCCGAATCCAATAGTTGAAGTAGCAACAGAGAAAATATCAATCTTTTCATCTTTAGTTGGTAGGACATCTTTTACCAAAAATGCTGCAAGTATTACAACAATTCCGGCAATTGGAGCGATAATACTGAAAAGGTAACGCCAAGAAAGATTATCAACTACCCAACCGGATAATGTTGGACCAATAGCTGGTGCTAAGCCGATAACGATGCCGACTGTCCCCATGGCAGCGCCACGCTTATCTGCTGGGAAAATTGATAACATAATTGTTTGAAGAAGTGGCATAGTAACCCCGACTCCAAGCCCTTGAATAATTCTGCCGGCTAAAAGCGTTTGAAAGTTGGGTGCTAGAGCGGCAGTTAAAGTGCCAATAAAGAATGTAGACATTGCCGTCAGATACATCTTTTTGGAACCAAAGCGGTTGATTAACCAAGCAGAAATTGGAATCATTACACCATTAACTAATAAGAATGCTGTAGAAAGCCATTCCGCAGTGGCTGTACTAATATTGAAATCTTTCATGATTGAAGGCAATGCGGTTGACAAAAGTGTCCCGTTTAATACCGTACAAAATGAGCCGACGATCAATACTAGTACCAATAAGTTACGATTGTAGTGTTTACCATGAATATCAACAGGTTGTTTATTCATGTGTCATCCCCCTTTTGTGAAAATTAAGATCGTTAACTAATATAGTCCTAATTTTAATCTGTGTCAAATAATCTTACAAATATGATACATAATATGACACTAAAGTTGAAAAATTTAACATAAATTAATATAATTAATTTTAATTAGTGAGGCAGAGATAATGGAAAATATAAAGAAAAATAAATTACACCAGCTTTTTGAAAATTTGGAAATTGGAATCGGCGGCGTAAGTAGCAGTATCGGTGTTTCTCAACGTCAATTAAGATACTGGGAGAAAAAAGGATATATTAAACCGATCAATGAAGAATCCGGCGTACGACATTATAGTTTGGCAACGGTATATTTAATTGCTTTTATTAAAGATCAACTTGATGCTGGTTATACACTAGAAGCTGCTGTTAAGAAGTCAAAAGAAGTTCGCGTTAAAAGTATGATTGGACGCAGATTGTTGCATGATGCTTTTGATGATGTGGAAATTACTGATGAAGAAAAAGCTTACGGCAAGATGAAAATGGGTGAGGTGGTATTAGGAGATAAAAAGGCTGAAGTAATAGGCATTGTTGATGAAAATGGTAGTCATTTTGAATTAGAATAAGATATAGTTATCGAAATATAAAAAAAGCGAAGTTCATGTTTTTAAAGAACTTCGCTTTTAATTTTCACTGCTTTTTATTTGACGATAATTTTTAGGACTAAATCCTGAATATTTTTTAAAGGCTTTTGAAAAAGTAAAAGTATCTGTATAGCCAACTGAAGTTGAAATTTCTTGAATAGAATTTTGACTATTTTTTAACTTGTTTTTTGCTTCTTCCATTCGCAGTTTAATTGAAAACTGTTGTGGTGATAAGTTCATCCCTTCTTTAAAGATGTTATATAAATAACTTCTGGAAACACCTAGTTTGTTACATAATAAATAGATTGAGCAATTATTATCAGTAAAATTATCATACAAATATTTTGTAGCAGTTTTTAATCGAATTGAGCTTTTAATATTAGTTTTATTTTGAGCAGGATATTCTGAATTTAAGTAATAAAAAGTTTGATAGATAAGTGATTCAATTAAAAGATCATTATTAGTAGAAGTATCTGGATTGTGTAATGCATCAAAAAGTTTTAATAAGCTATCAGTGAAGTGTGAATTTTGTACTTGATGCAAGTAACGCTGAGAGAGTAGAAGAGATCTTGATAAAATGTTTTTAATTTTTAATCCTGAAAATCCAATCCAAAGATAGGTCCAAGGCTCTTTACCATCTGCTTTATAAAAACAAGGTATCCCTTTAGGCAAAATAAATATGTCACCAGCTTTTAGTTCAATTGAAGGATGGTTGGCAGATGAGAAAGTGCCTTTTCCTTTTAGAATGTAGTGAATAACATAATTTTTTCTAACGTTATTGCCCGGATAGAAATAATTCGGTAAACAACTTTCTTTTCCAAAAAATAGAACGTTGCTTTCTAAGCTAATATCATTTAATGCTCTATATTCGCCTTCCATAGAACTCCTTATATAAAAAATATCATGTAATATATGTCATCATGTATTCTAACATTTGCTTTTATTGCTTACAATACACCGATTAGTAAATTAAATATGTCAAAATGTTTATAAGGCCAAATGACAATAATGCTAATGAAAATACTATGGTTTACATACATAGAATACGCAATAATTAAATATGTAATTTATGAAAGCGCTTAAAATTGAATGCTATTTATTTAGTTATTGAGGAGTGATCTTATGAAGAGATGGCTGAAAAATATAACTCTAATTGGAGTCATGATGGCTACAGTGATAAGTTTATCAGCTTGTGGTGATAAGCAAAATAGTAGCTCAGGCAAAAAAGTTACTATTGAGTATTTTAATCAAAAGAAGGAGATGGCAGGTACTTTAAAGGAAATTATTAAAGATTTCGAAAAAAAGAATCCTGACATTCATGTAAAAGAAGTCGATGTACCAACTGCTGGTACAGTGTTGAAAACTAGAATTCTATCAGGGGATGTACCTGATGTAATGAATATTTATCCGCAAAATATCGACTTCCAAGAATGGGCCAAAGCTGGATATTTTGAAGATATGACTAAGGCGCCATACATAAAGAACATTAAAAATAATTATGCGGATTCATTTAAAGTAAACGGCAAAATTTATAGTGCACCGCTTAGTGCTAATGTTTACGGTTTTTTCTACAATGCGACAGAATTTGAAAAGTTAGGTATTAAACCACCCAAGACTTGGGATGAATTCAAGCAAGTAGTTAAGAAAATAAAGGCTAGTGGAAAATCACCATTTGCTGTAGCAGGAACTGAACCTTGGACTTTAAATGGTTACCATCAATTATCTTTAGCAACTGTAACCGGTGGTGCCAAGCAAGCTAACAAGTTACTTAGATACTCAGCTCCAAACGGAATTAAGGTAAATAATCCTTATATTCAAAAAGATTTTACTCGTTTGAATTTACTTCGTGAAAATGCACAAAATAACTGGCGTGGTGCTAGTTACAACGATGCTGTTGTTTCATTTGCTACTGGTAAGAGTTTGATTATGCCAAACGGTTCATGGGCTTTGCCACTGATTAACCAACAAAAACCTAAATTTAAGGTAAGAACCTTCGCATTCCCAGCTGCAAAGGCAGGACATGAAATGACCGTCGGTTCTGGTGATCTTGCGTTGTCAATCTCTTCTAAGAGTAAACATAAAAAGGCTGCCGAAAAGTTTGTTGCCTACATGACTACACCAGCTGCAATGCAAAAATACTACAACGTAGATGGTAGTCCAGTTGCAGTTAAAGGAGTAAAGCAAAAAGGAGTTGACTCTCAATTAGGTGGTTTATCAAGCTTAGCATTTACTAAGCACGACATGGTTTGGTTGGCACAAGACTGGACAAGTGAAAATGATTTCTTCAACTTAACTGCCAGTTACTTGATGACAGGTAATAAACAACAAATGGTTAATGATATGAATACTTTCTTTAACCCAATGAAGGCTGCTGACTAGGAAGGATACAAAAATGAAATCAAAGAATTTTATTGAAAAATATTGGGGCTGGCTATTCCTAATTGTTCCAATTATTTTACAAATCGTATTTTTCTATTTCCCATTAGTTCAAGGTGCTTTTTACAGTTTTACTAATTGGACAGGATTAACTTATAATTACAAATTTGTTGGTTTGAATAACTATAAATTATTATTCATGGATCAAAACTTTGCAAAATCGATTGGCTTTACGATCATTTTGACACTGTCGCTAATTATAGGTGAAATTGCGATTGGTATTTTAGTCGCAAGAGCTTTAAATGCCAAAATCAAAGGTAGAACTTTCTTTAGGGCTTGGTTTTTCTTCCCAGCTGTTTTATCAGGATTAACTGTTGCTTTGATCTTCAAGCAAGTATTTAACTATGGCTTACCAGCAATTGGTAATGCATTACACATTAGTTGGCTTCAAACTAGTTTGCTTGGTACTGATATAGGTGCAGTTATTGCCACAATCTTTGTTCTTTTATGGCAAGGTGTTGCTATGCCAATCATTATCTTCTTGGCGGGTCTTCAAAGTATTCCAGATGAAATTAAGGAAGCTGCAGAAGTAGATGGTGCTAATAATCGTCAAATTTTCTGGAAGATTGAACTCCCTTACATGTTACCAAGTATTTCAATGGTATTTATCTTGGCTCTTAAGTCAGGCTTAACAGCATTTGACCAAATCTTCGCCATGACTAGTGGTGGGCCTAACAATTCAACTACATCATTAGGTTTGCTTGTTTATAATTATGCATTTAACAATAACTCATTTGGTTATGCTAATGCGATCGCAATTGTATTGTTCTTATTAATTGCAATTATTTCGTTCATTCAAATTAAGATTTCAAATAAGTATGCTGTTGATTAAAGGAGAACAATGATGGAGAAAGAAAATAAATCAAAGAAATTTTGGAATTACGCTTTATTAATTGTAGGCGGAATCCCCATATTAATTCCCTTACTTTATACATTTTTAAGTTCATTTAAGACAACTAAGCAAATTATGGAACATTTCTTTGCTTGGCCTAATCCTTGGACAACAGCAAACTTTAAGAGGTTATTTGCTGACGGAGTAATGAATTACTTCGGTAATTCAATTATCATCACAGTTCTTTCAATTGTTTTAGTAATGATCTTCGTACCAATGGCTGCGTATGCTATTGCAAGAAATATGTCTAAAAGGACAGCTTTCAACTGGATGTACATTCTATTAATTATAGGTATCTTTGTTCCATTCCAAGTTATCATGATTCCTATTACAGTTATGATGAGTAAAATCGGCCTAGCTAATATGTGGGGGTTGATCATCCTGTACTTAACATATGCGGTACCACAGACATTGTTCTTATACGTTAGCTACATTAAGCAAAGTGTGCCTGATAGTTTGGATGAAGCTGCAGAAATTGACGGTGCTAATAAGATTACCACTTATTTTAAAATTATCTTCCCATTATTAAAACCAATGCATGCCACAACTTTAATTATTAATGCAATGTGGTTCTGGAACGATTTCATGCTTCCATTATTGATTTTGAACAAAGACTCAAAGATGTGGACTTTACCATTATTCCAATACAACTACACAGGTCAATACTTCAATGACTATGGTCCAAGTTTCGCATCATACGTAATCGGTATTATCACTATCACAATTGTATATTTGATCTTCCAAAAGAATATTATTGCTGGTATGAGTAACGGTGCTGTTAAGTAATTAGAATAATTAATAATTGAGGTAATAAAAGATGGTTAGAGTAGATTTAGATCACGTTTACAAAAAGTATGACGGTAATGATAAGAATTCAGTTACAGATTTTAATTTACATATTAAAGATGAAGAATTTATCGTTTTCGTTGGTCCATCAGGTTGTGGTAAGTCAACTACTTTAAGGATGATTGCTGGACTTGAAGATATCTCCAAAGGAACGTTGAAAATTGGCGGTAAGGTAATGAACGATATAGCTCCTAAGAATCGTGATATTGCCATGGTATTCCAGAACTATGCTTTGTACCCCCATATGAGTGTATATGACAACATGGCTTTTGGATTAAAACTACGTCATACAACAAAAGAGGAGATTGATAAAAAGGTAAAAAGAGCTGCCAAAATTTTGGGCTTGTCAGATTACTTGAAGCGTAAGCCAGCTGCACTTTCTGGTGGTCAAAGACAGCGTGTTGCCTTAGGTCGTGCAATTGTGCGGGATGCACCTATTTTCTTAATGGACGAACCACTATCCAACCTTGATGCTAAGCTTCGTGTAACGATGCGTGCCGAAATTGCTAAATTACATCAACAATTGAAGACTACTACTATTTACGTAACTCACGATCAAACTGAAGCTATGACTTTAGCAGACCGCATCGTAATTATTAAAGATGGTATTCAACAACAAGTTGGTACTCCTCTAGAAGTTTACAACAAACCTGCTAATGTCTTTGTCGCTGGTTTTATTGGTTCACCAGCTATGAACTTCTTCCGTGTAATTTTAAAAGATGGAAAGATCATCGATAAAGAACACCATGACTTTGAAATCCCCGTTCCAGAAGGTAAATTAAAAGTTTTGAAGGACAAAGGCTACAATGGTAAAGAATTAATCTTTGGTATCCGTCCTGAAGATGTTCATACTGAAGAAGTATTTTTGGAAAGTTTCCCTGATCAAGTTGTTACTGCTAAAGTCGTCGTTTCAGAACTTTTAGGCGCAGAAACTCAACTTTACACCAAAGTAGGCGATACTGAATTAGTTTCAAAGGTTGATGCTCGTGACTTCACTAAGCCAGGTACTGAAGTACGAATGGGATTTGAAATGAACAAGGCTCACTTTTTCGATCCAGAAACAGAAAAAGTTGTTGAGAATTAAGGAAATGAATTATGACCAGTAACTTAATTAAATTTGATGATCAAAATAAAGTATTTCATTTACATAACAAGCAAATATCATATTTGCTTTCTATTGAAGATGGTGGCACATTAAGTCATTTATACTTTGGTGGAGCTGTTAAAAATTACAATAATCAATTAAAGTATCCTAGATTAGACCGCGGATTTTCAGGAAATTTGCCTGAATCGCTTGATCGTACATTTTCACGTGATTCACTTCCAAAAGAATATAGTAGTGCTGGTGAAATGGACTTTCATACTCCTGCTACAATAGTACGTAATCCAGATGGCTCAAATGCTTTGTTTTTAGCTTATAAGTCATACAAAATCGAAGATGGTAAGCCAGATTTAAAGGGATTACCACACTCTTGGACAAAAGAAGATGACGAAGCGCAAACGTTAATAGTTACTCTTGAAGATAAGGTAAGCAAGCTAGAATATGACTTATTATATACAATTTATCGAGATCGTCCTGTAATTGTACGTTCAGTTCAAGTTCATAATCATGGTGAAGAAGCAGTATATCTCGAAAAAGTTGCTTCTATGCAAATGGATTATGTAGATAAGGATTTTGAAGTCATTACTTTACCGGGTGCTCATGCAAATGAGAGGCGTGTGCAAAGAGAAAATATTGGTCAAGGAATTAAAGTGTTTTCTAGTTATCGTGGCACATCAAGTCACCAAATGAATCCTTTCATGGCATTAGTAGATCATGATACCAATGAATTTATGGGTGAAGCTTATGGTTTTGCACTAGCATATTCCGGTAATCATAAATTTGAAGTTGAACGTGATCAATTTGGTCAAATCCACGTGAATACCGGAATTAATGATTACAATTTTAAATGGAAATTGAATCCAAATGAAGAATTTCAAACTCCAGAAGTTTTGATGGTTTATTCTGATCAAGGATTAAATAAAATGAGTCAGGCATTTCATAGCTTGATCCATGAACGTATTATGCGTAGTAAATTTAAGGATCAAATTAGACCTGTTCTGGTTAACAACTGGGAAGCAACTTATTTTGATTTCAATGAAGATAAATTAAAAACTATTGTCGATAAGGCTAAGAAATTAGGCCTAGAAATGTTTGTCTTAGATGATGGTTGGTTTGGTCATCGTGACGATGACAACAGTTCTTTAGGAGATTGGAAAGTTTATAAGAAGAAGTTTCCTAATGGATTAGGACATTTTGCAGATTATGTTCATGAACAAGGATTAAAGTTTGGACTATGGTTTGAACCAGAAATGATCTCATATGAATCAAATCTATATAAAGAACATCCAGATTATTTAATGCATGTACCTGGTAGAAAGCCGTGTCCGTCAAGAAATCAATATGTCCTAGAACTTGGTCGTAAAGAAGTTCGTGATAATATCTTTGAGCAGATGGTAAAAATCCTAGATAGTAAAAAGATTGATTATATTAAATGGGATATGAACCGTAGTTTGTCTGATATTTATGAATCGGATTTACCTGCTGATCAACAAGGAGAAGCATATCATCGTTATGTATTAGGTTATTACGATTTATTAAATAAATTGGTAACTAGATATCCTGATATTTTATTTGAAGGATGCTCTGGTGGTGGCGGTAGATTTGATGTCGGACAAGCTTATTACACACCACAAATTTGGGCTAGTGACAATACTGATGCTATTGAAAGATTAAAGATTCAATACGGTACTAGCCTTGTTTATCCGCAATCAATGATGACATCACATGTTTCAGTATCACCTAATGAACAGAATGGAAGAATTACTCCATTTAATACACGTGGGGCTGTAGCAATGTGGGGCGACTTAGGCTATGAACTTGATTTAACCAAGATGAGTGATGAAGAAAGTGATCAAGTTGTTAAACAAGTCACAGAATATAAGAAAATTAGAGAAGTTACCCAGTTTGGTACGCTTTATCGTTTAAAGGCTTCAGCAAGCAATCAATGTGCATGGATGATGGTTGATTCTAATAAGAATGAAGCAGTTGTAACTGTCGTCAATGTAATGGCTCACGCTCAACCATATTGTACGAAGACAAAATTAGCTGGTCTTGATCCAGATAAACGATACAAGAATTTAGAAACTGATGAAGTTTTTGGTGGCGACGAGCTAATGCACCTTGGCTTTTATGATCCTATTGAACGTGGTGATTTTAAAGCCAAAATGTATCATTTTAAGGCTATCAATTAGGAGACAATTATGCCAATTGAAAATAAAGTAATGTTAATTACTTATCCAGACAGTTTGGGTAAAAATTTAAAAGAATTAGATGAAATTTTAAGTGAAGACTTGAAGGGGGCTGTAGGCGGTATTCACTTATTGCCATTCTTCCCATCAACTGGTGACCGTGGATTTGCTCCGACTGGATATACAGAAGTAGATCCTAAGTTTGGTGATTGGTCAGACATTGAAAAAATAGGTAAGAAATATTATTTGATGTTTGATTTTATGATTAATCATATTTCTCGTCAATCAAAATTTTATAAAGATTTCAAACAAAAGAAAGATAAAAGTAAGTATGCCGATTTATTTTTGAGCTGGGACAAATTTTGGCCGGAAGGTCGTCCAACTCGAAAAGATATTGATTTAATTTATAAACGAAAAGATCGTGCTCCATATCAAGAAATTACTTTTACAGATGGCAGTAAAGAAAAATTATGGAATACTTTTGGTGAAGAGCAAATCGATATGGATGTTCGAAAGGAGGTGACACAGAAGTTTATTAAAGATACGTTGAGAGCATTAATTGATCATGGTGCTGATATTATTCGGTTAGATGCTTTTGCGTATGCTGTAAAGAAGTTAGATACTAATGATTTCTTTGTAGAGCCAGAAATTTGGGATTTACTAAAACAAGTACAAGATGATATTTCTGATAAAGGTGCAATGATTCTACCAGAAATACATGAACACTATTCAATGCCATTTAAGATTTCAAAGCATGGATATTATATCTATGACTTTGCTTTACCAATGGTAACTTTATATTCACTTTATTCAGGTAAGTCCAATCGCTTAGCTGATTGGCTTAAGAAATGTCCAATGAAACAGTTCACTACCTTAGATACACATGATGGTATCGGTGTTGTTGATGCTCGTGATATTCTCTCCCCTGACGAAATTAAATACACAAGTAATGAATTGTATAAAGTTGGAGCTAATGTTAAAAAGAAATATTCTAGTGCCGAATATCATAATTTAGATATCTACCAAATTAATACAACTTATTATTCTGCTTTAGGCAATGATGATAAAAAATACTTTATTGCGAGACTTATTCAAATGTTTGCGCCTGGTATTCCGCAAGTCTATTATGTAGGAATGCTGGCTGGTAAAAACGATATCGAACTCCTCGAAAAGACTAAAGAAGGTAGAAACATTAATCGTCATTACTATGGCAGAGAAGAAGTAGCTGAAGAAACTAAAAGACCTTTAGTAGCAGCACTCTTGAAATTGTTTAATTTTAGAAACAATGAAGCAGCTTTTGATCTTGATGGATCCATTGAAATCACTACGCCTAATGAAAACGTGATTCAAATAACTCGTATGAATAAAGATAAAACTCGAAAAGCAAGAGCTGTTATTAATTTAAAAAATTTAACTTATCAAGTGACTGTAAATAATGAGGTTATTAACTTTTAAATAAACAGTATCAACTGTATATAAAAAATGTGTCTGGGAAAAAACTAGATTTTTAGTCCAGATATAAAAACACAGAAATTCATTATTTTTAGTGAATTCCTGTGTTTTTTCGTTCTATTGTTTTTGTGTGGTGAATATCAAGGAATGGTTTTGAAGTATACAAAAAGAACGATGATCTTCATAACGAAGTTCATCGTTTTTTTCATGGTCTGAGAATTATTTTTTCCCAGACGCTTTTTGATTAGATATTATTTTAAGAAGTATTGTAATGCTGAAGCTAAAAGACCACCAACGATAGGACCACACATTGGTACCCATGCGTATTGCCAATTAGCACTTGATTTATTCGGTACAGGCAAGATTGTATAAGCAAGTCTTGGTGACCAATCACGAGCGGGGTTTAAAGCAAATCCAGTAGTAGCACCTAGACCTTGTCCAACTACCATAATCAATAAACCAACAATTAATGGCTTAAGACCTTTATCAAAATCACCTAAGTTAAGTAAAGCAAAGATAAAAATAAATGTTGCGATTGTTTCACTTAGGAAGTTGAATAAATTATTCTTAATAGCCGGTGCTGTAGCGAAAATACCTACTTGATTACCTTCTTCGGTAGTTTTGGTTGCTTTAAAGTGAGGGTAGTATTGAATAATTACAAGTACTGCACCGACAAAAGCACCTAAAAACTGACCTAATAAATAAGGTAAGACTCCGCTCCAAGGGAAAAATCCGAAAGCCGCAAACCCAATTGTGACAGCTGGATTTAAGTGACCTTGTGAGCCAAAGTTTGCAGCAACATAAACACCAAATGTAACGGCCATACCCCAAGCAATGGTTACGTATAGCCAGTGGGAACCTTTGGCGTAGGATTTATTCAAGTTAATCGCTGCGCCACATCCGGTTCCTAAAACGATTAATACCATAGTTCCTAGGAACTCACCAATGAAACCTGACATGATGGGCCTCTTTCTAGTTAATCTTTAATTGTTAATGGTTTTAGTTGTTTTTCAATATCTTCTAAGTTAACTCCTGCTTGAATTAAGGAAGCCGCGGTATAAGCTCCTTCCAAAAAGGCAGTGTCATATAAGTGAACTTTCTTATCGCTCATTTCTATCGCCATTTCAAGGTTCATTTTTGCGCTTCCCAGATCATAAAAAGCCAAAATTTCATCAGCTTGATTATCTGCAAAAGCTTGCATAATCTTTTCCATGCTGGTGCCAATATCATTATCATTAGTACCGCCAGCCTTGGTAATTGGCACGTCTTTAGCTACCTGATTTAATAATTGGGGTAAACCTTCGGCGATTTCTGGTACGTGTGAAACAAGAGTAATTCCTAGATTCATAATAAACCCTCCGTTTCAAGCAGCGTCTCAAAAAGATAGCCGCTTGATTCAGAACCTGGGTCGATATGACCTTTAGAACGTTCACCTAAGTAACTTGCACGACCTTTTTTGGCAATCATATCTTTAGTTGCTTCAACAGCATCTTTGATTTTATCTTCGGATAGACTGCCATCTTTTATATCAGGAACCAACTTATACCAAACGTCAACCATTGTCTTATCGCCGGGTTCTGCACCGCCACGTTTTTGGATCCCAGCAAGTGCAGCATCAAGTAATTCACCTACATTATCAGTTGAGCTACTCTTTTTAGCCATTTCTAAAAAGGCAGTTCCATATAAAGGACCAGAAGCTCCACCTACAGTAGAAATAAGTGCCATAGCAATTGTTTTTAATGCACTTGGAACATCGGCTGGTTTAGTAGCTAATTTTTCTTTAACAGCTTGCATCCCGCGACTCATGTTAAAACCGTGATCACCATCACCAATTGGCGTATCCAGATCACTTAAATATTGCTTATTTGTTTCAACTTTATCCGCAAAATTATTCATCCAAGTTGTTAATGTATCAACAGTTAAAGTCATCTTTAATCCTTTCTACCATGCAATTGTTTGAACAGGGTAATTTAGATAGTCTAGCCATTTGTCTTCTTTAATTTCAAAAAGAGTTAAGGAAATACCGGCCATATCGATTGAAGTCATATAGTTGCCGACCTTCATAAAGCTAGGCTTAATGTTAAATTCTTCAAGTTTATTTAAAACGTCGTTAGCAAAAACATATTGTTCCATCAATGGAGTTGCGCCCATCCCGTTAATGAGACAAGCATATTTTTTATTGCCATCTAAATTCATTTCGTCGTTTAACTTACCAATTAATTCTTCAACTAATTCCTTAGAAGGCTTAATCTTTTCGCGGCGATAACCTGGTTCACTATGAATACCAACACCATATTCAATTTCATCTTCTTTTAGAAGAAAACCGGGCTTACCAACTTCTGGGTTAGTTGCTGCAGATAAGGCAACGGCAAGAGTCTTAATATTTGGCAAAACTTTTTTAGCTAACTTTTCAAGTTCATCTAGGCTTGCGCCTTCTTGAGCTGCAGCACCTAAAATTTTATGCATAAATAAAGTTCCTGCTACTCCGCGACGTCCTTGAGTGTAAAGGCTATTTTCTACAGCAATGTCATCGTCAACAACGATTGACTTAACAGGAATATCTTCCATTTCCGCTAAATCTTTAGCCATATCAAAGTTCATTACATCGCCAGAATAATTTTTAACTACCAGAAAAACGCCTTTTCCTTGATCTACTGCCTTAATTGCAGCATAAATTTGATCTGGAGTAGGAGAAGTAAAGACTTGACCGCAAACAGCGGCGCTAAGCATTCCTTTACCAACATAGCCTGCGTGGGTTGGTTCATGACCTGAACCACCACCACTGACAATACCAACTTTTCCTTTCATAGAATCTTTATCGGCTCTTACGACAGCTTCTGTGTCAGGAATTTTTTCAATAAATTGAGGATAAGAACGAGTCATTCCCATGACCATTTCGGGAACAACATTATGTGGATCATTAATTATCTTTTTCATAATTTCTCCTTTTGCAAAAATGCAATCGCTTACAAATAGATTATAACGCAATAACTTATAAATTTAAAAACATATGACATGTTGTCATATGTTTCATTAAGTAAACGTGATTTTTACAATTTTAAAATAATTTTATAGCAAGTTATAACTTTTATAATATTCCTGTTACTTTCAAAGAAAAATCAAAAATCATTGCTATAATGGCGTAAACGAAAGAAAGGACAATGTTGAATATTTACGGAAAATACGCCCCAGCACTGGATAGGATACTCAACCAGTTGCTTAATCGTTTCGATGAATTGAATAAAAATTATGAACAAGTTCATCATGAACGTTTATATGAACACTTGCGTGGTCGAGTTAAAAGTGAAGCCAGCATGGAACAAAAATGTAAAAGAAAGAATTTGCCCTTAACGCCGCGATCTGCTTTAAGAGATAATCGCGATAGTATAGGGCTGCGAGTTATCTGCAACTTTATTGACGATATTTATAAGTTTATTGCTTATATTAGAAGTTGGGATGATGTAACTATTGTTAAAGAGAAAGATTACATTACTAATGCTAAGCCTAATGGTTATCGTTCTTATCATATGATTTTGGATGTTACTGTAATGGATGAAGATGTTGACGGTAATGTACCCGGTCATTATTTCGTTGAAGTTCAGCTTAGGACAATTGCAATGGATACGTGGGCAAGTTTGGAACATGAAATGAAATACAAGCATCAAATTAAAAATCCAGAAATGATTGGACGAGAATTAAAGCGGGTAGCTGATGAATTAGCTTCTTGTGATGTAAGTATGCAAACTATCCGTCAGCTAATTAGAGAAGAGGATTGAAAAAATAATGAAGATTTTAGTGGCAGAAGATGAACCGCAGCTACTACGTGTATTAACAGTTGCTATGCAAAAAGCAGGATATGAGGTTGATCCAGTTGATAATGGCTTAAAGGCTGTGGAACATGCCAAAAAAAATTGCTATGACGTGATCATTTTGGATATCATGATGCCCGTCATGGATGGAATTACCGCTCTTAAACAAATTAGAGAAAGTGGTGATAAGACTTATATTTTAATGTTAACAGCGAAAGCTGAAATTGATGATCGTGTAACTGGATTGGATAGTGGAGCTGACGATTATCTTACTAAGCCTTTTTCATTAAAAGAATTATTAGCAAGATTGCGCTCAAAAGAGCGACGTGAAGAAGACTTTACACCTAATGAATTAAAAGTAGGTGATGTTTCACTGAACGTTTCTGAGCAAGAATTAGCGAGTCACAATTCAATCAGATTAAGCGGTCAAGAAACGCAACTAATGAATTACTTTTTATTAAATGAAGGTAAAGAACTTTCAACTGATGAATTATTGAATCATGTTTGGAAAAATGATGAGGATGCTAATTCAGATGTTGTTTGGATTTATGTATCGTATTTGCGACAAAAATTACAATCAATTCGCAGCTCGGTAAAAATTGAGGGTGAAAAAGGTGGTAATTATGAATTAGTTGAGTAGGTGATAAGGATGATTCAGAAATTTCGCTGGAAGTTTATTGGAGCTTCTGTTGCAGCATTACTACTAGTTTTGATAATTACTTTAGGCGGATTGGTCGGTATTACTCGTGTTCAAAGCCAAAATGAAGTTAATCGCGTGCTGACAGCATTGGTAAAAAATGAAGGTCATTTATCGCCGCGTAATGCACAACCAGCTTTTGGTAATCAAAAAGATATTATTAATCGTAATTTTTTAGGCGGACAATATAATCCGGAGGCTGTGTATCAGTACCGTTATTTTGCAGTAACTGTAGATCCTACGCAGCGAATAAATGTGATTAATGATAATAATGTTTATAAGATTAATAATACTGAAATAAAGAGTGTTACAAAAAGAGCTCTAGCTAATCGAGATCAATTTGGAGATGTAAAAATTGGGCAGAACCGATACGCATATAGAGTTGATAAAAACGCTGCTGGACAGACAATGATCGTTTTCTTGAATGAAACACTTATTTTTAATCGATTCTGGTTGTTATTTAGAGTGTCACTTGTTTTAGGAGCATTTGCATTATTGATCTTTGCAGCAGTTTTAATCTTGGTTTCTGGTAAAGCAATTAAGCCGATTGTTGATACATATCATAAGCAACAAGAATTTATTACCAACGCGGGTCATGAATTAAAGACACCACTAGCGGTTATTTCAGCTAATACTGAAATGGAAGAGATGCTAGGCAATAATTCTGAATGGAATGAAAGTACAAAAGAGCAAGTTGAAAAATTATCTGAGTTAATTAATCGTCTAATTTCTTTGGCTAGAACTGGTGAAAATGGTGAAGTTGCTTTAAGTAAAGTGGATTTTTCACAGATTGTTGAAGATGTGACACAAAATTTTAAATCGGTTATGAAGCAAAATGATTTAGTGTATCAGGTTTCCATTCGTGAGGGGATTAATGTAATTGCAGAAAAGCATTCTTTAACTGAAGTGGTCAATATTTTACTTGATAATGCTAGAAAATATTGTGATCCACATGGCAGAGTAAAAGTAGAGTTAGTCAAAAGTACGCTAAGTAAAAATGCAATTTTACGAGTAATTAATACTTATAAGGAAGGAAAAAATAAAGACTATACGCACTTCTTTGATCGTTTTTATCGTGAAGATGAATCTCACAATTCTAAAAAAGGTGGCTTTGGTATTGGATTAGCTATGGCTCAAGAATTAATTCATACTTTCCACGGTAAAATTTCAGTAAATCATAGAGAAGAAAATATCGTTTTTAGTGTTAGTCTAAAAATTGTCAAATAGATGTTCTTGATAGTTGTATAATTTCAATTAAAGAATCGAGGAATTATTTTGGCAAAAAGAAAATCAATTTATACTAAAGACGTTATTTTAGTTATGGCAGCGTCCTTCTTTTTCATGTTCAGTACTATGTTTGTTAATCCGTTGATTAATGGCTATGCCAAAAATTTAGGAGCAAGTAGTGCTTTTGCAGGAATTATCGTAGGTATTATGAGTGTGGCCGCTATGTTTTTACGCCCCGTTGCTGGTAATTTAACTGATAAATTTTCTAAGTATCGTTTATCCTTTATTGGTGGAATTTTAATATTAATCGGAATAGTAGGATATATCCTTACTCCTTCAAGCGGTTGGTTGCTGTTATTTAGACTGATTAATGGTACGGGGTATGTTTTATGTACTGTTTGTATGACAACTTGGCTGGCATTTTTGGTTCCACGGCAACACGTTGGTGAAGCAATGGGTTTCTATGGCTTAATGAATGCCTTGGCAATGGCATTAGCACCAGCACTTTCAATTAATATTTATCAAAAAATTGGTTATCGTGAAAGTCTGATTGCATCGGCTATTTCAGCTTTATTGATGGTTATCTCTATTCAATTTGTAGGTAATCATGCTAAGCCTAATGCAGAAATGTGCCAAAGAGCTGCTAAAAAGCACTTTAAGATTATTCAAGTAAATGTTTTACCGGTAGCTATTTTAACCACTTTATTTGCAATACCATATTTTGTTACCCAAGCAGATATTGTAACTTATGTTGAACAAATGCATTTAAGTGTTGCAGTAGGATCATATTTCTTGATTTATGCAATTGTACTCTTAATTATTAGAATTGGATTCAAACGCTACTTTGATACTGTGCGCTTTGGCGTGTGGTTCTGGATTAGCTTGGTGTCAACAGCTGCTTATATTATTTTGCTGGCGGTTATGAATAATAATTGGCAAATGGCCTTAGCAGCTGCTGGGATGGCCATGGGGTACGGCATTATTTATTCAGTTTTACAATCAACCGCTTTACTTCTTGCACCAATTGAAGAACAGGGATTAGCTAGCTCAACTTTTTATTTAGGATTGGATATTGCTATGGCTTTTGGTCCTATGATTAGTGGTGTAATTGACAGTACTTTTCCTATTAAATGGTTTTATCCGATCGAATTAATCTTAATTCCATTTATACTTTTAGTTTACTTTATTTGGCGCAAGAGATTGAATGGTGCGATAGATCACCATTAAAGAAAGGTAGAAATTCGATGAGTGATTATTTAGTAAAATCTCAACTAGAAAATAAAGAATGGCAAATTTCTAATCATGTCCGTGATCACAACTTTATTTGTGATGCTAATGATAAAAAGTACGATGCTGGTCCTAATCCGGTTGAATATTTATGTGGAAGTGTAAATTCTTGTATTGTAATGTCAGCAGGAATGATCACTAAAGCACATCAATTAGATGTAAAGAATTTTAATGTAAAAAATTATGCCAAGACTGAAAAAATGGGTTATGGTAAATCAGTAGTTACTGAGATGAGAATTGAAGTCTCTTTTGACTCAGAAATGTCAAAGGAAGAAAAAGAAGAGTTTTTAGCTCATGTTTTACATGTATCTACGATTTACCAAACTATTAAAGAAGCAATAAAAATTTATGTAGAATTAACCTAAGAGGTGAAAGAATGACTTTATTAGATGAAGCCGTTGTATTGAATGATGGTAGTTTGATGCCAAAAGTTGGTGTTGTTGTAGGTAATAAACCAGCAGATGATGCAATTAAAGCAGGTTATAGATTAATTGACTGCAGCCTTGATCAAAAAACAAAATTGAAAGCTGAAAATCCGCAACTATATGTGGAAGTTCAGGTCCCAGAAGATGTGATTACTCGTGATGATTTTAAAAAGATTAGACAAGATATTATAGACCATCATGCTGATCTGTGCTTATTGAAGCTAAGTGATAATAAGGAAAAAAATGGTCAGATTTGGCAAGAATTAGAGCAATTAAAAATTCAAGGCTGGATTAAAAATATTGGTGTTATTAATATCAGCGTCGATGCATTGAATGAATTATTAAATCATACTCAGGTTAGACCATGTGTAGCGCAAATTAGTTATGAAGATCAAGGATTAATTAACTTAGCTCGTGAAAATAGAATTCAAGTAGAAATTCCAGTTCATGGTGATATTAATGCTTTAGCTGAAATTGCTAGTCATTATGGTACCAGCTCTGTCGAATTAGTCATGCGCTATTTCAGTCAAAAGGGTATTGTTCCATTGTTTGAAATTGAAGATGTAGTAGAAAATCCAAGAATTAACTTCACTATTAATGCTGAAGATTTAGCTACAATTGGTCAACTTTTTGCTCAAAAGTAAAATAAAAATAGACTTATACATAAGCATGTCTATCCATAAAAAATAGATAAAAGATGTTATAATTAAAGCATAATAGTTAGTTTTTAGGAGATATTAAAAATGAATACAAGAAAATTAATTACTTCAATGGCAGCGGCTGTAATGCTTTCTACAGGTTTAGCTGGTGTGGGTACTGCAATGACAAACCAACCAGCACAAGCTGCTACTCAATCCGGTAGTTCAATCAGTATTAGACGTAGATCAGTAACTGCTACAGTAAATTCTGATAAGCCTCAACTTATTGCATATGATCCATCTACTAATAAGTTTGTTAAGGCTCTTGATTCAACATATGTAAAAGGTCAAACTATTCCAGTTTACTATGCTATTACTGCTACATCTACTGCTAATGGTACAAGCCAAAACGTTACTTTCTACTTCCTTGAAAATAGAACAGTAGATGGCAAGAGTTGTATGATACTTATTCCATCAACTTCTGTAACACCAGCTTCAACTGTGCCAACAGCAGAAGAATTCCAAAAGACGGCTGAAAATGATGCTAAAACTATTCAAGATGCTTATGCAAATAGAACTATCAAGTCCATTACTGTCACTCCAAAATCCAAAAAGGGCGCCAAAATCTATTACGCTTATAAAAAGAGCGCAAAATCAAAGAAGATTGTCTTCAAAGCAACCAATAAGAAGATCAAATATGGCAAGAAATATAAGTCATCAATGATTGTTAAGAATGGTAAGAGTAGATATGTATATATTGGTAAGAAGAGATATCTTAAATCAACTGCTGTAAAAGTAACCAATGTTAAGTACTCACCACTTAACTTACCAGATGATATTAAGAATTTAATCGTTAATAACTAATCTATTAATGAAGAAACTCGTCAATGTGTAATACATCGGCGAGTTTTTTAATGCTTTATAAGTATTGAACTTACATATAATAAGTATTTCACTTCAAAAATCAAACGTGGTAAATTAATAATCAATAAATGACGAGAAGGGGATATTCATGAAAAAGAAAAGTCTGTTGATCAGTGCAGGTACAGTTATTGTTGTCTTACTTGCTACGCTTGGTTCATTTTTTATTAATAAGCAACGTGATGAAAGAGTGCAAGATATTAAGCCGATAAAAGTGGTATCAAGAAGTACCCCCAACTTACTTCTTCCATGGCTGGGGCAGTAGCTATCACGCTGAAGAAAAGATGGTGCAAGCAATTAGAAATGCTGGTATTACTAACAGTGTAATTCGTGTTAACGTAACTAGGAGTGGTGAGGTTATCTTGCATGGGAAGTTTAAAAAGAATGCCCAAAATCCAATTATTGAAGTAAATTTTGATGATAATAAGTTAAGCGACTACGGTAATGATTATGTTCGTGGTTATGAGACAGCCGGCGCACGCTATGTTAGAAATGCTATTAGAACTGTTAACAGAAAGTGTGGCTTCAGCAAAGTAAACATCGTGGCTCATTCAATGGGTAATCTTGAAACGGCCTATTTCTTTAAAAACTACGGTAATGAAATTCCAGTAGAACACTTTGTTTCCATCGCTGGTCACTATGATGGTATTCTTGGCATGAACGATAAGGCTAACCAATTGAAAATTAATTCTAAGACTGGTAAGCCAAGCCGCATGCAACCAGAATATCGCGGTTTATTATCACTTAGAAAAACATTCCCAAGAAATACGCGTGTGTTAAACATCTATGGCAACTTAGAAAATGGTACTAATTCTGATGGTTCAGTTTCTAATGCATCATCAAGATCATTACGTTACTTGTTAAATGGTCGTGCAAAGTCATACCGTGAATTGATGATTCGCGGCAGCAATGCACAACATAGTAAGTTGCACAATAATAATGAAGTAAACCAAGCAATTTCCAACTTCTTGTGGAAATAATCTATTGTATTTAAAGACTTAATTCTGATATATTGCGGAATTAGGTCTTTTTTTATGTTCTTTTGAAAAAGTTCTTCTAAAAGTTCATAATAAATACTGTCTGTTTTTTTAAAGGAGTTGTTTTATATTTATGAAGCAAGATAATCACGTTAAGATTAAACTAGGCAGTTTAGTCTTAATGATTTTCTCTTCTATTTTTGGATTTAGTAATTCATTGACGGCCTTTTACCAGATGGGATATTCAAGTATCATTTGGTATATTGTAACTGCCGTTTTGTTCTTCTTGCCATCCGCACTTATCTTTGCGGAATACGGTGCAGCTTTTAAGGGGATTAAAGGTGGTATCTTTTCTTGGCTTGAAGGTTCTACTAATGAAAAGGTAGCATTTATCGGAACGTTTATTTGGCTATCTGCCTGGGTTGTCTGGCTGGTATCTTCTACTCAGTTTTTCTTGGTATCGGTTTCAACCGCTATATTCGGACATGATACTACTCAAAGTTGGCATTTGGGAGGATTAACTTCAACACAATTATTAGGGATTCTTGAAGTTATCTTTTTAGCAGTTGTTACTTTTTGTGCCGCAAAGGGAATCGACAAAATAAAGGCGATCAATAATATTGGTGGGATTTTTACTTTGGCGATTGCTATTGGTTTTACAGTTGTTTCATTGCTGGTGTTCTTTTTAAATCATGGCCAATTGGCTGAACCTATTACTTCCCAGAATTTGGTTCATTCACCAAATCCATCATTCCAATCCCCAATTGCAGTTGTTTCATTCATTGTTTATGCATTATTTGCTTATGGTGGTCTTGAAACTACTTCTGGTGTGATTGACTCAGTTGATAAACCTGAAAAGACTTACCCTAAGGGGTTGATCATTGCGATGATTATGATGACTGCACTTTATGTTGTAAATATTTTTATGTGTGGGGTAGCTGTTAACTGGAATAAGGACTTAGGTGTTAAAGGTGTTGACCTTGCTAACGTTGAATATGTTTTGATTAACAATCTTGGTGTGGTCACTGGTAAGAGCTTAGGCTTGTCTCATTCAGCATCTTTGGCAATCGGTTCAGCATTTTCACACTTTGCTGGTATTGCTGATGTTTTATCAGGTATCGCTGCTGCATTTTTGATGGTTTACTCACCAATTAAGTCATTTATTGAAGGTTGTGATCCACGACTTTTACCTAAAAAATTGGTTGAACTTAATAAGCACGGGATGCCAGAACGTTCAATGTGGCTACAAGCAATTATTGTTAGTGTAATTATTTTGTTTATTTCATTTGGTGGTAATGCTGCCAATCAATTCTACACAATCTTGATGGATATGATGAATGTATCTTCATCTGCGCCATATTTATTCTTGATTGCAGCTTATCCATTCTTTAAGGCAAAAAAGGATATTGATCGTCCATTTGTTTTCATTGAAGGCAAAAAGAAGGTTTGGGCAACCACTATTGTTGTTTGGTTAGTCGTCGCAATTGGTATTATCTTTACTTGTATTGAACCTTTATTTACAGGAGATTATCAAACATCATTCTGGACTGCAATTGGTCCAGTTGCATTTGGTATTGTAGCTTGGGTATATTATGCATATCGTGAGCGCAAAGATAAAGCCGCATTATAAAAAGAATAAGCAGATTTATTTAGTATTTATTGATTATTTGTTAAATTAATTAATAAAGAATCAGTAGGTGATCTAAATGAAAAGAACTACTAAATTAGGCGTGAGTGCCTTGCTTGTTAGTCTGTTCGCTTTATTTGTTGGTAAAAAATTAGATGATGAAGTAAATAAAGATGACGCAAGCGATGACCGCGGCGTTGGACCGCTAGATTAAATTAGAAGGAATCAAATTCAATCATTTGGATGGTTTGATTCTTTTTTGTACAATGAATGAAAACGTAATTTGATTTTACAAAGGAAATAAATATGACAAATGAAGCTTTATTAATCATCGATTATACTAACGATTTCGTAGACGACAAGGGTGCACTCACTTGTGGCAAGCCAGCACAAGAATTAGACGATACTATTGCCAATTTGGCTGATAAATTTTTAAAAGAGGACAAGTGGGTGATCTTTCCAACTGACAAGCACTTTAAGGATAATCCATATCATCCTGAAACGAAGCTTTTTCCACCACATAATTTGCCTAATACCTGGGGACGCGAATTATATGGGAAAGTAGGAAAGTGGTATGAAGCTCACAAAGATAATAATCATGTAATTTTGATGGATAAAACTCGCTATTCTGCTTTTGCTGGTACGTCACTTGATCTGCTTTTGCGTGAGCGTAAGATCGATACTTTGCATTTGACTGGTGTCTGCACTGATATTTGTGTTTTGCATACTGCAATGGATGCTTATAATCATTGCTATAACTTGGTTGTACATGAAAATGGCGTAGCTAGCTTTGATCAAAATGGTCATAAGTGGGCATTGAATCATTTTAAGACTTGTTTGGGTGCTAAGGTTGTAGATTAGATAGAAAAATAAAAAAGGTTAGCTATTATTAATTAGTTAATGATTTTAGTTCTTACTTTTTATTAGTGATATAATATGAGTGATTTAACTGATAAAAAGTAAGAAGAAACTGATATGGCTGAATTAAACGATTCTTTGACTTTTAAACATGGCGCAAAAATCTCTAACCGCTTCGTTCAACCGCCGATGTTGACAAACAGTGGTATCGATGGCGAAGCAAGTGAAGACACAATTAATTATTGGAGACATCACTCAAAGTCGGGTGGTATGTTAATTACTGAATGTTAGAAAATATTAGGTAAATGTATCCATATCTATCCACTTGAAGACATTTACTACACTTTTATCCTCGCTTTTTCGTCAATATTCGCCTCAACCTGCTTTATAACGCACCAAAAAAGAATAATCTCTTTCGATACTGACAGGACAACTTTACGATTGCTTCAACCAACTGCGCAAGGATAAAGCTCATATTCATTTACTAATTATAGACTCAAATGAGAGTTTATACTTAGCTGGTACCCTCCTAAATGGTCGGACTCCATTTAAAAGGTCGCAACACTGCGCCCACTATCCCGTCATCTAATGAAAAATTCGGGAATACTTTTTTAATTATTTGTAAAGCTCCGTTTATATCCGCATTGATTAAAGTGCCGTTGTCTGCTTTAAACAGGCCGCGCTTAATTCTGCGATTGACAGGGCTTTTTCTTTGTTTTTTACGGCTCTTATTGCCATTGTTCCAACAAGGCTGTTCATGATCTAGTGCGCTAATTTGACTAGTATAGGACTCGTTAGTCTGAATCACGGTAATACCTGCCAGATTAGCCTTATACTTAATCATGTCAATCATCACCTGATGCGGAATACCGATAAAGTTCTGGTTGTTTCGCTTACCCATCTCGAATGACCTTTTCCAAGACTTGTTCTTGCCAATGACAATCGTGTTTGCGTCACAGCTTAACGCATAATCTACTATACGTTTGGATGCTTTGTGGGCAAACTGTCTAATCTTGTCATTACGCCAAGCAGTAATTCTTTTCATGGCTTTGGTCTCTTGATAAACTGGCTTTAAGCCTTGCTTAGTACTAATCAGCTTTTCTAACTGATGATACTTAGCTTGCAGTCGCTTTAGCTCGCTACGCTTTTTGTTGTAGTACTGGTTGACTGATTTAATTCCACGACCGTTGATAAGCAAAGGGCGAGCGCCAGTATTGCTTACGCAAGCAAAAGCATTATCAATGCCAGGGTCGATGCCAAGATATTTGCCGTTATCAGGCAGATACTTAATTTTTTGCTTAGTTTTATATGGTACGATTACCTTATAACCATTAGCTACCGGCTTAAAGGCCACTCTGCCAATCTTTTTAATATCTGCCGATGCCAGCTTGATTTTAATACCTAGCTTTTTAATAACCAAGTAGCCCTTGTCCTGTTCATCTTTTCTAACGATCTGGGCATTCTGATTGGTCACATAAAAAGTGTGGCGCTGACTTTTGTGCAGGTATCTGGGCATTCTGGGTCTGCCAGTAAACCTAGCCGGATTCTTGCGGTAAGCTTTTAGTGCCTTAAACCAGGCTTGCCAGATAGTCATCACTTCTCGCAAAGTCTGTTGAGCGCTTTGAACGTAGCCCAGCTTGTGATAAAGCATATTTTCCTTTGATTCATAGCGTTTCTTAAACAGAGTATTCAAGTCGGTAAAACTGTTAATGTACTGACGCTTAAAGAAAGCTTATCGAACGTCATACAGGGCACGGTTGTACAGATTATGTGCCTGAGTAGCCGCTTCATCCAATAAAGGCGCAGCTGGAATCAGATATTCACTGGCAAGCTGCTCATATTGGGTACCATTTCTAGAAACTGTTCCATTCTTGACCATTTGTTCGCCTCCTTTTTGAAATAATTATATCAAAAGGAAGGCAAAAAGAACATATGTTTTAAAATATATTTAGTTTACTTTAAAACCTGGTTGCATTAAGGCAAAAGTGTAGCATAATTAGATCAAATGAAACAAAGTGATAGCAATTAATACATTTTTTCTAACTATATATTTATGTTACTCCTGAAGGTGGCCCCGCAATTTCTTGGGCAAAAGATCGTACGCAACTTGCTGTTTATGATGATAAATTCGTACCGCAACTTAAGAAAGTAGCTGCTGCAATGAAGAGCAGCGGCAACAAGGCAATTATGCAGATTGCTGATACTGGTCGTGAGGCGAGTGGTCGCGTAGCCCTTTATGGCAAGCCTGTATATGCTCCAACTGCTATGGACTTCCCATTTTTACCGTATAAAGTACATGAATATAGCGATGAGCAAATCCATAATGTGATAAAAGGCTTTGGTAGAGCCGTTAAACGTGCAGTTAAAGCCGGATTTGATGGTGTAGAAATCCATGGTGCAAACCATTACTTGATCCAGCAATTCTTCTCAGCTTATTCAAATCAGCGAACAGATCATTGGGGTGGCAGTTTGGAAAAGAGAATGAACTTCCCGCTTGCTGTAGTTGAATCTGTCGTAAATGCCGTTAAGAAGTATGCACCCAAGGACTTTATTGTGGGCTACCGCATTAGTCCTGAAGAAATCAATCCAAATAGTGTTGGCTACACTTGGCATGAGTCGACGCAATTGATTAAGGCAATTACAGATAAATTTGATCTTGATTATATTTACTTATCTTTGCCAGCTTATGATCAAAAGCCAGAGGATAGTGACAAGACTTTTGCGGAATTGTTTAGGCCTGTTTTAGGCGAAGGCACCAAGGAAATTATTGTTGGTGGTGTTGATAGTCCTCAAAAGGCTAGGGATGCAATGAAGTACACTGACTTAGTAGCGGTTGGACGTGAAAATATCATTGATCCATTATTTGCCGAAAAGATTCTGACTGGTCATGAAGATGAAATCATCGATAAAATTACGATTGAGCAGACTAAGAAAAATGGTATGACTCAAGGAATGATTGACAATTTTTCAGCAGCCAGAGTTGGCAATCCACTTACAGGTGATGAAAATATTAAATCACTCCACACAAAGCCAGGTGCCTGGTCTGAAATGACTTATGTTGATAGTGATGAAATGAAGTAAATAAAAAACTAAAGAATTAAGCACAGTTCTGAAGAAATTTTCAGAACTGTTTTTTTATAGATATTCTTAAATTAGCAGCTCAGCTTGAATTTTTTTACTATAATAGAGGGTATCCAAAAATAAGGAATTATAAAAAATAGGATGTGTTATTAAAAAAGTGAACATAGATAAAGATGTCGAAGGAACTAATCAAAATTATCGTGATGCTTATTTTGAATCAGGCCATATATTATTAAAAATCTGGCAAACTATCGTGCTAATTATAGGATGGATTTTTTTCTTTACGCCTTGTGTGATAACAATATCAACCTATCTAGCATATCTGACACGTGGACGATATGGTCACTATTTTTGGTATTACAGTGAAGGATTTGACATGATAAATTTAGTAATAATCTTACTAATATTTGCCTTAGCAATGATAGCCGTTTTTTGTATTTCGTTTAGTTACGTGCAATATCAGCGTGCAAAGGGATTAGTTACTAAATGGCCCATGTATGATATTTCTGAAAATAAAAATAAAAGACAGAATGCTGAAAATTTTATGACCGAACGTTTTGGTGAACCTCAGCTAAGACAGAATGTTAGATATTATGAAGTAGAGCCTGAACAAAATTTGGGTAAGTCTCAATTAAAAGATGTAATTAATAAAGAAGATGATAAAAAGTGAGTTTTCTTAATACGACTGAAGTAATTATAATTACAATTTTAAGTTTATATCCAATTCTTGGGGCGATGTTTTGGTTCTGGGGAGCTGTGGCTTATGTGATTTTTCGGCGTAAAGATGAATTACCCAAGGATAAGAAACTGGATCATGAACCTTTCATTACAATTATGGTCCCGGCTCATAATGAAGAAATAGTGATTGAAAATACGCTGACATATTTATTAACCAAGCTTAATTATCACAATTATGAAGTTCTAGTAATGGATGATGGTAGTACTGATAAGACGCCAGAAATTTTACATAGAATGCAAGAGCAATATTCAAAATTGCGGGTCATTCGAGTTGAGAAAAATTCGGGTAAAGCACATGCTTTTAATATTGGAATGTTTTTCGCAAAAGGCGAATATATTTTAAGTAATGATGCAGATACTGTGCCAGAAAGTGATGTTCTGAATAAATATATGCTCTATTTTACTAGTCCCAAGGGTTTAAACTATGCAGCAATTACAGCTAACATGGATGTTTACAATCGTTCAAGCATTTTAGGCAAATCTCAAACTGTGGAATTTTCTAGTATTGTAGGGATTATTAAACGAAGTCAAACTGCGGTTAATGATACTATGTATGCTTATAGTGGTGCTAATACTATGTATCGACGCGATTTTTTAATTTCAGTTGGCGGATTTAGACAAGATAGAGCAACGGAGGACATTAGTATTGCTTGGGATCATACTTTTAATAATTTAACGCCCAAATTTGCACCTGATATTGTTTTTCATATGAATGTGCCGGAAGGATTAATCGACTTATATCACCAAAGAAAACGGTGGGCTCAAGGTGGAACAGAAGTATGGCTGACCAACTTTGCTAAGGTATTAAAACACCCCTGGAAAAATAGATTTGTTATTCCGATGATGACGGATACAACTTTATCGATTGTTTGGTCGTTTTTTTCTGGATTACAACAATTATCTTTATTATTTCTATGATTTGCTTTGCAGTCGCAGGTAATTGGGAGAGAGTTTATCATGGCATAGTTATGTCCCTGATATATGTTAATTTCCAAATGATTGCAGGTATATTGCAAGTATTAGCAGCACTGATTTTGGACTTTAATGGCGTTAAATTTAAGTATTTGTTATTTGCTCCGATTTATCTGATCTTTACTTGGATAGTTAATCCGTTAACTATTGTGACAACTTTTGTTAGAGCTGTTCAAACAATTATGGGGCATGGAAGCGGTAAGTGGATTAGTCCTAAGCGGAAGGTAGATTAATGGTTAAATTAATATCTATTTTAACGATTGTCTTTATTATCTTCACGATTATTTGTATTCTATTTTGTATTGAAGCTTATTTTCGTTATCGACAAAAAACAGGCATAGATGAAGATAAAAATTATACTAATAATTATAAATATTTTGTTCAAAAAATTTATGATAAGAATGATAAATTAACAGCTTATGAATTATTATTGCGAGAATATAATTATCAAGAAAAGCAGTGGCAATTACCTAAAGATGTAAATAATTTCCCTTTGAATTTAGTAGCTGAAGCTGTTGAAAAACAACATCATCAATTTGCTGATGATGTTGGAATGTTAACGATTAATATGACAGTCAGTCAATTAGCCGATTATCGGGCTGGAAATTTTTTGAATTGGGTGATGGGTGTTCTCCCCAATAAGATTATTGTGCTTGAGTTGGATATTAATGACGTATTGAATTCTAATTTATGGCGACGACGACGCTTAATGAAAGATTTAGAGATTTTGGCACGCAATTATCCTAATATTCAAGTTACGATTGAAGGGGTAAATTCGTCAAAATATCATTATAAAAAATTGATTAAATATTTACCTTGGGTAGATTATATTAAGTTTAATGCATCTGCCTTTAATAAATCTAATGATCATTGGATTGACGTCACCTTAGCTCAATGGCAAAGAAAATTAAAAAAGTATAGTGTCAAAGACGTACTGGCAAGAATCGAAGATGAAAATCAAGCTACCTTAGCCAAGCAATTGAAGGTAAATTATCGTCAAGGTTATCATTATCAAAAGCCACAACAAATTAAATAAGAGTCTGGGAATTTTTCCCGGACTCTTTCTTGTTATATTAATAAATGTCTTCTAATTTGAGTGCTTTTTCCCAGTAATAGCCTTGTTGGAAAATATGCTTGTTGCCGGCAAAACGCTTAGCAATTTCTTTTGATCTAACAGCTTCTATCACTAAATCTAAGTGTTTTTCTTTAGCAAAGGCTGCCCAAGAATCAATAAAACTAATGGTAGTTCCTGAAGAAACATTATCGAAGATAAGTAATGAAAGTTTAATCACACTGATCTGATTAACATGATGATTGACAAAACTAAAACTATTACTACCGGAATCAACATCGTCTAAAGCAATTTTAAATCCAATATCATTAATTCTTTGAAAAGCGCAATCGAATTGGCGATTCCCAATATTTCCAGCTTGTAATTGACGCTCAGTAATTTCAATAATTACCTTTTGACCATATTTATCATAAATTCGTCTTAAGAATTCCCATACGCTTGGATAAGCGAATTGAATGGGTTCAACATTTAAATTTACATGAATATTGGGATGAAGGGAAAATAGATTTTTTAATGACTTTTCTTCTATTTGGATCCATTTTTGATTATCTTCCTCAGTACTAATGATTCTGAAAAAATCATGATTAGGGAATTGGTCGTTTTCATCACGTAATAACATCTCGTAGTGGTCAACTTTATGATTCATGTTTTGATCTATCTGAAAAATAGGTTGAAACACATTATGCCACTTATACATTTTTTCTCCTTTCAATTACTTAAGGTGAGCAAGATCCTATGAATATTATTTTACCTAAAAGTAAACTTAGTCGTATCTTTATAATCTATTATAATTGAAATCTGTTAGTTCGATAGAATAATCATTTTGGTTAACCAATTAGGATTTTTGCTCGACCTGTCTTTTTTGCTTGATAAACTAACTCATCGGCTCTTTCAAGGGTTTTAGTGAACTTTTCATTATTATGATGCTCGGTTAAACCACCTGAGAAAGAGAAAAAGATTTTTTGTCCTTCATCTGTTATAACGGGATGCTTTGAGTAATATTTATTGATACTATTAAGGATTTTAATAATTTTAGTATTATCTTTAGTTTTAATTAAGATGGTGAATTCTTCACCGCCAAAGCGATATACAGCACAATGAGGATCAAAGTTATGGTGAATATCTAATTTTAATTTTTTAGAAAAAGTACTCAAAACGGTATTGCCATTTAGATGACCATAAGTATCATTAACCTGCTTAAAGTGATCAATATCAAGAACTGCAATAAAAATAGGCATGTTGCTCTCGTCTTTTGATAATCCCTGCATTTCTTCATCAAAGGCTCGATAGTTGAGTAAACCCGTTAGGTCGTCACGGACACTTTCGTAATGTAGTTTTTCAATTTCTTCTTTTTGCTTTTGTTCATAATACATTCTTGAATTTTCAGCTATGATAATGAAAAAAGTTCCTGCTAGTATACTAACTGTGAAATCAAGTTGAAGCTGATGTTCAAGATATAAATGTAACATATGAATAAAGCAGTTACTGTATAAAGCTATTGTATACTTATAATAGTAGGAAAGTCTCTTATTATGTAAGACAGACCAACAAACTAGGCCAATTAGGGCAAGTTGTAATAAAGTCGCTCTTAAATTTATAAATTGATATCGTTTTAAATATGCATCTAACATCCATGCTAAAACAGGGGTCAGAGCAAAAAGGCCCCACCAAATTTGATGTTTATTTCTTAAAATCATTGTGATGGGGATAACATAAATAAAAGCCATAATGTTCAAATTTAGTAGCGTTAGTTCCATGATACATATTTCTTGAACTATGTATAAAAATATAATATAAAAAACAGACCATTGTCTTCCTCGCCACTTGGTAATTTTAGAATCCCAATATCCTTCCAAGTGGACTTGAGCAATTATCATGCTCATAACTAAAAATGGAAGAAATAAAATTGAGCTTAAGACTTGAAAAAACACGGTTTAAAACCTCATTTCTTAAATTTATTAATAAAAAATGTTGTTTAATGTATATAAATATAATTTTTTCAGAGATAAACTATACACTTTTTTTGGATATCCAGCATTTTTGTAAGGAAAATAGTTCTCGATTTTAAGGCTTGCTTCATAATTTTGTAAAAATAGGGTACGTAAAATAACAATGAAGAAAATGGTAGTTGATTAGCGTTGTTATTTTGGACTGATGATAAATAACTAGCTATTATTGGAAAACAAAAAATATATTTGAATAACCATAATTGCTAGATTAATATAATTTTAATTTTTATTAAATGACGTTTGAGATTAAAACTATATAGAAATAGAAAAGTGATAGGTGTAGGACGACACTTGTTTTAAAATAATAGTTCAGAGTAAAATTAAACTATATTAGTCTGTCTAGCTACGGAATTAGAGTTAGTTAATCATGATACAAGAATTCGAGCTACGATGGATAAAGTATATGAATTAACAGAGTGCAGAAAAAGCGTAAACAAAAATAAAGATTTTGATCAAGTTTATGTAGTATTTGATAAAGATGAACATAAAAAACAAGAGCTTCTTGAGTGTAAAAGATTAACACAAAAGAATAGAAATGGTTTTTAGGGTGGTTTGTAAACTACTATTTTTTAGCAGATATATAAAATAAAGGAAAAACAAAAATGAATAACTTTTATCCTAAACAACATCTAGATAAAAAAGTACAAAAATATATGATTAGTGCTAATATTGCATTGTTACTCGGTCTGATCATACATATTATTAACAAAATGTTTTTGAATATTTAGTTTATTGGCCAAATTAAAAGGGATGCGGATTGCATCCCTTTTTCGTTATATTCACTATAATTTACTAAATCTTCGCCGCATTTTCACCAGCGATTTTGCCTGAAACGAAAGTCCAGGCTTGAGCCTGACCACCCCATGGCGTGTAGGCTTCATCATTACGGTTTTCTACACCTTCTGAATCTTGACCAACCGCAAAGACGTTTTCAATCTTGCTACCGTCTTGACGTAATACGTTCATATCTTCATCAACATCAAGACCGCCACATGTAGCATATGCATAACCAGCAGCTTCAAAGAGGTAGTATTCTTTGTTTGGATCACCCAATGATTTGGTTAACTTTGCTTCATCCATGTTCAATTGTTTAGCTAACTCACTAGGAGTGCCTTTCCATGCATCCCCATGCTTAATGGCTTCGTCAACAATTTTATCAATATCCTTAATTGGAGTATGAGCAGCAGGAACCTTACCACCTTGATCAAGAATAATTACTACAACTTTAGAAGTGGTTTCAGATACTCCTTCATTCTTCATCTTATCCAAGTCTTCCTTAGTATAAGCATTGAAGTAGTGGAATCCAGGAGCATAAGCAATACCGACTGTTAACTTAGATTCTTCAATACCGCTTTCATCTTTACTGCCTAAAATGTTCCCAGTTTCATCAATTTGCTTAGCATCAGAAGTGATGGCAAGTGCTGAAAGAGTGGCTTTTTGATCTGGGGTTAATGAATCATCACGGATAATATTTGGTACTTGAGAAATATGAATCATCGGCAAAGTTCTTAATGCGTAAGTATTACCGCCAATGCTTTGTCCCATCTTGATTCCTTGACCTTTAGCTGTAGTAGAACCAAAGGTGTGGCAAGTATGACCATAAACATCCTTCATCATTTGATTATTCCCAACAAAGCCGCCACTAGCTAGAATAACTGCCCTACCATAAATGTTATAGGTAGTGCCATCATATGAAACTGCTTTAACGCCTATGACTTTACCGCTATCATCTTTGATAAAGTCCTTAGCGGCTAATTCCAATTGGTAATCGTTAACAGGATTCATGCCTTTTGCCTTATCAAGGGCGTTTTGATATTGATCAATATGTACAGGCTGACCAGCAGAATACCACTTATTGTCCTTAGCCGTATAAACCGCCCATTCTTTTGTCCAATCTTGTCTTACAAATGAAGGGAAGTAACCAGCTGGCATGCCAAAGGCAGGGCTATCGAAGCTAAAACCAAAATTCTTCATGTAATAATCTAGTGCAGGGCCATCTTCGTAGATGGCTTTTTTGATTACTGCAGCCTTCTTATCAGTTTTGACGTAGTCGATCCAAGTATTATAAAGATCTTCAGGATCGATATTGTCTTTACCATCGTTGTATTTCTTAGATTGAATCTTTGAGTTAACAACCATTGGACCTGAAGTTGAGATGGAGTTACCACCGATTCCAGCGGCTATATCTAAGCCAAATACTTTAGCACCGGACTTTGCGGCAGCACAGTAACTTAAAATACCAGAACCTCCAAGGCCCACAACGATAACATCAAAGTCTTTCTTTTCAACAGTATCATTCTTTTTAGTTACAGGAGTGTGCCATTCATCGTTATTTCCGCCAGCATCTTTGATAGCTTTTTCAGCGATTGATTTAATAGCACCTGAAGATACACTGGCACCTGTAACTGCATCAGTATCAAGTGATTGAGATTCAATTAGTCTGGGAATAAATTTCTTTTCAGCTACATGGAACCAAGGTGAAGTTTGGGAATCTTTTTCAGAAGTAATTTTTATATTTTTGATTTTATTGTTTTTGATAGTAACTTCACCTGTCATTGGAGCAATAAGGCTGTAAGATGGAACAGTTTCTGTATAAGTACCATCTTTTAATGGGGTTTTAGTTTGGTTTTCCGTGTCACCAGTAGCTTGCTTAATACAATCAGTGAGTGCACGTCTTACTGCGTTACTAGTTTCAGTTGCACCAGTAACTGCATCAAGTGAATCATCTTGCTTTTTTAAAATTTGTGCGCTCAGTTGGGAAACTACATCTTTATTACGTTGGCTAGTTTCACCTTCGACATTAATAGAAACATTTTTTATTTTGTCAGAATCAAAATTTACGGTTAAGTTAACATTTGAGCTGTGACCTTTAGCTGAGCTAGAGTAAGTTCCTTTAGTATATTTCATTGAGGATACCTTCTTTCTTTTACTTTAAATTATAACTGTAAGCGCTATTAGTGCTTGTGCTATTATAGAGATACAGCGTGAAGGACTGACTTAACTCGGAGAAAAAATATGTATAACAATGAATTAAATACATTTTTATTAGTAGCTAAGAATGGGAGTTTTTCTGGTGCAGCTAAGGAAATGTATGTTTCTAAAAATGCAGTAATGCAACAGATTAACTTATTGGAATCACATTTGGACTTAACACTGTTTAATCGGACGACTCATGGAGTGACTTTGACAAATGCGGGACGAGTTTTTGTAGAAGAAGCACAAAAAATATTGGAATTATCTGAACAGATTGATCAGAATTTAGCTAGATATAAAAATACTATTTTTGTAGGATCAGGATTTTTGAATCCACCGATTTTAATTAAGAAAATTTGGCATCAATTTTTGAAAATAAATCCTAAAAGCAGGATAGATTTTATAGAAATAGCAGATTATGAAAATTTGTCGAGGAATATTGATTTATTTGAGGGATGCTATGCTGAAAAGCCATTTCTGCGACAAGGATTTTCTTTTTGTAAATGCACTACATCAAAGCTAGTAGCAATTATGCCACCAAGTGATCCTCTAGTTAAAAGGAATGAATTAAGAATTTCAGATCTTAAGGAAAGACAAGTAGTTATTCCTGATGATTCAGCATATAAATCCATGCATGAGATAGAAAAATTTTTACAGGATAAAATTTCAAATATCAAATTAGAAAAATACAATTCTTTGACTACTGCTGTGGTAAATAATGCACAAATAAGAGATGAAATTTTGGTAGTTCCTGATTATTTAGGTACATTAGCTAATCCTAATTTGGTTAAAAAAGTAGATTGGGATTTGAAGATTGATTATGGTTTGTACTATCGTCCTGATTCTAGTGAATTATGTCAGAAATTGATTGAGACAATAAAGCGAGAATTTAATTAAGTTGTCTATAAAACAATAATTTTAATACTAATAAAATTAGGCCCATCCTATCTTTAAATAATAAAATAGAGATAATAGATAACTTATTTTTGATTTCATGAAAAGAAGAAAGTAATCATGTTTAAAAATAATAGAAAATTTATTAATGCAATGATTATTACGGCAGCGTTAGCAACGCCTATTTCACTTAGTCAATATTGTCACCCAACTTATGTTAGAGCAGTAGAAAATTCTGATCAAAATACCGATACTAATCGAACAGTCAGTGTGCAAAAGCTCTATGCGAATGTTTACGATCAGTCAACGGGACGCTTTTTAGGTAGATATTTACTTGATATAGAAAATGGCTATACAGATAGTCCACAGAGAATGTTTAGTTATAGTCAATTGCCCCAGATTGCTGGTTATGATTATACTTCGAATGCACCGGTGGTCTCCGTTGATTGGAACAATCCGAGTGGAATAACTGAAATGAAAGTTTATGCAATGAAAAAATCTGTTGCTTCATATCAAAATGATCATAGTAGTTCTTCAGTTCATAATTCTGCACATTATTCTTCTCAAGAAGAGCTGAGACGTAATCACGCAACGTCAAATGCTAATCAAAGCCAGAAATCTTCAAATACATCTAGTTCATCTGAAGATTCCTCGAATTCAATCAAAGAATCGTCCTCAGCCTCATCTTCATCGGTTGAACCAAAGTCAAATTTCACTAAAAATGAAGCTAAACCAAAGAAAACAACTAAAGCCAAAGTAGATAAAACTAAGGTAAAACAAAAAAGTAATAATTTGCCAGTAATACTAATAAGTGGCATTGTTTTGGTTATTGCTATTGTTGCAATTATCTGGGAAGTAATTAAAATAAGGAAACCACGTAAGGTACATAAGCATCAAAAAAATAACTAGCAAATGATTAATTAATAAATAATATAAATTTTCGATTTAGAAAATTCTATTACCAATCATCTAAAACTATAGTATATTCGTTAATCACATATATGTATTTATAAGGAATTTAAAAAGAATACTAAAAAAATAGCAATTAAGATACAATTAAAAGAAAGCGATTTAATAGAAAGTGAATTCTTATGACGTACGATTTCAAAAAAGAACAAAAACAATTTTATAAACCAGGCAAAAAGCCGGAACTGATTGATGTCCCAAAAATGACGTATATTGTAGTACGTGGCAAGGGTAACCCAAATGTTGACGATAGTGAGTATAAAAGGACGATTCAACTTTTGTACGGTATTGCTTATACCATTAAGATGAGCAAAAAGGGAACACATAAGATCAAAGATTATTTTGACTTTGTGGTGCCGCCACTTGAAGGTCTTTGGTGGCAAGATGGCAATAATGGAGTTGACTATACGCATAAGGAAAAGTTCGAGTTTATTTCTATGATTCGGGTGCCGGATTTCGTTACTCAAGATGTACTTGACTGGGCGATCAAAGAAGCTAGTGAAAAGAAAGATAGCGATTTTTCTAAGGTTAAATTAATTACTTTGGAAGAAGGTAAGTGCGTTCAAGTGATGCATGTGGGGGCTTATGATGATGAGCCAGCTACGATTGAGAAAATGAAAGAATTTGCGAAGCAAAATGGTGTGGTGCCAGATTATTCTGAAAAGCGCAGTCATCACGAGATTTACTTGTCTGATCCGCGCAGAACAAAGATAGAAAATTTGAAGACAGTTATTCGTATTCCTGTTAAGTAATGAATTAACGGAGGCAACAATGAAGGCATTATCGGTGCGTGGCGATTACATTATGGACATGATTGCAGGTAAAAAGAAAATTGAATATAGAACGTGGAAGACGAATTACCGCGGGCCGCTTCTGATGTGTTCAACTGCCAAGAAAGTGGCAGGTGCTGCAGCCGGTTATGCAATTTGTGTCGTGAATTTAATGGATATCCAATATTCTTCATGGGAAGATCTTTACTATTGGCATATTGAACTTGCCGATGTGATTAAGCCAATTCATGTGAAAGGCCAGCTAAAGCTCTTCAATGTCGACGATGATCTTATCAAGCCAATTAGCATGAAAGAATTTGAATCAGAAGTGCAACCGTTAATTTATACGCCAAAGAGAAAAAGAAAAAATTAGATTAAAAATGCTGATGTATCAAAGCTTACTAAGCAGAGATTATCAGCATTTTTGTTTATCTTAGGATGTTGCCAACCAAATTTGATATTGAAGTTAATAAAGATAATGAAATAGTTTTAAAAAAACAAAAAAGCCTGAAAGCTTAAAGGAACTTTTTGACGGTTTTGATTATAAAAAAATATTGGTCTGACTGGGAAAAAGAACATCCAAATCAATCTAAAGAAATTGATTCTGATGAACTAGTAGGAAGAGAATTATTTTAGCTTAGTTGTGAAATCTTCTTTGAAATGAGGTGATGATTTGGCAAGAAGATTTTATCAAGGGGATTTAATCAAGATGGACTTCAACCCTACGAGAGGTCATGAACAGAGAGGTTTTAGACCAGCTTTGGTAGTCTCAAATGATGACTTTAATGAGTTATGTGGTGGATTAATTAAAGTTGTAGCAATTACTAGCGAAATTAAAGAATTTCCATTAAATATGAAATTGCCTGATGGTCTACCTGTTCATGGACAAGTATTATTGTCGCAAGAACGAACTATAGATTCTTCATCAGTGGCTCGTGAATACAGCAAAGTCGGTAGCGTTCCGAAAGCTTTTTTGGAAGAAGCTCTTGAAAAAATCGCATTAACATATAAATAAAAAGACTGCTCTTATTTGAGTAGTCTTTTATAAAGCCTATTACTGGTCTGCTTTAAATACAGTATATAGGCTTTTATTTTTTGGTAAAGTTTGAAGAAAAGTAACCAATATCATATAAATATTTTCACTATGCATTCCCCGTATACCCATATCAAAAATTAGTAATTTTTCAAATTAACCGTAACACCTATAATTTCAATAGAAACGTTAAATGAATAGGTGGTATGAAAAAGGTGAGGATTTTTATTGCAGGTGCAACTGGACGTGTAGGCACACTTTTAACTAAAGACTTACTAGACGATAGACATGAAATTATCGCTGGAGCTCGTCATCCTGAGAGAATAGAAAAGAATGATCACGTCACTTCAGTTAAGTTTGATCTTCACGAAAGCGTCGCAGAAATGGCTGAAGCTATTAAAGGTGCCGATGTAATTTGCTTTACTGCAGGTTCGGGTGCAAAAGATTTACTCCAAGTTGACGCTTTTGGTGCAGTTAAGTTGATGCAAGCTGCTGAAAAGGATGGTATCAAGCGATTCATGATGCTTAGTGCATTGTTTTTACTTGAACCAACTAAGTGGAGAGCTGTTAAAGGCCTCGATGGATTAACTGATTACAATATTGCTAAGTTTTTTGCTGATAATTATTTAATTCATGATACTGATTTGAATTACACGATTTTGCAACTAACGGTGATGACCGACAAGCCTGGCACTGGCAAGATTACTATTGATGAAGGTAAGTTTGGTTATAATCCCGCTGAAGATGTTGCCAAAACTTTGGCTGATATTTTGAAATACGAAAACACGAGCCATAAGATCATCAAGATGCGTGAAGGTGATACGCCAATTGATGATGCTTTAAGTCAGGCTTAAATAATATTCGTTGATTAATTAACAAAATTAAGTACAATATTAAGTACAAGAATATAGGGAGGTAATTAATATGACCTTAGCATTAACACAAAGTGATTTTAGAGCTCACATAAAAAAATATTTAGATCAAGTAAATGACGATGATGAAGTAGTATATGTTGCTAGATCTAATAGCCGCTCAGTTGCTGTCCTTTCTCAGGAAAAATTATATTGGATGGAAAAAGCGTTGCAAGCTAAGGAGGATTCTTTAGATTATGCTATTGCTCGTGATCAATTAATTCAACGTCATGTATTACCAGATGATCCTGTTGTAAAATCGAATGATGATTATTGGGAGCAGTTTAAATAATGGCAAGATTACAATTTAGGCCACGTGCTACTTTCAACGCTGATTTAAAACGCTTAGGACGTCTTGATCCAACTATTATTGATGATGTACGAGCAGCGATTGATGAATTATTAGAAAATGGCGTATTACCTGATGAGTATGACGATCATCCACTTAAGCGACGGCTAGCTGGATATCGAGAATTTCATGTTCGTGATACCCCTCACGGAAAGCACCCAAACGATATTAATGATGTATTAGTGATTTGGTACGTAGAACGTAATGAATTAATTGCAGTTGGTGTGCGAGTCGGCTCACATGATCGATTGTTTCCAAATCAAAATAGTTTAAAGAAATATCATAAATAGAAGATCCTCAGTTAATTAGTAACCGAGGGTCTTTTATTTATAGTTTTGTATGTTGATAATATCTTTAACCGATAATAAAAGAAAATTAAATCACAATAAGATCAATAAATTTTTTTATCCAAATAACTTAATATATAGGGAATAATTAGCATAATAAGTAGTAATAAATGCATATTTTACTGATTTTATTCAAGCGTTAAAACTGTATCAATTTATGAAAGAGGTTACAATAGAACTGTTAAGTAATAAACAGGAGGTTTGGAATTTTGGATAAGAGAAAAGTAATTATTGTTGGTGCTTCACATGGTGGTCATGAATCAGCAATTGAGTTATTAGACAAGTACGATGACGTTGACGTAACTATTTACGAAGCCGGTGACTTCATTTCATTCATGTCATGCGGGATGCAATTATTCCTTGAAAATAAAGTTACTGCAGAAGATGATGTAAGAAACTTTGCACCTGAAGATATTGAGAAAAAAGGCGGTCATGTTTATGCCAATCATGAAGTGACTGCTGTTCATCCCGACAAGAAGACAGTTACTGTAAAAGACTTAACTAATGATTCTGAAGAAGAAGTTAGTTATGATAAATTAATTTTATCTTCTGGTGTAACGCCAAAAGTTTTGCCTGTTCCAGGTAGTGATTTAAAGAATATCTACTTAATGCGTGGACGTGACTGGGCTTCTAAGTTAAAAGCGGCAACCACTGATCCAGCAATTAAGAACGTAGCTATCATTGGTGCAGGTTACATTGGTACTGAAGCTAGCGAAGTATTTGCCAAAGCAGGCAAGCATGTAACCTTGATGGATATGATTGATCGTCCTTTAGGAACTTACCTTAATCCTGAATTATTGGATATCTTAGAACCAACATTTAAGGATCATATGGATCTTAAAATGGGCGTTAAGATTGAGGGATTTAATGGCACTGATAAAGTTGAAAGTGTCAAGACAGACAACGGTGATGTATCTGCTGACTTAGTTGTGGTTTCTGCTGGTGTAAGTCCTAACACTGATTGGTTAAAGGGCACTGTTGATCTTGATCAAAGAGGCTGGATTAAGACTGATCCATACTTGAGAACTAATGTTAAAGATGTTTATGCAATTGGAGATGCTATTTTGCCATATTCAATTCCTGCAGGTAAACCAATGCCAATTGCATTAGCAACAACTGCTCGTCGTGAAGCACAATATTTAGTCGATCACTTATTTGAAGCTAAACCTGATCAAGTATTCAAAGGTGTAATTGGTGCTTCTGCATTAAGCGTATTTGATTATCATTTTGCTACAGCAGGTTTGAATCAATTCTCAGCTGAAAAGAATGATATTCCATATGGAACTAGTTTTTATGAAGATTCAATGCGTCCAGCTTATATTCCAGAAAAGGATAATCCTAAGGTTTATGTAAGTTTAACTTTCAATCCATATAACCATCAAATTTTGGGTGGTGCTGTTCTTTCTAAATATGACGTTACTGCTCAAGGCAATGTTTTGGCTTTGGCAATCAGTCATAAAATGACTCTTGAAGATTTGGCTGAGCAAGATTTCTTCTTCCAACCCGGATTTGACCGCCAATGGAGCTTACTCAACTTAGCCGCACAACATGCCTTAGGTTTAGCTAGATTTTAAAAAATAAAATTTCTTGTTGACAAACTTCATTAGTAAGATTAGCATAATATTAAATTTATTTAAGAAAGGAGCTACATATCATGTTAGAATCACAAAGCGTATTAACAGTAGAATTACGACGCCGCCACCAAAATGATGGTCTATTTTGTGATTCTAAATTATGGTGTGCGGCGATTTTTGTTAAATAATTAATTGAACGATTATTAAGCAAGGACTCACATCCCTAATTGGGATGTGGGTCTTTTTTTATTGAAAAGAGAGTAAAAGCTATGAAGTCAATGAAGTTAGTAAGTTCAGCAAGTTTAATTATTGGTGCAGCCTTAAGTTTAGCTGCTTGTGGTCAAAATACTAAATCTGATACTAAGAGTGCAGAAAAATTCCCAGAACAAACGCCCCAAAAGACGGCTAAAAATGGTGGTACTTTAAATTATGCTATTGAAACAGATACTCCATTCAAAGGAATTTTTGACAGTCAATTGTCTGTTGATCAAGTTGATTCTGATGTAATGCAATTTGGTAATGAAGCATTATTTGATACTGACAATAGCTACAAGATTACTAATAAAGGCCCGGCAACTTTTAAGCTTAATTTAAAGAAAAAAACAGCTACGATTACAATCAAAAAGGGTGTTAAATGGTCAGATGGCAAGCAGGTTGTTGCTAAATATCTTGAATATCCATATGAAATGACTGCTAACAAAGCAACTAATAGTTTGAGATATTCAGATTCACTAGCAAATATTGTAGGGATGAAAGAATACCACGCTGGCAAGGCTAAGACGATTTCTGGAATTACTTACCCTGATGGAGAAAACGGTAGAACTATTGTCATCCACTTCTTATCAATGAAGCCGGGGATGCTCCAATCAGGTAATGATTACTTCATTGAAACTGCAGCACCTTACCACTACTTAAAAGATGTTCCTTTTAGCAAATTAGTTTCTTCTGATCAAATTAGAAAAGATCCGCTTTTCTTTGGGCCATACAAGGTAAGTAAAGTAGTAAGAGGGCAATCAGTAACCTGGGTGCCAAACAAGTACTCTTGGAGAGGTACACCAAAGCTAAGTAAAATGGTGGCGCAAGTTGTCTCAACGAATTCTGCTTCACAAGCAATTAAGAGCCATAAGTTTGATATTGCCGATGTGGTAAATTCACAGTGGCAAGCGGTTAAAGACGCTAAAAATGTTAACTTCGTAGCTAGAATTCCACTAGCTTATAGTTATTTAGGCTTTAAAGTTGGTAAGTGGGAAAATGGCAAGAATGTAATGGACAAGAATTCCAAGATGAACAATAAGTCTTTACGGCAAGCAATGGCTTATGCCATGAATATCAACCAAGTTGAAAAGAGGTACACTCAAGGTTTAACTTTCAGAGTGCCAACTTTAATTCCAGCTCAATTTGGGGATTATTTTGATAAAAATACCAAAGGTTTCCCATATAATTTGAAAAAAGCCAATGAATTGCTTGATAAAGCTGGCTACAAGAAGAAGGGAAAATGGAGAGTCCAACCAAATGGTAAGCCTCTCCACATTCACTTCTTGGCAATGAGTGGTAGTGCAGTTCAAGAGCCAATCGTTCAGAACTACATTCAACAATGGAGAAAGATTGGTTTACATGTTAATTTAGCTGGTGGCAGATTAATAGAATTCAATTCCTTCTATGATAAGTTGGATCACGATGATAAGGGAATTGATATGTTTATGGCTGCATGGTCACTTTCAACTAAACCTTCACCAAGAGGAATGTATAGTGAAACTAATCCGATGAACGATTCAAGATTTGCTACTAAAGAAAATAATAAGTTGCTTGACAAGATTGACTCTACTAAGGCGTTCAACCATAAATACAGAGTCGCTGCTTTCCATAAATGGCAACAATATATGAATGATGAAGCTTATATTGTGCCGCTTACTAATTCATATGCAATTCAAGCTGTAAATAATAAATTAGTTAACTATTCACTCAAGCCAGCAGTTGCTAACAGTGTTTGGTATAAGGTGGGTTATGCCAAATAGAGTTTTGATAAATAAAAAACACTCACTTAAGTGAGTGTTTTTAAGTCTTTTTAGCCAACTAACAGCATCTTCCAAAGTTGACTACTGGTGTACCAATTGTGTGGCTGGATTGCTGCAAGGCTAGCAATAATGATAAAAATTCCAATTGTTGAGATCGAGATTGAAAAAGTAAAATTAATTATATTAGAAGGGTAGCCACTTTTGCGGCATCTCTTAAAGATGTGCAGTGCTAAGCCAATGCAAATTAACCCTACAAAGATTCCAATTTCATAAAAAATACTCATATAACTCCCTTTAATTAGTTTCTTCTTTCTTACTTATATCCAAAATATTTCTTAGCCGCATCACTCATGCGATCTGGTGACCAAACAGGATACCAGACGAATTCTACATCTACATTTTTAACTTCATCAACTTTTTTAACAGCTTCAGTAATTCCACTAATCAAGACTTCGGTTAATGGACAGGCTGGGGTAGTTAACGTCATGTTGATTAAACAAATACCATCTTCATCAAGATCGATTTCATAGATTAAGCCTAAGTTGACTACATCGACATTTAACTCAGGATCAATCACTGTAGCAAGTTGTGCAATGATATCATTTTTGATTGTTTCACTATCGCGCATATTTTCACCTTAAGCATCTTCACCAAAAATTTTTGCTTTAATTGCCTGACCAGTTGGTGTGCCAGCCAAGCCGCCAATTCCTGTTTCACGTAGGGATGCGGGCATCTGGTGGCCAACTTTTTTCATTGCATCGATACATTCGTCTGCTGGAATTACACTAGTGCATCCCGCAAGCGCCATATCTGCAGCAACTAATGCATTACTAGCACCAATCGCATTTCTTTTTACACAAGGTACTTCAACTAAACCAGCGATTGGATCACAAACTAATCCAAGTAAATTAGACATGGCAATTGATAATGCTTGTGCGCTTTGCTCGGCTGTTCCACCGGCTACTTCAACTGCAGCAGCAGCCCCCATAGCTGAAGCCGAACCTACTTCAGCTTGACAGCCACCGGTTGCGCCAGCAATTTCAGCATTGTTAGCAATCACCATGCCAAAGCCTCCCGCAGTAAAAAGAAAGCGAATCATTTGTTCTTCAGTAAGATTTAGCCGTTTTTCTAGCATGAATAATACACCGGGTAAGGTTCCGGATGATCCGGCTGTAGGTGTTGCACAAATAACGCCCATTGCGGCATTAACTTCATTGGTTGCTACTGCATTTTGTACAGCAGACATTATTGTATCACCAGAAAGGGTGTGGCCTTTTTCACGATACTTTTTAATTTTTACCGCTTCACCGCCAGTCAGACCGGTGCTGGAATAAACTCCGTTGCCTGTGCGGCCTTTTTTTACCGCTTCACGCATAGTTTCCAAATTATATTTCATTCTATTCCAGATCTTTTCACGGGGCTGCCCAGACATTTTGCATTCTTGTTCAATAATCAATTCGGAGATTGGTTTGCCAGTTTTTTCAGAGTCGGCAACGATTTCTTTAATATGGTTATACATAATATCTTCCTACCTATAAACAAATAATGTTCTTATACTTCTTTTTCAATTCACCGACTAATGATGGTTTGAAGTAGTTATTAATGTCATATTCATAGATGTAACAAGTTGGTGATTTATAGATATGCTTTTGCATAAAAGGTGCCTTTAACTTTAAAAAATCACTTAATGATTGTTCATGATTTAATTTTCTCTCATAGTCAACCAAGATAACAATAGGTAGAGAACCGGCTGGCTCAATATTAATACCATGTAAAACAATATTGCGTACTTCAATTGCTCCACCGCCGATTGAACAGCCAGATAGTTGAACTTTCTTAGTGCCATCTGTCATGTCTAAAATGGCTGTGTTAGGGTGATGAATTGGACTTTCGCCTTCTTCTTCGACAAAGCGAATATCGATTCCACGTTTTTTAGCAATTTCAGGTGCTTTAGGCACACGCAAGTCATCAGTATTAAAACCTAAAATTCCTGCAGCAATGGCATAGTCAGTGCCATGGCCGCGATGCGTTTGAGCAAATGATCCGTAGTAATGAACCGTGACTTTTTTAGGAACACCACCAAAAAGTTTATTTCCTTCACGACCAATTGCTACAGCACCGGCAGTATGAGAGCTAGATGGCCCTACCATGACCGGACCGATTATATCAAAAACGCTTTTATAACGATTCTCCATCATAAATTCCCCTATATTTATTCTTGTTTCTAATTATAACGGATTATGTTCAATTAACATTAATTTGTTAAAAAAATAAGGTGATTATAATTACTGAACAGTAGTTTTTCTTTTAGCATCTTTTCAGTATAATTTAGTGGCAAAGAATTACAGAAGTTTTAGAAAAGGATAAAGCAGATGACTAATGAAAAAGATAAATTAAAGCGAAATTTGGAAAAAGTAGCTGAAGAGCGTGGCAACCAACAAGCCGTATCTTACGTTGATTTATTCAATCCAATGTTTATGCAAAAAAACACTAACTTTACTACTATTGATGTTTTTGTAAAAGAACTTGGCTTAAAAGAATTTCAAGATATTGAAAGTGTAGCTCAAGACGTGATTGATAATTTTGTAAAAAAGGAAACCAAATTTGAAAATTGGCAGGAAATGCAACAACGTGCAGTGAGCGACTACATGACTAGATTATTCTAATGGAAAAGCAGCCTAGCATTATGCTAAGCTGCTTTTTCTATTTCAAAGTAACATCCCATGCGGCAATTTGTTTATTACCATAGTACTTTTTATAAATTTGTTTAGTTTTCTTAGTTTGGTAAGTTTTCACGATTTCGCGATAAATCTTTTTGTTTTTATCCTTAGTGCGAGCACAGATAATGTTGATCCATTGTTTAGAATCTTTGTTCAGTGGTTCAACGAAGATAGTTTGTTTATCGCCCAGGCCAGCTGGAGCTGCGAAGTCGTTGTTGACTACGGCAGCATCGACGTCATTGATTACACGGCTCGTCTGTTCAGAAGCTACTTCTTTGATCTTGAAGTGGTTAGGATTGTCAGTAATATCGGCAACCGAGACTAAGACTTTATTGGGCTTAAGTTTGATTAAGCCAGCATTTTTTAAAACAAAAAGGGCGCGTGATTCGTTGGTTGAATCGCTAGGAACTACAATAGTAGCCCCTTCAGGCAAGTCATTAAGATGATGATATTTTTTACTATATAGACGAATTGGGGCGATGTAAGTTTTACCAATTGCGCTAATACCACCATGATTAGCCTTGTTCCATTCTTTTAAAAAGGCATAGTGTTGAAAAGCATTAAGCTGTACATCTCCAGATTTTAGAGCTTTATCAGGCTGATCGTAGCCGTCGAAGCTGGAAGTCTTTACAATTACTCCGTATTTTTGCTTAACAGTTTTAGCAACGCTTTTCCAAATCGCAATATCACCTTTACTTGCACCAACGATCCCCACTTTAACTACTTGGGGACCGCGATTAGTGGGAGAGTAGAAAAAGCTGAAATATCCAGCGATTAAAATTAACAAGGTACATGAACTAAGTATAATTTCATTACGGCGTCTTCGTTTTCTCATATTTTTCTCCTTTGCAATTAAAAAAGCACCCGTCCAAAAAAGGACGAGTGCTTCGTGTTACCACCTTTATTCATTATCTGCTCACGCAAATAACCTTTGAACTATCTAACAATAGTTTGCGTTGTTAACGAGCGCAACCCCGTTATTGGCTAAATATCACCAGTACAATCATTTTGAACCCATTTTCACTAAAAGCTTTTTCTTGCTTCACACCAACCAGCAATTCTCTGAAAAAAGTATTTTTAGTTACTCTGTTCATCAAGATTTTTTAATTATTGCAATAAATTTATAACTTCATTTTAATGATGTCAATAAAAATTTGAATCTTAATTCAGTCTGTCAATGATTAAGAATGGTATGATAAAAGTAGTAAAAAGTATATTTTGACGTAGTTTAAAGAAAAGGAAGAGAACGATGGAAGATAAAAAAATTGTTCAAAAGATTGAACAAAGCGTCAAAGAATCAGAAAATTGGAGTGTATATCATCACTTAAAGGATAAGTTAGGATATCCAGCATTGATGTTGCGTCAAACTAATACGAGCGCAAATAGTTTTGGTGTGAATATCGATATTTTTAAAGGATATGCATACTTGTTTTTGGATAATGGTACACCGGCAGAGCCAGGTAAACCGTTTTCCGTACAAGATATATCAGATTGGGAAGCATTGCAAGAGCTGCTTGACATCATCGAACCTTACATGAAAAAATAACTCATAAAAACGAATTTGCATAACTATCTTGCAAATTCGTTTTTATTTAAGTTAAAAGGAAGGGTTTATTAATGCAAAAATACACTAGATTAGCGAACGAAAATGATTTAACTGAGATTATGGCGATTATAGGGGATGCTAAGAAATTTTTGAAAGCATCAGGAAGTACGCAATGGCAAGGTGGCTACCCAAATGAAGAAGTTATCTTAGATGATATTAAAAATAAGAATGCTTATGTATTGATTGCAGGAGAAAAGGTGGCTGGTTATACTGCGGCAATTACTGGTGTTGAGCCAACTTATCAAGAAATTGATGGTAGTTGGAATAAAGATGATCTTTATACGACAATTCACCGTATTTGTTTAAGTGCAAATTATCAAGGACAAGGTCTAGGCAAAATCTTTTTGTCAGATATTATCAGTTTGCAATACGTAAATGGTATTAGAAACTTTCGGGTTGATACGCATCGTTTGAATAAACCAATGCAAGCTTTGGCGAAAGAAAATGGTTTTAAGTATCGCGGTATTATCATGGTTGATGAAAAAGGTGATCCCAAACGATTGGCATATGAGTTAAATTTATAGCGCTTATAATTGCTGAGTACAGATGAAACTTTTTGTTATTAAAAAACTTAAATCACATTTTTAAAATGTTATTTAAACCTTTTTTATCTTTATAATATCAGTACCCGACGGTGGGTGAACTTAAAATGCAGTGTTTTTTTATAATGGTACTCATTCTACATAACTTTTATAAAATAATGTCTTTTTTGATACTTTTTTTAAAAGAACATGGTAGACTAAATACGTTGAATAGGGACGACTATGGGAAGTTATAGTTGAACTAAACGATAAAGTGATTATTAAGACTTAAGGGGCTGAAAAATATGGTTTCAAAAAATAATCGTGCAAAGCAAATGGAAAATGTTGCAGAGCGCCAACCACATTTTAGTATTCGTAAATTAACGATTGGTGCTGCTTCTGTTCTTTTGAGTACAACACTTTGGATGAGTGTAAATACAAGTAGTGTGCATGCTGAGAATATTGATAACAGTGACAATGATGCACATGAAGCTACAGAGAGCAATACTGAAACGCCGAGCATTAATGATGATACAAAAGTAGTTGTTGAATCAAACAGCAATATAACTTCTTCTAACGATGTAAATGCTGGTAATAATGGAGCAGAAACTAATGATACTAATAATGAAGTAACTGCTTCAGAAGATACTAGCAAGGGATTAACTGTTGATAATAAAGATGCATCTGTTCAATCTACTGTTAAGTCATCAGATGAAGTAAAAAAGAGTGAATCAACTGAGCAAAAATCAGCTAAAACAGCTCAAAATTCTACTTTAAATAACAATACAGTAAATACAGAAAAAGCAGAATCAAATGTAGCTGCTAAAAGTAATGCAGATACAGCAAAGTCTACTCAACAGAGCAGTGCAGCTTCTTCTGCTAATCAAGTTAGTTCCAATGCTGATTTAACACAAAATCAGGCAATTAACTCTACTACTCAAGTTGAAGCTAATAATTCAACTAATGATAAAAAGGCTAATAACGATACTGCTGATTTGAGTAATATTGGCTTAAAGGGAATTGAAACTAATAAGATTCCGGAAACTACTGATTTGCCTGTAAGTGAGTTGATTAAATCTTATAATAACAACTCTAACAGTAATGAAGTTAATGTTAACCAAGTTAGTGGCTTACGTGCTGCTCAATTATTTGCTGCTTCATTTATTGCAACACAAAACACTGGAACAGGTAATAACGGTGCAGTAAATATTGATACATATAAGCCTGACTTTAATCTCACCGAAAATCCAGCCTATCAGCAATATTTTGCAGCAATTCCGGCTGATCAATATGCATTTCAATCTTATGAAGTAGTAAGTACTGGTCAAAAGATTGTAGTTACAACAGATCGTAATAATATTGGTAACAATATTAGATTCTACAATGTTAGAAATGGTAGTGCTCAACTTGTTTACCAAATGACCAGAGATACCCAGACCAATGCAAGTGGTAGTGTAGTAAAAAATAGACCAAGTTTACAAGGTACTTTTACCACTGCTGGTGTTGCAAGTAATTCAACATATAAGGGCGGTACCTATAACTGGTCTCTTAACCAAACAGACACTGTAAACTTTCCTGGAATTGGTAATTTGAAGATTGGGCGTATTGACATTACTGCTGGTAGTAGTAATTCTCCAGTAGACAATGGTACAGGTGCTTTTGTAACCGATAATTCTCATCGAATTACACCTACTTGGGATCAAGGTCTTCCAATAGAAGGTATTGTTTCAGGAAAGACTTGGAATAGTGCAGGTTCCAACATCCCAGATAAAGTTACTCAAAATATTTGGTATGTTGATGCTGAAACAGGTAAAGTTCTTAGTCATAAGACTAGTGACGAAGCTTTCAATGGCTCTAGTTATGATTCAACTGATAATGGCGTGAAAACAATTAGTAAAGACGGTAAAGCTTATCAGTTAATTGATAGAGGCTCTGATGGGCTTTATGATCCAAGTGACTTTAGTGATATTTTAAATAAGCAATTAGCTACTAATAATGGTTTACCAATTACTATTGGTGATGTTCTATCTACTCCTCTTAAAGGAACTTTACGTGATGGTCGAATTGGTAATATTAAAGGTTCTATTACTAATTTTCAAGGAACGCGCGCATATATGCGTCTCCAAACAAAGACTGACGGAACTATTGATTTAAACACTTATACTTTTGATCCAGGTTCTACTAGAGGTAACTTGAATACTGGATTAAGTCAAGCTGATGTTGCTCCAGGCCAAACAGTTATGGGTGCTGGTGACACTAGTGGTTCAGGGGCCTTCTACAATGGTACTCGCCCAGGCAATCGTGATATTATCTTTCTATATAATGCTGAAGCAAACAAGCAAAATGCTAACATTACTTTCGTTAACGATGATACTGGTGCAAGTTTAAGTCCACAACAAAATTCTAGTGGGGATGCAGGTAGTCAAATCACCTTTGACAATGCAGGTACTACTGTTACTAACTTGATTAGCCAAGGTTACGTTTACAACGGTACAACTGGTAATGGCGTAACTAATGGATCAGCTGGTGGTAGCTTTACTAGTGTTGGTTTTCCAGCTTACGATAACGATGACAACACCAACCAAGCATTTGTTGTTCACTTTAAGAACCCAGTACAAACTACTACTTACCGCCAAGGTACTGAGGAATCTAAGACCATCAATCGTACAATTAACTACTATGATAAGGTAACTGGTGAAAAGATTCCATCTAACTTAATTTCACAAAACCCAGTTACTGATTCAGTAACTTTCACTCGTACTCAAGTTTTGGATCAAGATGGTAAGGTTGTAGGTTACGGTACTATTTCAACTGATGGTAAATCATTTAGAAATCAAGATTGGCATACTGCTGCTGGTGAAAGTAGTACTCAATTTGATGCTAAGCGTTCAAGTGATCTTAGTGCATATAACTACACTGCTCCTGAATTCCAAGATGGAACTAATGCAAGCATTGTAGCAGCTCATGAAGTGACTCCAACTACTCAAGATCTCGTTTACAATGTTTACTACGGTCACCAAACTCAACAAGTAACTACTAATGAAGATGTAACGCGTCGTTTCCACTACATCTTTACTGATGGCACTACGCCAGAAAGCCATTTAACTCCTCAAGCAGATCAAAAAGTAACCTTTACTGGAACTGCTACTAAGGACTTAGTAACTGGCAAGACCGGTGATACTGTTTGGACTCCATCGACTGGTACATTAGCTCAAGTTGCTGGTCAAACTGTTGCCGGCTACCACATTACTGGTAACGTAAATGCTAACGCTGATGGTAGTGCGAATGCCGTTACGGTAAACCCAGATTCTGGCGATATTGATGTAACTGTTGTTTACACTCCAGATGCTAAGACTCCAGATACTCCACAAAAAGCTAAGGTTACTATTTACGATAAGACTGAAAATAATAAGCAATTATCTAATTTTGAAAATAACAATGGTACAAAGGGTAGTGCAATCAGCTTTGACGGTGAACCACAAACCCTTCAAGCTTACTTAAATTCAGGCTACGTATTTGATAGTGCAACTGATGCCAATGGTAATTCAATTGGTACTGCCTCAAACATTACCTTTGGAAACTTTGATAGTGTTGATGGCAATGTTCAAAGCTTTAACATTTATTTGGTTCACGGAACTGATACTAAGACTGAAAAGGCAACGACTAATGCTCATGTTCACTATGTTGTAGCAGGCAACGAAGCTAATAAGCCAGCTGCTCCGGCAGATAGTCCAACTCAAACAATCAACTGGACCAGAACTAACACTACTGACAAGGTTACTGGTGCAACTACTGAAGGAACTTGGACTCCAGACAAGAACGGTTTTACTAGTGTAACTTCACCTGATCTTACTAATTACACTCCAGATCAAGCTGTTGCTAACTTTACTACACCACAGCCTAACCGTGATCAAGTAGTAACTGTTGTATATAATCCAAATCCAGAAGTTGCTCAAAAAGCTGACCTAGTTGTTTATGACAAGACTGATAATAATAAGGAACTTAACAACTTCGATAATAGTGGTAAAACTGGTACTCAAATTTCATTTAGTGGTTCTGCAAATTACGTTGCTGACTTAATTGCTAAAGGTTACAAGATTGATAGTTTTGTAAATGATCAAAACCAAACTTCTAACCCAACTTCATATGATCAAATCAGTTTCAGTAACTTCGATAATAATAGTGCTAGTGACCAACACTTTAAGTTGTACTTAGTTCACGATACTGAAAACGTAACAGATAAGAAGACTACTACTTCAACTGTTCACTACGTTGTTTCAGATGGTAAGACTAACCCACCATCTGATAATACTCAAACGATTACTTGGACTCGTCCAGGAACTAAGGATAAGGTCACAGGTGTAACAACTCCAACTGGAAACTGGACTACTCCGGACAACTATACGGATGTACCAACGCCAAATCTTGATGGATACACTCCAGATAAGACTAATGTTCCAGCACCAACTCCAGATCCAAATCAAAACCCAACAACTGTTGTTACTTACAATCCTAAGACTCCAGAAGCACCAACTTACACGGGTACTACCGAGAATAAGACTGTAACTCGTACAATCAACTACTATGACAAGGTAACTGGTGAAAAGATTCCAGCTAACTTAATTAGTGATAATCCAACAACTCAAAACGTAACTTTATCACGTACTCATGTTGTTTCATCAACTGGTCAAGACATGGGCTATGGGACTGTTAGTGCTGATGGTAAGACATTTACTAAAGCGACAACTGTTGATGGTTGGAACACTGGTGACTGGGCTCAAGTAACTTCACCAGATCTTTCAAACGCAGGGTACACTGCTCCAGATTTAGCTCAAGCTGATCAAGTAACTGTTGATGCAAACACTAAGGATGCTGTGGTTAATGTTTACTACGGTCACCAAACTGAAGTAATTACACCAAAGACTCCACATAATCCTGGTGGAAGTATTAACCCTAATGATCCACGTAATAAGCCATCAGTTTACCCAGATGGTTTAACTAAGGAAGCTTTAACTACTGAAGTAACTCGTCACATTAACTATGTTGGTGTGAATGAAGACGGAACTACTACTCCAGTAAATGGCTCACCAGATGGTAAGAATACTTATACTCAAACCGTTTCCTTTGAACGTAATGCCGTGATCGATAAGGTAACTGGTCAAATTTTGGGCTACAGTACTGATGGCACTACTAATGTAACTATAACTGATAAGGACCGTGCTTGGACGCCAACAACCCAAAACATGGATTCTGTAGCTTCTAAGACTCCTAGTGAAGTAGGCTATGACAAGGTTGACATTTCAACTGTTGGGGGCGTAACTGTTTACCCAGGTCAAAAAATTAACGATGTAACTGTCACTTACACTAAGAACAAGTCACCTGAAGTTACTCAAAAGGCCACTCTTGAAATTATCGATAACAACGATACTAACGCACCTAAGCAATTAGCTTCATTCAGTAATGAAGGTAAGAGTGAAGATCAAATTAACTTCGCTAACTCAAATGAAATCCTTCAAAGTTACTTAAGCCAAGGCTACAAGGTTCAAAAGACTGCTGGTAACCTTAGTGGAGATGCTCAAAGTGGCTACACTTACCCTACTTACGGTAATACTACGCAAGACTTCAAGATTTACTTGATTCACGATATTGCAGATAAGACTGAAACTGCTACAGCAACTGCTCAAGTTCACTATGTTGTTGCTGATAATGGTGTACAAGCTCCAGCAGATAGTGATCTTCAAACTATTACTTACACTAGAACTAATAGAGTTGATAAGGTAACTGGCGCAACTGTAAATGAAGGTACTTGGCAAGCTGATAAGAGTGTCTTTACTGATGTAAAATCACCAGATCTTTCTAAAGATGGTTACACTCCGAGTCTTGAAAATGTTCAATTTAATGCTCCAGAGCGTAATGTAAACCAACGTGTAACTGTTGTTTACAACCGTTCTGCTCAAGCTGCTGATTTACAAATCATTGACGACAATGATCCACAAAACCAACGTGTATTGGCAACTTACTCAGCAGGTGGCGAATCAGGTAAGCAAATTAGCTTTGATGGTTCAAACACTCAACTTCAAACTTACTTGAACAATGGTTATACATTTGAAAAGTATGAAGGTCAAGGTATGAGTGGGGATGCCCAAAATGGCTTCACTTACCCAAGCTTTGATAATGATTCTCAATCTAACCAAAGCTTCAAGATTTACTTGAAACACGCAACTGCTAATAAGACTGCAACTGCAACTACTACTGCTCATGTTCACTACATCATGGCAGATGGTACTAAGGCTCCTGATGATAGTGCAATTCAAACTATTAACTGGACGCAGACTAACACTGTTGACCGAGTAACTGGTGCAACTATAAATGAAGGTACTTGGTCTTCTGATAAGAATGCTTTTACTGATGTTGATTCACCAACAGTAACTGGGTACACTCCAGGTACTAAGACTGTAAAATTTGCTACTCCAGAACGTGGTGTTAACCAAGTTGTAAATGTTGTTTACACTAAGGATGCTCCAACTCCAGATCGACAAAATGCTTTGGTTGTTTACCAAGACGTAAATGATCCAGCTCATCCGGTTGATTTAGGTCAAAGTGATCAATTAACTGGTCAAGCAGGCTATAGCATTAACTACAGCACTGCTAATAAGATTGATGAATACGAAAAACAAGGTTACGTATTAGTATCAAACGGCTTTGATGCAAATGGTACTAAGCCAAGCTTTGACAATGTTAACGGTAATACTCAAACATTCTATGTAACCTTTAAGCATGGTATTCAACCTGTGACGCCAACAACTCCAGGTACTCCAGATCAACCAATCAATCCTGATAATCCAGATGGTCCTAAATACCCATCAGGCACTGATCAAACTAGCTTAACTAAAGATGTAACTCGTACTGTTACTTACGAAGGTGCTGGCAACCAAACTCCAAGTCCTGTAACTGATACTCTTCACTTCCAAGGTACAGGTTACTTAGACAAGGTAACTGGTAAGTGGACTGATGCAAATGGTAAGAAATTAAGTGATCAAACTAAGGGGATTACTTGGACGATTACCGATGGTACTAAGGATGAAGGTAGTTTTAACTTAGTTCCAACTAAGCATATTGATGGTTACACTTCCAAGGTTGTGACTAACGGTGCTGACGATGGTAACGGTAATGTTAAGAGCTACACTGGTATTACTCATACAAGCGACAATATTAACGTGGTAGTTCAATACAACCCAATTGTTGCTGAACAAGGTAACTTAATTGTTAAGTTCCATGATGATACTGATAACAAGGATTTGACAGGTGTAGGTACTGATACTGGTACTCAAGATGTTGGTACTCAAGTCACTTACAATCCAAGTACTGATTTAACTAATCTTGAAAATAAGGGTTATGTTTATGTATCAACTGATGGTAATATTCCTTCATCAATTGTTAAGGGGACCACTACTGTAACTATCCACGTAAAACATGGTACTGTTCCAGTAACTCCAGACAATCCAGGTACTCCAGATCAACCAATTAACCCTAACGATCCAGATCCAAATGGTCCTAAGTATCCAACAGGAACTGATAAGGCTTCTATTGATAAGACTATTACTCGTATTGTTCATTACGAAGGTGCCGATCAATATACTCCAAATGATGTTAAGCAACCAGTACACTTCACTGCTAAGGGCGTGCTTGACAAGGTAACTGGTGAATGGATTACTCCATTAGCTTGGTCAGAAGATCAAACATTTAATGGTGTAAATAGTCCAAAAATTCCAGGCTACCATGTAGAAAGTGTTGATAAGGATACAACTGATAATCAAAACGTTGATAGTGCTAAGATTAGCCACACAGGGGCTGATTACACAGTAACTGTTAAGTATGCAAAAGATGCTGCTCCAACTCCAGATGCTACAACTGGAAAAGTAGCTTACATCGATGATACTACTAAGAATACTTTAAGGACTGATTCGCTTAGTGGTAATGTTGATGCTAATATTGATTACACTACTCAAGATAAGATCAGTAATTACATCAACATGGGGTACAAGTTAGTATCTAACAACTTCACTGATGGTAAGGAAATCTTTAATAAGGATGCTTCTAAGAACAGCTTTGAAGTTCACTTGGTACATGACACCGTTCCAGTAACCCCAGACAATCCAGGTACTCCAGATAAGCCAATCAACCCTAACGATCCACGTCCACGAAGTGAACAACCTAAGTATCCAACTGGTACTAGTGAAACTGACCTTACTAAGGACATTACTCGTACTGTTCATTATTCAGGTGCTGATGAATACACTCCAAATGATGTTAAGCAACCAGTACACTTCACTGCTAAGGGCGTACTTGACAAGGTAACTGGTGAATGGATTACTCCATTAACTTGGTCAGAAGATCAAACATTTAATGGTGTAAATAGTCCAAAGATTCCAGGCTATCATGTAGTAAGTGTTGATAAAGATGCTGATGGTACTAATGTTGCTTCATCTAATGTTAGCCACACTGGTTCCGATTACACTGTCAATGTTGTATATGCTAAGGATGCTGTAAAGCAAGCTGAAAATGCTAACTTACATATTATTGACCTTAGCGATAACAACAAAGAAATTGCTAACTTTAATGATTCTGGTGATGATAATGCTGCAATTAACTTCAATGGCGCACAAACTACTGTCGATGCCTTGATCAAGGGTGGTTATAAAGTTAACAGCATTGTTCAAGCAACTAGTGATCCTAATAACCCAACTAAATATGGCACTGAATATTCAAGTGCTGCTAGTCAATGGATGTTTGACGATAAACCTGGTGTAGATCAATCATTCTATGTATATGTAGAACACGATTACGCTCCAATTAATCCAGAAAATGCCTATGGTAGAACTGATTTAACTCAAACAGTAACTGAAACTGTTCACTACATTGATGAAGCTACTAATAAGCCTGTTGCAACTGATTACACCAATACTCTTACATTTAAGGGTCAAGGTAGAGTTGATAAGGTAACTGGTAAGATGCTTAAGATCAAGAGCATTGAAAATGGTCAAATTACTTATGATTACAATGTAGCCAATGAAATTGATATCAGTAGTGCTAAGTTAAGTGACTTTGCTTGGTCAACTCCGACTACTTTGCAAAAAGTAACTTCACCAACTATTGCTGGTTACACAATTGATGCTGCTAAGACTACACCAAGTGAATTAGCTGATGGTAATGACATTAAGGAAATCCAAAATGTTGCTTACGATCACGGTAACGTAGAAGCTACTGTTTACTACAAGGCAAACCCAGTTGAAACTCACAAGGCTGGATTAACTATTTATGCAAATGGAAATCAAGTAGGTACTGCGAGTGTAACTGGTGCTAAGGATACTGCTATTAACTTCAGTAGTGCTTCTGATATTGTTGCGGCTTACATTTCTAATGGTTACAAATTTGATCACGCTCAAGATGTAACCAACAATAAAGAAATGACTGGTAAGTCATACAATGAGTTAAACTTTGGTAACTTTGCAACTACAAATAATAGTGATCAACAATTTGCTATCTACTTAACTAAGGATGAAACACCAGCTAAGACTCAACAAAATGCTCAATTGACTGTTCGAGATGTAACTCCTGGTCAAGAAATGGATTTAGGTAATTACACTCAACCTGGTCTTGAAGGCGATACAATTAGCTTTAGTAGTGCTCAAGAATTTGTTCAAAACTTATTGAACAAAGGTTACGTTTGGGATGGTGCTTCATATAACGGTACTAACTTAGAAGCTACTAACTATGCTGGTATTAACTTTGGTAATTATGACAACACTGATGATAAGAATGGCATTAGTCAAAAATGGGTAATTAACTTAGTTCATGGTGTAACTCCAGTAAATCCTGATCATCCAGATGATAAAGATGGTTTTACTAAGGATTACCTTGATCGTACAATTACTCGTGATGTAACTTATGTTTACGAAGATGGTAGCCAAGCTGCTGCTCCAGTACATCAGGAAGCACATTACCAAGGTTCAGGTTACTTAGATAATGTAACAGGCAAGTGGGTAACTGTTGAAAATGGTAAGATCACTGGCTTGGCTCAAGGCTTAACTTGGACTCCAGATCAAGATTCAACATTTGACCAAATTGGTGCAAAGAATATTGAAGGTTACCATGTATCTTCTGTAAGCGGCAATGGAATTTCAGGCTTCACAGTTGGTCAAGATGGTACAGTTGGTCAACAAACAGTTACTAAAGATACTCCAAGTTCAACAATTAGAGTTGTTTATGTTAAGACTCCAGTAACTCCAGTTCCAGCAAATGGTTCAATTGTTTACATTGATGACACTACTGGTAATAACCTTGAGAATGCTACTTTCGGTGGTACTGTTGGTGCTAAGATTGACTACACTACTGCAGATAGAATTAGTTACTATCAAGGTAAAGGCTACAAGCTTGTATCTAACAACTTCACCGATGGCAGCCAAACATTCAAACAAGGTGAAAATAAGTTTGAAGTTCATTTAACTCATGTGACTGAAACTAAGGATGCAACTAAGACTATTACTCGTGATGTAACTTATGTTTACGAAGATGGTAGTCAGGCTGATACTCCAGTACAACAAACAATTACATTTACTGGTAAAACTACTAGTGATAAAGTAACTGGATCTGAAAAGACTACTTGGAATAATGAAAGTCAAACCTTCGGTGCAACTAAAGCAATTGATACAACTAAGTATCAAATTGTAGGTATTAACGAACGTAATACTACTGCCAATGTTGACAGAGATACTGGTGTAGTAGCTAGTGAAACAATTACTCCAAATAGTCAAAATAGTGCAGTTGTCATCACTTTGGCAAACAAACCAGAAACTCCAATTCCAGCAAATGGTTCAATTACGTATTATGATGATACTACTGGAACAACTCTTGAAAGCGCTGGTTTCAGTGGTAGTGTTGGACAAAAGATCAATTACACTACTGCGGATAGAATTATTAATTACGTAAACAAGGGTTATGATGTTGTATCCAACAACTTCACTGATGGCAACGAAACATTCAAACAAGGTGACAACAAGTTTGAAGTTCATTTGGTACATGCGACTACACCAATTACCCCTGAAAATCCGGGTAAGCCAGGTCAAGAAGTTCCAAATCCAAATGATCCAGAACACCCACACACTATTCCTGCCAACTTTGTACCACAAACTTTGACTCATACTGTAACTCGTGATGTAACTTATGTTTATGCAGATGGTAGTCAAGCTAGTGCTCCAGTACATCAAACATTTACCTTTAACGGTAACGGTGTAATTGATCTTGTGACAGGTCAATTAGTAACTGTTGAAAACGGCAAGATCACTGGTGCAGGTAAGATTACTTGGAATGCAGACAGTCATAACTTCGATGCAATCGATGCAATTGATCACGATGGTTACTACATTTCAAATGTTAGTGAAAATAACACTACAGCTAATGTAGATACAAATACAGGTGCGGTAGCTGGTGAAACAATTACTCCAAATAGTCAAAATAGTACAATTATTATTACTTTGACTAAGAAACCAGATGTACCAACTCCAGTTCCAGAGCAAGGTTCAATTAAAGTAACTGTTCATGATGTAAAGACTAACCAAGATGTTCCAGGCTATGATAAAGATAGTGGCAAACAAAATACTGGTACAAGCTTTACTTATGATAAAACCACTACAATTACTGATCTTGAGAACAAAGGTTACAAGGTAATTAATCCTAATGTTGATATTCCAACTAAGGTATCTAATATTGATCAACATATTGTTATCTATGTAGATCATAATGTGATTCCAGTAACTCCAGATAAGCCAGGCAATGGATTAAGTGAAAACGATCTTAATAAGACGGTTACCGAAACTGTTCACTATGTTGTAAACGGTGGTGCTACTGAAGCTCCAGCAGATAAAACAACTAGTTTGAAATTTACTGGTACAGCTTATTATGATTCAGTAACTAAGAAGTGGACTGATGCAAACGGTAATGAATTATCAGATCAATCTAAGAATGTTACTTGGACTGCTGAAAATGGTAATAAGTTTGCAGTAGTGGTAACTCCAACTCTTGAAGGTTATACTCCAAGTGTTCAATCTGGTTATGATGATGGAAATAAGAATGTTAAGGAAATCAATAACATTACTCCAGATTCAGGTAATGTAGAAGTAACTGTAACTTACAATAAGAACAATGTTCCAACTCCTGTAAAGCAAGGAACAATTGAGATTATTTACCATGACACTACTGATAATGTAGATATTCCAGGATATGGTCAGAGTCGGATTAAGGAAGATGAGGGTACAAGCTTTAGCTATAATCCTAATGCTAAAGATTTACCGGCCTTGGAAAGCAAAGGCTATGTTCTTGATGGTGAATTACCAACAATTCCAACTAAATTTACAGATGGTGATCAACGTGTGGTAATTAATGTAAAGCACGGTACAACTACTGTTACTCCAGATAAACCGGGCAAACCTGGTGATCCAATTGATCCTAATAATCCAGATGGTCCTAAGTATCCAGAAGGTACCGGTGAAAATAACTTAAAGGTAACTGGTACACAAACTATCCATTACATTGGTGCAGGTGATAAGACTCCAAAGGATAATACTCAAAGCTTCGAATTTACTAAGCAAATTACCTTTGATAATGTAACTGGTAAGATTATTAATGATTCTGGTTGGAATGTAACCAGTCATACATTTGGTTCTGAAGCAACTCCTGTAATTGATGGCTACCATGCTGATAAGACAACTGCTGGAGGCACTACTGTAACTCCTAATGACTTACATAAGACAGTAACAGTAACTTACACACCAAATGTTCCGGCTGTACCGACACCAACTCCAACACCTAGTCCGGAACCAAAGCCGGAGAATACTCCAGTTGAACCAAATACACCAACTCCAACTCCAGATATTCCAGATAATGTAACCCCAACTCCAGAACCAGAAAATAATAATGTAAAACCTCATGGCGAAAGCATTGTTCAAAAGAATAATGACAATCCAAAGGTGGTTTCACATGGTCAATCTGGTAATAATTGGACAGCTCCTCATGGTCAACATGTCGATCAAAGGGGTAACATTGTAACTTCTGATAATAGAGTCGTTGGTTATGTTGATCAAAATGGTAAAGCTCACTACACTAAATTGCCACAAACAGGCGATGATCAAACTAATGATGTTGCAGCAGCACTTTTAGGTGGCGCAGCAGTCTCACTTGGTTTAATCGGACTTGCAGGTGTCAAGAAGCGTAGAAAAGAAGACAAATAATTAATTTTGAAGACTCGAATCGAAAGGCTCGAGCCTTTTTTTGTGGCTAAAAAATAAAAAAGGGCAATAATTGTATCAATATCGATGACAATTATTGTCCATTTACTTTAAAAATTATTTTTCATTATAAATTGCTTTAACGGCTGCGATATCGCATGGTTGAATCGTGTAAGCATTTTGCTCAGTAACTGAAGAATTCATTACTGAAGGTTGAGTATCATTGTGTTGCAAGCCGATTGCATGGCCCAGTTCATGTTCTGCTACAGATAATGCAACTTGAGGAGTAGATTGACGAAGGTAAAAGTTGTTTAAATAAACAACTGAGCCGTAAAGATAACCACGTGGTGTGTCAGGTATTTCTGTTAATCCTGCCCAAGAAGTGTCTCCGTAGTCATGTGCAGTTACGATGATCTGAGCTTTTTGATAATTAAAAGCTTGCTTAAATTTGATTACTTTTGTGGCATTCCAAGCTTTGATTGCATCTTGAACTGTTTGATAATTAGGATCATTCTGGTTGATATAGATAAAGATGCTGGCAGTTGGAATTTGGTTTTTAGTTGTCTTTTTGACAAATTTGACAGCTCTATTTTTCTTTTTTCGGTTAGAATCAACTTTTATCTTAGTTTTCTTTTGAGTTGATTTCTTGGTTGTCTTCTTTTTCGTTTTAACTTTAGTTGCAGCTTCTGCCGTTGAACTGGAAGTAATTACTGGTGCGCTATTGGCAAAGCCTCCTAGTAACATGGTTAAAATGATTATTTTCTTTAAGAATTTATGTTTTTTCATATATATATCTACTTTCTTTAAGTTGAATTAAATATACTTCTTATTTATAAAAATAGTTAAATTAATTATTTAGTTTTAACAAAAAAATATTATCTCAAAATCTTGAGATAATATTTTTGGTTCTAACTGTTTATTTTTTTGTAATTCATCTGCAAGCGCAGTGCTTCATAGATAGGCTTACCGCCGAGTAAGTCAAGAACATAATAAGAAACAAACGTTACAATGATTAATGGCAAAGTTTGTTGTACAGTACCAACCATTTCAGTTAAAAGCATGATTGCGGTAAATGGCGCTTTTTCGATTGCACCAAAGTAGGCAGCCATTGAAATAACTAAAACATGAACGAAGTACATTGATGGAATAATATGTGTTTTAATCATTGCATTAGCACAGATCATTCCTAATAATGCGCCTAGAACTAGAATAGGCATAAAAATACCACCAGGTACTGATGAACCATAAGATAGCATTGAAAATACAAATCTAACTCCAAATAAAATAATTGGAATTAATACAAGACTCCATGGTCCAAGAAGTAATTGCATATCAGCTTTGTGATTAAATAAATCGGTAATTAAAACGTGAGAGCCCCCAAGCAATTGTGCATTCCAAAGACCAATTGGAATAATCAAGAGAAAGGGAATAATACTGTGGTAAGCAGCAGGTATTTTTTTTATCTTGCTAAACCACGGTTTTAAGCTGAGTAATACATATTGGTAAACATAGGCAAGTAATCCAAGTAAAATACCGATTAGTGGTAATGTCCAGTAAGCATATATAGGAAAGTAACCACGAACAGGTAGGTATAAACAAGGTCTATTGCCAAAGAATAAAATTGTCATAAAGTCAGCGGAGAAGCTTGCAGCCAAAACTGCTACTACTTTTTTGGGTCTGAAGCTAAAAGAAATTTCTTCTACTAAGAACATTGCTCCAGCCATTGGAGCACTAAAAGCAGCAGAAAGCCCTGCGGCTACGCCACATTCCAATAATTCGGTTGACTGTTCAGAATCTAATTTAAATGTTTTTTCGGCTAATCCTTGTCCAATCATTGCACCCATTTCAATACATGGACCTTCACGACCCAGCATTAATCCAGGACAGATTGCCAAAAGACCACCCACGAATTTACGCCAAAGAATAGGCCACCAAGGCATTTTATTTTCACCTAAATAAACAGCTTCAACTTGTGGTACACCTGAACCGATAACTTCACTAAGATATGGTTTAGTAATTTTCCCTAATACAAGTGAAATGATTATCATTAAGATGACGTATGGCACAAGCCATAGAGGCTGAGCTACCATTTTGGGATATATAAAGTAAAGAAATTGCATTGTATGGTCAATAATCCAACGAAAGATACTGACAATTAATCCGGTTATTAACCCAACAGAAATGGCTCTAAATAGCCTATAAGACATTTGACTAGAAAATGGTTTTCTCAGAATTTGTTTAGCACTTTTTATCATTGTTTTTTATCCTCATACATAGTATACAATTTATATACTAACAAAAAAACAACCCATAATCAGGGTTGTTTTCAATATAAAAATTATTTTCTTTTTTCGTTAGCTATTTTAACAATTTGAATAAGAATAGTTGGCATAAGTGCTAAAAGTAAAATCCAGAGATATTGGCTGTTAGTCAAAGGAGTTACAGCGAATAAAACGTGCAATGCAGGAACAAAAAGAATTAAAGCTAACAATAATGTTCCAACAGCAAAAGCAGCTAAGCTGTACCAGTTATTTTTAAAACCAATCTTGAAAATACTGTGTTGTGAACGGCAATTAAAACCGTGAAGCAAACGAGCAAATGTTAGAGTGGAGAAAGCCATAGTACATGCAACTGCAGGACTGGTATTGCGTCCAATCATGAAAGCAGTGATGACACCTACAGAAATAATAATACCTTGCAAAGTTATTTTAGTAACTAAATTTCTGTCTAAAATACCTACCTTAGGATCACGTGGTTTTCTATCTAAAACATCTGGTGCACCAGGTTCCATACCAATGGCTAAGGCTGGAAGCGAGTCTGTTACTAAGTTAATGAACAAAAGCTGAACTGCAATAAATGGTACGGAAAAACCACCAATTGAAGCAAAGAGCACAGTAATGATAGCAGATAAGTTACCGGAAAGCAGATACATAATCGCATTTTTAATATTTTCAAAAACGGTACGACCATTTGCGACTGCCTTAATAATTGTGGCAAAGTTGTCATCAGCCAAAATCATGCTGGCCGCATCTTTAGATACTTCTGTACCGGTAATTCCCATTGCAACACCAATATCGGCTTTCTTTAAAGCTGGAGCGTCGTTAACACCGTCACCAGTCATTGAAACAATCTTATCTTTGTTTTGCCATGCGTTAACAATCCGAATCTTGTTTTCTGGCGATACACGAGCATAAACAGCGATCTTTTCAATCTTTTGTTCAAGTTCTTCATCGCTCATCTTGTCAAGTTCTAATCCAGTTACGGCGATATCGCCTTCAGTAAAGATACCGATCTTCTTAGCGATTGCTACAGCGGTAACCTTGTGGTCACCAGTAATCATGACAGTACGGATGCCGGCCTTTTTAGCACGGGCAACTGCTTCAACACTTTCTTTTCTAGGTGGATCCATTTCAGCAACCAAACCGATGAAAGTAAAGCCATTTTCTGTTTCAGGAGATAAGTCTTCGTCTTTTTCTTTGTAGGCAAAGGTTAAAACTCGTAAACCATTTTCTGAAAAATGTTCATTTTGTGCCAAGATCTTCTTCTTGTCTTCTGTGGTCATTGGACGGACATTGTCACCGATCCGGATATTGTCGCAGCGATCAAGCAAGACATCGATTGCACCTTTAACAAAAATAGTTGGTACAGTGTGAATCAAGTGCTTAGTACTCATTAACTTTCGGTCAGAATCAAATGGTACTTCCTGCTGACGAGTTAATAAACCACGTAAGTCACTTTCAGACAGTCCAAGTTGATTATTACCTAAATCGATGCCGGGCACTTGGCGGTACATTTCAAGTAAGGCAGATTCTGTAGGGTCACCAATACTTTTGCCATCCTTTAGGCTTGAGTCATTGTTTAATACTGCATCGTAAAGGAGGTAGCGGTGGAGTTGGTTGTCTAAGTTAAGTTGATTTGGTTTTAAAACTTCACCACCGATATAAATTTCTTCAACGGTCATCTTGTTCTGAGTTAAAGTACCGGTTTTGTCGGAACAAATAACAGAAACTGAACCTAATGATTCAACGGCGGCTAGGTTTTTAATAATGGCATTTTCTTTAGCCATCTTTTGTGTACCCATTGCTTGCACAATAGTAACAATTGAACTTAATGCTTCAGGTATTGCAGCCACGGCAAGGGCTACTGCAAAGAGCAAGGCATCCATAATAGGTTGACCGCGCCAAATTTGCAATCCAAGAACAAGTGCACAAATAATCAAGATCGCAGTGGCTAACTTAGATGAGAATTTATCAAGTGATACTTGAAGAGGTGTACGACGTTCCTTAGTCTCATTCATTAAGGAAGCGATCTTACCAATTTCAGTATCCATTCCTGTATTAGTTACTAAGACGTTGGCGCGACCGTAAGTAACTAATGAACTAGAGTAAACCATATTAAGGCGATCGCCTAAAGGAATTTCATGATCAAAATCTACATCAGCCTTGTCGATATTGGTTGATTCACCAGTTAAAGAACTTTCATTTACTTGTAAAGAGAAGTTATCTAAAATCCGTCCATCGGCAGTAACCATATCACCTGCTTCTAAAAGCATGATATCGCCAGGAACGACATCTTTAGAATCAATTTCGATCTTTTCACCGTTACGCAAAACTTTAGCACTAGGTGAAGACAGTGACTTCAATGATTCGAGTGATTTTTCAGCTTTAATGTGCTGAACAGTTCCTAATACTGCGTTTAAAATTAAAACAGCAATAATTACCAGCGTACTTTCTAATTCACCGGTAAAGGCTGAAATAACTGCAGCGATGATTAAAATAATCACCATTAAGTCTTTGAATTGTTCTAAAAAGACTTGGAAGGTGGTTTTCTTTTTCCCCTCGACTAAGGCATTTTTGCCGTATTTAGCTAAATTTTCTTCAGCTTGTTTAGTCGATAGACCATCGCTAGAAGTATGAAATTCTTTGAGAACTTCATCTTTAGTCTGTAAATAATACTGTTTTTCCATAAGACCCTCCATAAGTTAGGCAAGTTTCGAACAAAAAAAGAGACTACGCCTAAACTAAGATAGTTTATGCATAGTCTCACCATTTAAATTTATAGCGGAAATTGCTTTCGTGATATGACGCCATAAATACAAAGTATATTTGTCGGTTACTCCCTATATGTATATTAAAATTAAATCATACGTAATTAATTTTGGCAATAAAAAATATACATAAGATTTTGCTAAGCAAATTATCAAAAAACATTGACTAATAAATAGTTAGTGTTACTATGTATTTGTAAGTTAGAAAACGCTTTTATAAAAGGAGAATATGATGTTTTTAACAGAAATTATTCCAGTTTGCACTGCGCGCTAATCAGCTAAATTACTTCTTGGCTGATTAAAAAATAGCTAGTTTTTTTGATAATCGGTTTAATAAGGAGAATAAAAATGACTAAAATTGCTGTATTAGGTGCTAGTGGACAAATTGCTAAGTTGGCAGAAGAATTTTTCTTAAAGGATGCAGATAACGAATTGATCTTGTTCTTGCGTCATCCTAACAAGTTAGACAAGTCTGAAATCGATGAAAATCGTGAAAAGATTATTGTGGGGGATGCAAGTAAAGTAGATGAAGTTGCTGCGGCTATTAAGGGCGTCGACCTTGTATATGCTAACTTAGCTGGTGGTAACATTGAAGATCAAGCTAAAGCAGTGGTAAAGGCGATGGATCGAGATGGCATTAAGCGTCTTATCTGGATTTCTTCATTAGGTGTATATGATGAAGTTCCTGGTAAGTTTGGTGAATGGAACAAGAATATCTTAGGTTCATATCTCACCACTTATCGTGCTGCCGCCGATGTGATTACTGCTAGTGATTTGGACTACACAATTATTCGTCCTGCATGGCTTACTAATAAAGATGAAGTAGATTATGAAGTTACTCGTGGCGCACATACTGCATTTAAGGGTACTGAGGTATCACGTAAGAGTGTAGCAAGTTACATCAATGACTTGGTTAAAGATCCAAGTAAGGATGCCCGTGGTAACATTGGACTTAACAAGCCAAATACTGATGGCGATAAACCAGCTTGGTATTAAATTATTAGATGAAAAAAGAAAGGTGAAACCAAACATAGATTTCACCTTTCTTTTTAGATTGGATTAATTTTATTTTTCAAACTTCTTGCCCCATGCCCATGGATCTTCGTGCCAAGTCTTCAATACATCGTATTGTTTACTTGAAATATGGCCTGATTCATTTTCTTTTTTAAGAAGTTCTAGGTAGGAAAGAAGTGGCGCATATTTAACACCGCTCTTAGTGAAGTTTTCTTTTGCATCTGGTAAGTAGTAGGTAAAAATTGATGATACACCGATAACATTGCCGCCATCTTTTTCAGTAGCCTTAACAGCATTTAAAACTGAACCACCTGTGGTAATTAAATCATCGATTAAAACAATCTTGTCATTTTTATTAAAGCGACCTTCGATTTGGCGTCCCTTGCCGTGATCTTTGGGCTTAGGACGTACATAGATTATTGGCAAATGGAGCTTGTCAGCAATCCAAGCAGCGTGAGGGATGCCAGCTGTAGCAACACCACCAATAATGGTTGTTTCAGGAAATTCTTTAGCAATTAAATTAGCTAAGTCACTAGCAATCATATCGCGTAATTCTGGATAAGAAACTGTCAGACGCAAGTCAGTGTAAATCGGTGAAAGCATTCCACTAGCGTAAGTAAATGGCTTGTCTGGTGAGATTGTAATAATTTTTTCTTCGATAAGTTTAGAAATAATTTGATCTTTATGCATTAGTTAAACTCCTTCTTAATTGCTTCATATGCTGCCTTGGGATCACTTGCTAAAGTAATGGGCCGACCTACCACGATTGCGCTTGAGCCCCATTCTTTAGCCATCTTTGGTGTAGCCACACGGGATTGATCATCCTTAGCATTGCCAGCTGGACGAATGCCTGGAGTGACATATAAGAAATCGTCACCGATATTCTCATGCAATTTTTTTACTTCAAGTGGTGAGCAGATCACCCCATCGGCTCCAGAATGCTTAGCCATCTTGGCTAAGCTCAATACTTGTTCAGCCATTGGCAAACGGCAATTTTGTTCATTTCTCAAAACATCGTCCGAGATCGAAGTTAATTCAGTAACTGCAAGTAATTTCGGTACACTATGACCAGCAGGTGTTCCGGCAATTAAACCGTCTTTGGCGGATTTAATCATTTGGCTACCACCAAGTGCATGAACCGTTGTAAAGGTGATGCCAAGTTTAGCTAAAGCTTTAGCTCCGTTATAAACAGTATTTGGAATATCATGCATTTTTAAATCTAAGAAAATCTTATAGCCTTGCTGCGTTAACTTCTTGATTACATCAATGCCTGCATTATAAAAAAGTTCCATGCCAACTTTGACAAAAACATCATGCGGGTCGCCTAATTTACTTAAGATCTTATTTAGTTGTTCTTCATTATCTAAATCTAGAGCAACAATTACGGGTCTGTCCATATTTCCTCCACAAAAAAAGTCTATACCAAGCGCAGAGAGACACTAAGTATAGACTTTCACTATCTAAATTTAAGCCAATATTGTGAACTTGCGGTCTCTCTGTACCGTTTAAAGTTTGATCAAGGTGAAGTTTAACACCATCGAGTTAGAAATACAAATAATTTTTTTGCTTTGAAAAAAATGCAAAAGCGTGTACAATCATTTTTTGAAAAATAAGCGAATGTCCGTGAGCATTCATTTTGGAGGAAAATTATGATAAATACACATATAACATTACCCGGCTTAGATCTAAAGAACCCAGTGATGCCAGCAAGTGGCACATTTGGTTTTGGTGATGTGCCAGCTGCTAAGAAATTTGATTTAAATGATTTAGGAGCAATGGTTATTAAGACAACTACGCCTAAGGCAACTAGCGGTAATCCGCAACCACAGATTGCCGTTTTAGATGACGGTGTTTTAAATTCAGTTGGTTTGACTAACCCTGGTGTCGATCAAGTAATTAGCGAAAAATTAGTGCCTTTGAGAAAGCAATATCCCAATTTGCCAATAATGGCTAGTGTAGGCGGCGATAGCGAAAGTGACTATGTTGAAGTAGCTAAAAAACTGTCTGATTCCGACTTAGTTAATGCGTTAGAAATTAATGTTTCTTGTCCTAATGTAGCTCAAGGTGGTATGAGTTTTGGGGTGCATCCCGATGTGGTAGAAGAATTAACTAAAAAAATTAAAGACGTGGTTGATGTGCCGATCTACGTAAAATTAACGCCAAACGTAACTGATATTGTTGCAATTGCTCAAGCGGCAGAAAAGGGTGGTGCCGATGGCATATCTATGATTAATACTGTCTTAGGGATGGATATTGATGTGCAAACAAGAAGACCGGTACTTGGTCACAACGTAGGTGGACTTTCTGGTGAAGCAGTTAAGCCAATTGCTATCAGAATGATTTCCCAAGTTTACCAAAAATGTAACCTTGCCAATTATCGGAATGGGTGGGATTAGTTCTGCCGAAGATGTGATTAAGTTCATGCTAGCTGGTGCAAGTGCAGTAGCTGTAGGGACTGCACACTTTAATGATAGTATCGCCTCTAAACATATTGCAGATAGTTTGCCAGCAGAACTTGAAAAATTAGGTATTGATGATATTAATGATTTAGTTGGTCAGGTTAAATTTAATTAATACTTGACAAACGTTGCCGATTACAGTAACTTTAAATGCAATGAATGTCCTTTAAAATTAGTCCCGTGAGGCTAGCAAGGCAGGCTTAAATAAAAGTTTTGACTTTACTGAAAGCTCCTAGTCTCAAAGTAGACTGGGAGCTTTTTTCATGGGCAAGAATTTAGGAGGGAACTTTAATGGCAAAAGAATTATGGGATGCATTAGCAATGAAACGGGCCTTGACTCGAATTACTTACGAAATTATCGAACAAAATAAGGGAACTGATAATTTAGTATTAGTAGGAATCAAGACACGTGGCGTTTATTTGGCTAACCGTATTCATGACAGAATTCAGAAACTTGAAGGTGTAGATGTACCAGTCGGTGAGCTAGACATTACCCTTTACCGCGATGATCGTCATGATGCAACACTTAAGCAAGATCCAGTTATTAACTCAGATAACGTTGGCATCAATATTGATAACAAGCATGTTGTCTTAATTGATGACGTTATCTATACCGGTAGAACGATTAGAGCTGCGATGGACGCTTTAATGCATGTTGGCCGACCAAGTTCAATCAGAGTTGCAGTTTTAGTTGACCGCGGGCATCGTGAATTGCCAATTAGAGCGGACTTTGTCGGAAAGAATATCCCTACTTCTTCTGACGAGCAAGTTGCTGTTAATGTAGTTGAAAAGGATGGTAAAGATTCAATCGAATTGAAGGCTTTACCAAAGTAAAAATAAAAAATTTAATACCCAACCATTTAATTGACTCCAGAGAGGGCCAGAAAGGTTGCTTAGTTTTTCGTATACCAAAATACGGAAAAAGGCCTGGAGTAATTAAATGCTTCAGGCTTTTTTGTTAGAAAGAATAAAAAATGGAAAATTTAAATCTTGTCAGTTTACCACATTTTGTGAATGTTGAAAATTTAGATGTTGAAGAAGTTGAAGCCTTAATTAAGAGAGCAGAATACTTCAAAAAAGGCGGTGCGACCCCTCGCTTAACTACACCGGTTTATATTACCAATATGTTCTTTGAAGATTCTAGTAGAACACACACTAGTTTTGAAATGGCTGAAAGAAAGTTAGGCTTAATAGTTATTCCATTTGATCCTGCACACTCGTCGGTTAATAAAGGTGAAACTTTATATGACACTTCTTTAATCATGGATGCGTTAGGCGTAAATATTGAAGTAATTCGTCATTCACGAAATGAATACTACAACGATTTAATTGATTTAAAAGAACATCAACATTTAAATATGGGGATTATCAATGCAGGTGATGGTAGCGGCCAACATCCGAGTCAATGTATGCTCGATATGATGACGATCCATGAACATTTCGGTCATTTTAAAGATTTAAAGGTAGCCATCGTCGGCGACATTACTAATTCCAGAGTAGCTAAAAGCGATATGGAACTTTTAACTAGATTAGGTGCTAAAGTTTACTTCTCAGGTCCAAGCTATTGGTACGACAAGGAATTCGACAAGTATGGCAAGTTTGAAGAATTAGATAAATTAATCCCTGACATGGATGTTATGATGCTGCTGAGAGTACAACATGAACGCCATGCAGACGATCCTAATGAAAAAGCATTTGATGCTCAAGAATATCACGAAAAATACGGTATTAATCATAAACGCTACGAGGAATTAAAGCCGGATACGATTATCATGCATCCAGGCCCAATCAATCATGATGTCGAACTCAGCGGCAATTTGGTTGAAAGTAAGAAATGTATGTTTGTTCGTCAAATGCAAAATGGCGTCTTTATGAGAATGGCTATGATTGAAGCAGTATTACGCGGAAGAAAGCTTGGAGGACTTGAATAATGAAAACAGTAATTAAGAACGGTACCGTTTATCAAAATGGACGCTTAATTCATGCAGATGTTTTAATTGAAGATCAAAAAATTAAGGTAATCGGCACTAATTTAACTGGTGATAAGGAATTTGATGCAACAGGTAAATTAGTTGCTCCTGGTTTAGTTGACGTTCACGTCCACTATCGTGAACCAGGTCAAACTTACAAAGAAGATATTCGAACTGGTAGTGAAGCTGCAGCACGCGGCGGCTTTACCACTGTAGGTGCCATGCCTAACGTTACTCCTGTGCCTAATACGCCAGAATTAATGGAAAAGATGGTTAAAAAAACCAAGAAAAAGGTATCGTTCACATTTTTCAATATGGTCCAATTACTAATGATGAAACAACTGACATTATTCCAGATTACGCAGCTTTAAAAAAAGCAGGTGCTTTTGCCTTAAGTAATGACGGTCATGGTGTACAAACTGCACAAACGATGTATTTGGCAATGCAAAAAGCTAAAGCAAATAATTTGATTATTGCCACTCATGCACAAGATGATTCGTTATTTAATCACGGTATTGTAAATGAGGGAAAGAAGGCAGAAGAGTTAAATCTTCCGCCTGTAACGGAATTAGCAGAAACAACCCAGATTGCTCGGGATTTACTCTTAGCTCAAAAAACTGGTGTCCATTATCACATTTGCCATGTCTCAACTAAGACCAGTGTTGAACTAGTACGTATGGCCAAAGCGCGTGGTATCAATGTTACTTGTGAAGTTGCCCCACACCATATTCTTTTGACTGATGATGATATTCCTAAGGACAACGGTTACTACAAGATGAATCCGCCGCTTAGAAATAAGGAAGATCAAGCAGCCTTACTAGTGGGGTTACTTGATGGCACAATTGATCTAATCGCTACCGATCATGCTCCTCATGCTAAAAAAGAAAAGCAAGGAGGAATGAAAGGTGCTGCATTTGGTATTACCGGTAGTGAAACAGCCTTTAGTACGCTTTATACTAAATTTGTTAAAAAAGACAAGGTCTTCACGCTAGAACAATTATTGTCATGGCTTAGCGATAAGCCAGCTGAAGCTTTCGGTTTAAAGGATGCAGGCGTACTTGAACCAGGCAAAAATGCAGACATTGCGATTTTTGACATCGAGCACGAAGCAACAATTGAAGAAAAAGATTACAAGTCAAAGGGTGTTAATACCCCGTTTACTGGGCAAAAGGTCTACGGTGAGACGGTAATGACCATGGTTAATGGCAAAGTTGTATATCAGAGAGGGACAAAGTAAATGCGCTATTTAATTTTAGAAGACGGTAGTATCTATGCCGGTGAAGGCTTTGGTAGTGACCGTGAGACAAGCGGTGAAGTTGTTTTTACGACTGGGATGACTGGCTATCAAGAAGCAATTACTGATCAAAGTTATGCAGACCAAATTTTAGTCTTTACTAATCCATTGATTGGTAATTACGGCATTACTTTAGCTGATTATGAATCTCTTGAACCAAGAATTAAGGGAGTAATCTGTCATCAAGTTGCTCGACGTCCAGATAGCTGGAGAATGCAAACTACTTTGCCGAAATTTTTAAAACAATTAAATATCCCGGGTATTCAAGGAATTGATACTCGTGAATTAGTTAGAAAACTTAGAGTACATGGAACTTTGAGAGGTAAGATTGCTAATTCTAAAAACGATGCAGAAAAAATTGCTAAAATTTTGCAAACGAAGAAGATTACTCAAGGTGTAATTAGTCGAGTATCTACTAAGAGTCCATATCCAGTTCCAGGTTCTAAGCGTAACATCGTTGTGATTGACTTTGGGATTAAGCATAGTATCTTGCGTGAACTAGCTGAACGTGATTGTAATTGTATCGTTTTGCCATATACGGCAACGACTGAAGAAGTTCTTGAACTTCATCCAGATGGTGTGCTTCTTTCTAACGGCCCAGGAGATCCAGAGGAAATGAAAGATGCTGTAAAAATGGTGCAAGAAGTCGAAAAGTATGTCCCACTATTTGGTATTTGTATGGGCCATCAAGTATTTGCTCTGGCTAACGGTGCTAAAACTTATAAGATGAAATTTGGTCACCGCGGTTTCAATCATCCGGTTCGTGAAATCGCAACTGGTAATATTGGTTTCACTTCACAAAACCACGGTTATGCTGTAGATGGCGATTCAATTGATAAAGATAATTTGATGATTACCCACGTTGAAGTAAACGATGGTACCGTTGAAGGATTGCGTCATAAGAAATATCCAGCCTTTTCAGTTCAATTTCACCCGGATGCAACTCCAGGACCACACGATGAAGATTCACTATTTGATGATTTTATGTCAATGATTGACCAAAGAAAGGAAGAAGAGCGTCATGCCTAAGAGAAAAGATATTCATAAGATTATGGTGATTGGTTCTGGTCCAATTATTATTGGTCAGGCTGCGGAATTCGACTATTCTGGTACCCAGGCTTGTCTTGCTCTTCGAGAAGAAGGTTATCAAGTGGTGTTAGTTAACTCTAACCCAGCTACGATCATGACGGATACAACTATTGCAGATAAGGTTTATATTGAACCTTTAACTGTTGATTCAATTTCAAGAATTATTCGTCAAGAATATCCAGACGCTATCTTACCAACCTTGGGCGGTCAAGTAGGTTTAAATATGGCTTTAGCCTTGGCTAAGACTGGCATTTTGGATGAACTTAACATCGAATTATTAGGAACTAAGCTTAAGTCAATTGAGCAAGCCGAAGATCGTGAACAATTTAAGAATTTATGTAAAGAATTAGGTGAACCAGTTCCACCATCTAAGACTGTGAATACAGTTGAAGCTGCCGTAGAATTTGGGGATGAAATTGGTTATCCAATCATCGTACGTCCGGCCTTCACGATGGGTGGTACCGGTGGTGGTATCTGTCATAACCGCAAAGAACTAGCTGAAATTGCTAAAAATGGTTTGGAACTTTCACCAGTAACTGAATGTTTGATTGAAAAATCAATTGCCGGTTATAAAGAAATTGAGTTTGAAGTAATGCGCGATCATGATGATAATGCAATGATCGTTTGTTGTATGGAAAACTTTGACCCGGTTGGTATTCATACTGGTGATTCTATCGTCTTTTCACCAAGTCAAACTTTGTCAGATAAAGAATATCAAATGTTGCGGGATTGTTCGTTGAAATTAATCAGAGCATTGAAGATTGAAGGGGGATGCAATGTGCAACTTGCCCTTGATCCTAACAGCTTTGATTATGACGTAATTGAAGTTAACCCAAGAGTATCCAGATCTAGTGCTTTGGCTTCTAAGGCAACAGGTTATCCGATTGCTAAGATGGCTGCAAAGATTGCGGTGGGGATGACACTTGATGAAATTAAGAATCCAGTAACTGGAACTACCTATGCAGAGTTTGAACCAGCATTAGATTATGTCGTCTGCAAGATTCCTCGCTGGCCATTTGATAAATTCCAAAAAGCCGATCGAACTTTGGGTACACAAATGAAGGCTACTGGTGAAGTAATGGCCATTGGGCGTACAGCTGAAGAAGCAATGCAAAAGGCGGTAAGATCACTTGAAATTGATGAAAAGGATCTTTATTCTGAAGAAGCTCATCGAGCAAGCGATGATAAGTTAGAACAAAAATTGGTTAAAGCCCAAGACGACCGTTTATTCTATTTGGCAGAAGCATTTAGACGTGGCTATTCATTAGAAGATGTGCACGAATTAACTAAGATTAATTTTTACTTCTTAGATATCGTTAAGCACATGATTGAAATGGAAAAAGAGCTCAAAGAAAATAAAGATGAAGTAGATATTTTGCGCTTAGCTAAGAAATATGGGTTCAGTGATCCAACTATTGCCAACTTATGGGGTGAAACTGCAGATGAAGTAAGAGACTTCAGAAAAGCACATGGGATTATCCCGGTTTATAAGATGGTCGATACCTGTGCAGCTGAATTTGAATCACAAACGCCATACTTCTACTCAACTTACGATGCAGAAAATGAATCACATCGATCAGGTAAAAAGTCGGTTATTGTTATTGGCTCTGGTCCAATTAGAATAGGTCAAGGGGTAGAGTTTGACTATGCAACTGTACACTGCGTCAAAGCTTTGCAAAAAATGGGTTATGAAGCAATCGTAATTAACTCTAATCCAGAAACTGTTTCAACTGACTTTTCAGTATCTGATAAGCTTTACTTCGAACCATTAACGCTTGAAGATGTCCTAAATGTCTGCGATTTGGAAGAGCCGGAGGGTGTGATTGTACAATTCGGTGGTCAAACTTCAATTAACTTGGCTGCTGGTCTTGAAGCACACGGTGTTAAGATCTTGGGTACCACAGTTAAGGATGTTAACCGTGCAGAAGATCGTAAGTTGTTCGATGACATTATTAAGGAATTGAAGCTTAACCAACCTCAAGGGTTAACCGCAACTACACATGAAGGAGTTATTGAAGCTGCGGAAAAACTGGGTTATCCAGTCTTGGTTCGTCCAAGTTATGTCTTAGGCGGCAAGGCAATGGAGATCGTCTATAATAAGAAGGAACTTGAAGAATACTTGCAGGATCACGTTGATATTGCTGCAGATCACCCAATCTTAGTTGATGATTACTTGGATGGCCGTGAATGTGATGTTGATGCAATTAGTGACGGGTACGATGTTCTCTTGCCAGGAATTATGGAGCACATTGAACATGCTGGTGTTCACTCAGGTGACTCAATGGCAGTTTATCCACCACAAACTTTCACTGATGAAATTAAAGAAAAGATTACTGAAGTGACTAAGAAGTTAGCCTTAACTTTAAATTGTGTGGGAATTATGAACATTCAATTTATTGTTAGAGACGGTGAAGTCTATGTCATCGAAGTAAACCCACGTGCAAGTAGAACTGTACCGTTCTTAAGTAAGATTACCGGAATTGAAATGGCACAGGTAGCTACAAGAGTAATTATGGGTGAAAGCTTGAAGGAGCAAGGTTATGGTGATGGATTGGCATCAGAACCAGACATGATTTCGGTTAAGGCACCGGTCTTCAGTTTCAGTAAATTAGCTGATGTTGACTCATACTTAGGACCAGAAATGAAGTCAACTGGTGAAGTAATGGGCAGTGACCATACTTTTGCCAAGGCATTATACAAGGCCTTTGCTGGAGCTAAGATGCAACTACCTGAAAATGGTAATGTACTACTTACAATTGAAGATAGAGATAAGGATAAAATTTTGCCAATTGCTAAACGTTTTGCCAGAATTGGTTATCGTATCTTTGCAACAAAGGGTACAGCTGACTTCTTAAAAAAGAACGACTTACATGTAGATCTAGTAACTAAGGTCCATGAAGATGAACAAGCTGATGATAACATCTTGAATGAATTGAGAAACAATAAGATTGACTTGGTTATTAATACAATGGGTCATGATATTGAAAAGAATTCTGATGGCTTTATTATTAGACAGATGGCTATTCAGCAAAATGTACCGTTATTAACGGCATTAGATACTGCAGATGCGCTATTGACGGCACTTGAGAATAGATCTTTTGCAACAGATGCATTGCAATAAAATGAAATAGATATTGAGGATAAGACTTTCTGGAGAAAGAAAGTCTTATTTTTTTGCAAATAAAATTACAAAAGGTATTTAATTTATAAAATAACAATGATACAATAGTCAATGTACTTATGTAACAATATATGTAGGGGATTAAAATAACAAAAACACTATTTAAGGATATAAATGAGCATATATGGAACTGTGAAGCTGTAGTTCATTGTATAATGTACTTAGATAAGAAGCTTTGAGTTCACATAGGAGAACTAGAGCTTCTTTTGTGTTTTTATGGTTAATAACTGTAATTACATATTATGTTCAGATATACATACGGAGTTAAAAAGGAGAAATAGTTATGAGAAGAGACTTACACAATTTAGACGTAGGGGACGTTAAAGAAAAACAACGTTTTTCAATTCGCAAGTTAACTGTAGGTACTGCTAGTGTATTGCTGGGTACTACATTCTTGTTTGGTGCAGGTCAGACTGCTTACGCTGATACTACTGCTTCAGGTGCTATTACTAGTGAAGATTCCCAAAACCAAATTGGGGGGTAGAAGTTAGCCATACACCTCAAGCTCCTGCAGAAGCAAAGAGTTCTACGGAAGGTAGAACTACCTCAACTCAAGAAATTAATAATAAGAAGACTGAATCATTAGAAAAGAAGGACCAATCTGTTGGTTCTACCGCAACAGATAATAAAGAAGAACAAAAGACTTCCTTAGAAAACAAGAGTGAAGCAAATAAGACTAGTGAATCTAAAGTTGAAAAGGCAAATCCAGTAGAAGTTAAATCTGAGTCTCACAAAGATTTAACTTCTGATAAGAAGGGGATTGAAACTCAAGAGATTCAAACTCAAGCTCTCAAATTAGCTAGTACAACTCCACTTTCAGCTAAAGCTTTAACTGAAAGTAAAGCGCAAGATGACCTTTCAGCTACTATTAATTTAAACTGGACTAATGAAAACGGAGAGACAGAAAATCTTCCAAGCATTACTTATAAAGGTAAAAATGATGATACTCTTCAAGATGTAGGTAAATACATTCAAGGTTTAATAACTACAGATAATTCAAAGTATGAAGTTTCCCCATTAGTATCAACGCCTAAAGATTCGGGAGATTATTTAAGTGGAAATACTGAAGACAGTATCACTGATCCTAGTATGAAATTAGCCTATGACGATTGGCGTAAAAATAAAGAAAAGAATTATCCTTTTGCGGGTTACACTGTAGAGATTGATTCATTATCGAATGCTCCATTAACAAATGGAGGTACCTACACTATCAATTTGGGAACCGAAACTCGCCTTTATAATGAACCATATTGGGTAATAACTTCACGCACTATTCATTATGTAAAATATGGTCTAACCGGTTCTGATAGTGTTGCTTCTCCAGATGTGATCCAGGAAGGTCATTCAAATGTAACCAGTTCTAAAAATAATCCAGTGGTAAATAACTTTAATTTAGAAAAAGATGGTCATCACTATGTGAGTTATGAAACGGTTCAAAGATCGTATAATGTAGCTTCTGGTATTCCTGATGGGATGACAGATAATAAAGGTAATATGAATTCTATTATTATCTTTGATGGACAGATAAACCCAACTATTACTGATTGGGTTACTCCAGATCCTGATGTAACTCAAACCAAATCACCGGGCAAGAATCTTTCTAATAAAATTCCAACAAATGGTGAATCTTACAATTACCTCTATAGAAAGTTCTATCATCATAACTATTATGATAAAGATGGTAACTTCCATCAGAAGACATATCTTCCTAATAATGAAGGAGAGCCAATTACTATTACTTACTACCACAACCAACCTGTAGATCTTTCATTTGAAGATATTTCAAAGATTGATCCTCAAGATTTAAGTGGGAGCAACTATTCTGCTACTAACGAATTAACGACAAAGAACGATGATAGTAATCAATACAATGTTTACGATGCATCAAATGGTACTAAAAGTTTAAGTCAAGTAATTAGTGATATTGAAGCGAAAGGTTACAAGCTTGTTTCAATTACTAACGATGACGATGATTCTCAAACCGACTTGAAGGGCAACAGTTCAATTGATTTAATCTATAACAAAGATGGTGTTTGGAAGAGTGCAACTGGTGGGGATAATGCTGATAACTTGATTCATAAGCGCTACACTATCAAGTTTGTTCATGACGTAAAACCTACAACTAAAAATACTTCTGTAAGCCGTAACATTCACTATGTGGCTGACGAAGGCAATAGCAAGTATGAAGTATTGAAGAATCCTGATACTCAAACTGTTAACTTTGAACGTACTGCTTATATTGATCAAGTTACTAAGCAAGAAGTTATTAAGAATGCAGATGGTACTTACAGTGAATTACCAGCTGACTTCAAGCCAACTTGGAAAGCTGTTGGAACTGATAACTTTGATAAAATCCAAAAGGATAGATTTAACAAGGATGAAGGTAAGGTTCCTGGCGTTTGGGAAATTGAACGTGCTAACTATGATGATCCAGAGGGAACTCAATTAACGGATAACTTTGCTCCTAAAGTTGCAAATGTTGATGCTGCTAAGACTTATAATGATATTTATCTTGTTTACAAACAAAAAGCTCAATATAATATTCACTACATTGATGTTAATGGTGTAGAAGATAAAAACACTTATACTCCAACTGACGGTTATGAACTTACCGATCATTTAGTTCCTAACGTTGGTGAAGGTAAAGGTATCTTTATTGGCGACACTCCAGATGCTACGCAGAAGTTATGGAGCCCAGCAGACTACGAAAAGGCTGGATATGTTTTAGTTGGTTTATCTGATAATGCCAAAGGCGATTTACTCGGTAAGCAAACCTTAACTAAGGACGTTCAAGATCAATACGTTTACTTGAGGCATGCAATCACCCCTTCAACTGATAAGACACCTAAAGAAGACGTGAAGGCCGAAACTGTCAGTCAAGTACGTACTATTTCATATCGGGATGCTGAAACTGGTGAAAAGATTACAGATGAATTAAAGAAGTACGGTATTACTGCTAATGTTCCTGACATTACGCAAACTATCGATTATGTTCGTGTGCCTCTTTATGATGCATTTAAGGGTATGTTTTTAGGCTTTGCAGCAATTCAAACTGATGCAAAAGGTTTTGCTAAGCTTGATAGTAACGGTAAACCAGAGATCAAGAAAGATACTAATGGCCAACCAATTATTGCTACTCGAGATGATAAGGCATCATGGGTTCCAACTGGTGAACATACTGACTATCCAGAACAAGGCTCACCTGATTTAACTAAGTATGGGTATGTAAAGGAAAGCTCATTAGAACAAAAGACTAATAACAAGGATGGCGCACAGGTAGATGCTAAAGACGGTGACCCAACTCAATCCGGTGGCCACGTGGATGTTTACTACTTCCACGAACAAGAAGATATCACTTATGTGAATCCGAAGTTTAATATTGACCAAAAGGATCTTGAAAAGACCTTTAAAAGAACGATTATCTACCGTGGTACCAAAGACGGTCATACTTATGAAGATGTAAATGGTTCACCAGATGGCACTCATAAGTATGTTCAGACTACCACCTTTACTCGTAAGGCGATTGTAGATGCAGTAACGAAAAAAGTGATTAAATATACTCCTTGGACATCAACTAAAACAACTTTAGTAGAAGTTATTTCTAAGACACCTACTGAAGTGGGTTATGACAATGTTGATATTAAATCAGTTTCTGCACGTACTGTTGATCCAGATAAGGATCCAGAAGATTTAGGTACAACAGTTGTAACTTATACTGTCAACCCAACTCCAACACCTGAACCAAATCCAGGTAATGGCGGTAACACCAGCGATGGTGGAAATACTCCTGATGGAGGCTCAGAACAACCAAATAATCCTGGTAACAACAATGAAGTTCCAGGTAACCCGGGCGGTGACAATGAAACACCTAAGGAAACTCCAACTCCTAAGGATGATAAGACTACACCAGAAAAACCAGATGAACATGACGATTTGAAATTGAAGTCACCTGACGAACATAACCATACTCCAAAGAAGGAAGTTAACAAGACTTCAAATAATACTCCACGTAGCGAACGCTGGAACTCAAACAAATCTCCTAAATCAGAAAACGTAAATAATGTAACAGGTTCTAATTCCGCAGTTAAATCTACCAATAGTCCTGAAACAGTAAAGGAAAATACTTTACCGCAGACTGGTTAAAAGGAAACTAAAGCTTCAATGTTTGGCTTAGTTGCACTTTCAGTCGCAGGATTGCTTTCAGTTCTTGTTTTAGACCGTAAGAAGAAAAATTAAATCAGAAGATGAAGGGTCAAGTAATAATTACTCGATCCTTTTTCTTTTCATCTCAAATCATTAGTACGTTCCCTTATTTTTCGTTTGTGCTGAAAATGCTTTCACTGTTAGAATGCTTTTTGTAACCTTTTACAAAACAATAGGGGAGAAAAATTGATGAGTTATTTATTTCTATTTATTCCCGCAATCGGATGGGGACTTATGCCACTATTCGTTGCAGGGGTCAAGAAGAGTAATATTTACCACCAAATCGTAGGGTCAGTATTAGGCGCATTTTTATTTGGTATCGTAGTATTCTTGATTAAGCGTCCGGAATTTAACGCTACATCATTCTTACTTGCAATGGTGGCCGGTGCTTCATGGGTAGTTGGTCAGTGTGGTCAGTATTACAGTTACGCAAAGGTTGGGGTTTCAGAAACCATGCCGATCTCAACTGGTTTACAACTGATCGGTGTACCACTTGTTGGGGTCTTAATTTTTGGCGAATGGGCAAGTACACAAGCTAAATTGTTTGGCTTCCTTGGTATTCTGGCATTAATTATCGGTGTAGCATTTACTTCTTTAACCGATAAGGGTACCGCAGAAGGTGGTAAGAAGAATCAGACTACTACTATGATTGTTTTATTTTTGACCACCTTAGGTTACATTGCTTCAAGTTCTATTCCAAAGGCTTTAAAAGGCGATGGAGTAATGATTTTCCTAGGTCAAACAATCGGTATGTTGATCGCAACTCTCGTTTACATCGTTGCTTCTAAGCAACTTAAAGTCTTTAAGGAAAAAGAAAGTTATCAAGTTATTCCAGCCGGTGTAATCTTTGCGATTGCTGCACTTTCATACATCATTTCTGTACAAATGAATGGTGTTAACTTGGCATTCGTTATGTCACAACTTTGTGTAGTTATTTCAACTCTTGGTGGTATTATTTTCTTACATGAAAAGAAGACTAAGAAGGGCTACATTTATACAGTGATCGGTTTAGTACTGATCGTTGCTGGTGCAATTTTAACTTCAGTATTTTAGAAAATAGAGTGTTAGATGTTTTTACGTCTAACACCTTTTTTAATGTAAAAGAAATAAATTATAGAGAATTTTGCATTAAAATAGATAGTGAGGGAGAAATTATCAAAGGAGAAATTTCTATGAATGATAATACAGTATACGTAATTAATGCACGAAGATATTCCCGTAATGGCGAGATTATCGAGCATAATGTCCATGTCTATAGTTCTTATCAAAATGTGATTGCAGCATTTAAGCCTTTCTTAGAAGTGTCCAATAAAGAAGTACACATGAATGGCAAGAATGAAATGCTACAAGTAAGGATTTATGATCCAGCTAATGAATTTTTGACTAAGTATATATTTGATATATATGAGAAGCAAATTGATAATTTCTTCCCAAAGACAACTGAACATATTTAAAGGGAGGCGGCAGATTAAGTTCTGCCGTTTTTTGTAAAACGAGGTAAATGAAATGGTTTTAGATGAAAGTAAGAAAAAACAGGCACTGAAGAAGTTAACCCAAGAAGAATACGATGTAACCCAGAACGCTGCCACGGAATATCCATTTACTGGCAAGTACGATAATTTTTATGAAAAAGGCATCTACGTTGATGTGGTGTCTGGTGAGCCGTTGTTTTCTAGCCAAGATAAGTATGATGCGGGATGCGGCTGGCCTAGTTTTACCAAGCCAATTGAAAAGCTGCAGTATCACCGCGACCAATCGCATGGCATGGAGCGTACCGAAGTGGTAAGTCCAGAAGCGCAGTCGCATTTAGGGCACGTTTTTACCGATGGACCTGTTGATCGTGGCGGCTTGCGTTACTGCATTAATTCTGCTGCATTGAAGTTTATTCCATATGATCAGCTGAATGAAGCTGGTTATGGTGAGTATAAGAAGTTGTTTAAGTAGAAAAAAGTATAAAAAAAGCCGTTGAGAAAATTAATCTCAATGGCTTATTTGTATACTTAGAATTTACTTTTCATAAAACTTGATTTCAGTATTAGCTAAATCAATAGTGTAAGTTTCTTCTTCAAGTGGTCGCTTAGTCATCCCTTCATCAGTTGAGTAAATGATCAAAGCTAACTTGCTTCCGGATGGAATAGTGTAGTAGGTAGGTTGAAGTAAGAAATCAAGATCATAGAACTTGTCTGCATCAATATGCTCAGGCTTTTTCATATCCTTGTAGTTTTGCAAGTTCATGTGTGCCTTAGTAATCAACTTAGCCTTAGTCTTTTTATCAGGAACAAATTCTTGAAGTGTATCAGTACCGAACTTGTAGCCTAATTCTTGACCACCACGCATCAAGAACTTAGGAGTAGCAGTCAAACGTTGTCTTTCACCAAGTTCAACTAAAGCAACGGAGATTTGCCCCTTAGGTAGTGATCCTTTAACTCTAACTTTAACTTCAGGTCGGCCTACAATAGTAGTAGGGTGGATGAATTCATCAGTAGTAAAGCGCAAACTTGGCTTAGCCCATTTTTCATCCCCGCTGATAAATTTGTATTCCCATTCACTTTCAGAAATACCGGCCTTCTTAAATTCAATACCACCTACATCAGTGAAGGACTTTTCGGCATGGCTATCACCATCTTGCAAAAGTTCATCATCATCGGTAGGGAAGTAGATCTTTTCACGACCTAATTTATCGTTCCAATCTTTTTCTTCATGCCACTTGTCGGCTTGCAAGTTGTCTTGAATCATAACAGTTGGCCATTGGTTGTAAGCATTGTTTTCAACATCCAATAATTCGTGGACAAACCAAAGGTTCATCAAGTCAGTGAAGTCGATAGAAACAAAATTGTTCATATTATAGTGTGGACCTTGGTGCAAGAAGAGGTGATGCTTCATTGGCATCTTAGAAACAAGTTGCCAAATCTTGTAAACGTTCTTTGGTTTAACGTTCCAGTCGTTTAAACCATGAACGGAAATCCATGAACACTTGATACCGTCAGCGTGATGACGATAGTTTCTAGCTTCCCAGAAATCAGAATATTGGCCAGTTGTCCGATCCTCTTTTTCTAGCAACTGCTTTTGCATTTTGTCGTATTCTGGCTTGATCTTGAGGTATGATCCAGCATCCCATAAGTTAGATTCACAAGTTTCTGCAAGAAGATCCAAGTCTTCACCTTGACATGCTTCTGGAGCGATGACCAAACCGTGTTCGCGATAGTAGTCGTACCATGAAGAAATTGCAGCTTCTGAGACAACAGTCTTAAGTCCCTTGACACCGGTGGTAGCGATAGCAATTTGCAAAGTGCCCAAGTATGAGCGGCCGGTCATACCGATGTTGCCGTTACACCAATCAGCTTTTGTTTGCATAGTTCTGGTACGGTCAGTGTAGGCAATACGGTCGCCGTGAAGCCATTCGATTACAGCAGCTGCTGATTCGGTTTCTTCAGGGGCACCAGTGATTCTGACACCGTCACTACCGCGAGTACCGATTGCGCCGGCAAAGACACTAGCAAAACCGCGAGCAAGCATATATTCGTTCAATGGGTAAGAAGACTTGTGAACTGCTTCTTCAGTAGTTGGATGATTTGAGCCATCAGGCTTTTCTGCTTTAACGATTGGAGAATGAACGTATTGTGGATCATTCCATTCAGTAGCATCAGATAGATTTTCATCGACGCTGTGATTACGCTTTTCGTTAGCGATGATTCCGCCGAAATATGGGGATGCAGTATAAAGTGCTGGTACCTTAAGACCGTTGTTAGTTTCAACTGGACGGAAAACAGTAACTTGAATTAAGTCGCTCTTTCCATCATGATCAGTATCTAAGTCGGTTTCTACATAAACAACTTCGCGGATTACTTTTGAAGTATCAAAGACAGGGATAGATTTACCATTGAAAAATTTGAATTGATTTTGACCCCAGAATTGAGTGAAGTAACCTTTACCAGCCATCACATCAAGTAAAATTTGACCGTTTTTAGTACGGGTATTGAGCAAACGATAGAAAGCGGAGATCAACTTATGGGTATCGTTAATATCTTGAACAAAAGGCAGCGCTGTTTTTTGCATAAAACCAGTTGGATCGGCAAAGTCATAGTCATAATGAACATGGTAGCCAAGTAGTTGTAATGCAACATTATAGAATTGTGCGGTACCGATAGATTCTGGCTTTTGCTTAAGAAAATCAGTTAAGGTTTCGTGATCAGAAACGGCAAATTCGCTGAGTTTAGCACTTTTAGCAGCATCAGTCTTTGCTTCAGCGATCGCGTTTTTGACCAATTTAGCTAAAAGGTCGCTAAATGACCAATCTTCGTAGTTTCTAGGTAAAAAGTTAATGTCGATAAGTTCTCTAACTTGGTTGTCAAAGTCAGTTTCAACGTAGGCGTATTGATTATATTTCATATTTTTTCTCCTTATGCAGTATTTGTTACTATCTAGTTTACCTGTTTAGTAAGTGAGAACCAATCAAAATGAGAAGGTTTGTGGGAATTTTTTTAGAAAATGAAATAATTAAGAATTTACAAAGCTGTAATACTATTTAAAAATAAAATTTATTTTTTGCGTAATAAATCATGATGGCAGTAAAGTGCTATGAAATCATATCGTTTAAGCGTAAAATGGAGGCGTAGGAATGGAGCCAATTTTTGCATTAAAATGGCTAAAATTGCTAGTAAGTGAAAATAAATTTTTGCTTGTGAAAAGAAAAGCTAGTCATGCAAGTCCAGTGACTAAAGAGATGGTAAAACTCATTGTTAATGATCTATCAATGAAAGATTTTGTTAAAAGTGAAAAAGATAGAGATTTTCCAAATGAATATGTTTGGATCTATGAAACTACTTTTAGAATTAAATATTATATTAAGTTTAAATTTATTAATAAAGGACAGGAAATTTTGTTTATTTCTTTTCATGAAGCCTTATATTGAGGAGGAAAATATGTCATACATTGCTGATTATACAAATACTTATGATATTCGCGGGCACGAGATTGAAATCACTGCTCCCGCACGTTTTGACGATCGGACACATGAAGTAATACCTGATTTAGAGTTAGATGATCAAGCTGTTAAATTAGCGTTGGAGAAATTTCGTAAAATTTACGATGTTGTCTCGCCAGAACAAATGAAAGCCTTACGTAAAAAATGGCATTTGAGTCAACGTAAATTTGCTAAAGTTTTAGGCTGGAGTTCATCAACTGTTGCATTATACGAGGCAGGGGCAGTCCCAACTAATGGTAATAATCGGCTGCTTAAGATTTTGATTAAGGATGATAAGGTGATGAAGGAGTTTATCGAAGATAGTCAAAAAAGTGAATTATAGTAAAAAGTCACCATTATTGGTGACTTTTCGTTTAAAAGAAAAAAATTTTAAACGGAGTATATACAAATAACATTACAAGCACTACGACAATGATTAATTCAATAGAAGTACGTCTAGCTAAACGATCATAGTCGTCTTTTTTTATTTTGTGATTACGAAAATCTTGATTAAGGCGAAAACGTTTGACTGCTAGAACAAGGGCGATTACAAGATAGATGCTGATTCCAATTATGTTTAGTATTCTCATTTCTTCTCCCTAAAGTAATTATTTTTTATTATTATAGCAAAATCACATTTGATAATGCTTACATTTCATGAGACATTACATTTCAAATAGTCCATAATGTAAATAGTTAATATTATTTTTGAAGGAAAAATTATGGGACTTTTTGATTTATTTAGTAAAAAACAAAGAGAGGCTAATCAGTCTTTCTTGTCGCAACAACGTAGTCAACAATCGATTGCCAAGATAGAGAAGTTGACTTTGCCGGCTAATTTGAAACAACAATTAATCGATGCGGATGTTTTTGATATTTGGTTTAGTGATAAAGATTTAGCACCACTAGTTAAATTGTTAGCAGATTCATCAGAAATGATCAAATATACGGCAACCGGGATTAATGATCAGAGTGAGGCCAGCCTGCTTGTTTGTACTAATCAGCGACTGATCGTTATTAGTAAGAAACGATCAGATTTAATTGTAAAAACGATCTTGCTAGATCGAATTAAGAGTGTGCTTTTGAGACATCAAATAGTTTATGACGAAATTATACTTGTCGTAGATAATGAACAGATCGATTTTAATTCAATTAATAAAATATCTGCCGCTATTTTGGCTGATGATCTTAGGACTTTATCCAAGTTAGCGCAAGGTAAGGGTGAACTTGATAAGCAAGTAGAGCAGATTAAGAAATTAAAAGAGTTGGTTGATCAAGGCATTTTGACAGAAGAAGAATTTCAAGCTAAGAAGAAAAAGATTTTAGATATTTAAAATTATTTTATGAATCAAAGTATAGAAAAAAGACGAAGCGATAGCGCTCGTCTTTTTTATTATGATGCTCCAGACGCCTTGGGGGAGAGAATTAATTATTTTGAGCGTCTGGAAGGTAATTATTCTTCGGGAGCAGTTTCGCCTTGTTCAACTGCTAAAGCTTTTTTATCCAAAATTTTGAAGAATGGCCAGTAACCTGCAACTGCGATTAATACACAGATAGCTTGCCATACAACGGCTTTCCAATCACCACCAGTAATCAAGAAACCATTAAGTAAAGTTGGAGTAGTCCAAGGAACACTGGCAATGATCATATGTAAGATATGGAATTTAAATAAGAAATAAGAGATTGCTTGTAATACCAAAGGAATAGTAATAAATGGAATTGCAAGGGTAGGATTTAATACAACAGGGACACCAAACATAATAGGCTCAGAAATTTGGAAAATACATGGAACGAAACCTAAGTGAGCTAATTGTTTATAACGCTTACTTTTGGCAAATAACATACAAATTACTAATCCGAGAACAGCACCGGTACCACCCATTGCCATACCAAAAGTTAAGAAACCATCAGCACAAATGTGAGTGGGTACGCCACCGTTCATAGCTTTATGCATATTGTCCATTAAAAAATTACCATAAACAGGACCAGCTACAATACCAACAGTATTATTACCATGGATACCAATAGTCCAAGCAAAAAGTGTGAAGAAAGTAAACAGTTCCATTCCCCAGAAACTACCCAGAGTAGCAGTAAGAGGTGAGAAGATCCAGGTAATAAAGGCATTGATATCTAAATGAAGCAGACATCTAATAACCCAAGCGCCACCTAAAATTGCTAATGCAGGAATTAATGAGACAAATGAACTAGCTACTGCAGGTGGAACTGAATCCGGTAACTTAATAACAATTTTATGCTTAATAAACCAGTTATAAATTTCGCCACCGATAAGTGAAACAACGATAGCAGTGAACATACTTGAAGCTCCTAAGTTTGTAGGATCAAGGACCATTTTATTGTTCAATTCGCAAATAATAAAAGCAATAGCACCAATTACTGATGCAGATAGACGATCAATCTTATTTTCACGGGCTAAAGTATATGAAATACCAAGTGCAATAATTAAACCAATCAAACCAGTAGACATATTAATTGGCGCATTTAATACTGGAAGATAAGGCTTAATGATATTTGACCAACCTGGCACAGGCAAGTTGGCAATGATCATAAAGATAGAACCGAAGATAGTAAATGGAACTGAAATAATCATCCCATCTCTTAAAACAACCATATATTTGTTTTCGCCCATTTTTCCTAAGGCAGGCATTAACTTTTGCCTCGTCCAATTCATGAGCTTACTATTTTGCATGAGGTAATCCTCCATAAAAACTAATAATATTGCTTATTCAAAGTATGTAAACTTAATTAACTAACTAGAATGTAAGCCCTTTACTTAATATTGTCAACTGTTTTTTGAGAAAAATAAAAAGCGCTGTGGCTTAAGGTATAAGCCGCAAGCGCTTAGCGCCTAGGTCAAAAATTTTTCTAACCAGCAATGAATATCCTCCTAAAAGCGGAGCAAATTTAGTTTGTCTAGCAATTTGTAATTGAGTTTGTGTAGCTTCCAGAATAGGTAATTTACTTTTAATTTGAATTAAAAGCATGGGTAAATTCTCTATTAACGTTGAATCTAAATAAATAATCTGAGGAGAGTAGCTTGCAATAATATTGTTTAAAACTAAAACTATACTATCAACAAAGCGAGTGATTGCTGCAACTACTTCTTTATTTCCCTTAACATAAAGTTTAGCTACTTGTTGTAATGTCAAATTATTCAATCCATCGTACTTAGCCACTTCACGTAAAATTGCTTCCTGAGAGCAATAATCAATAGGATTAAAGGCTTTAACACCTTCATCAGTTTGTATTAAAAACTGCATGTTTTCAATACTACCTGCAGCATCTTTATTTCCTAAATACAAGTTCTCATCAATAATAACACCGGCACTAATTGTTTCATTAATCGTTATAGAAATTAAATTTTTGATTTCATTATTGGATGAAAAATCACGCTGAAAAATTGCTGCAGCGTTGGCATTATTTAGGATAATTACGGGAACCTTATATTCGTCTTTTAAATAAGTAACTAGGTCCGTATTGTCAGAAATAGCAGAGACGTATTTATTATCGAACACTTTTTTATGTACAGCTATCGAAATCCCTAAAAGTTCATGAACTGTGTCTTTAATAGAAAAATTATTAATTTTTTTCTTTAAAAGTAATTGAATCTTTTCGTTAGTCAAATTTGCTATAGAGATTTCCTCAAAACGATTAACTTGTCCATTAGCATAAGTGGCCATTATATTGAGATATTCCTTACCAATTTCGATATTGATAAAAAAGCCAAAATTTTTGTTGAATTCGATAAGTTGAGGTTTCCGCCCACCATTTTTAGTGCTATGTCCCTCACCAATTTCTACCACATATTGTTTTTCAAGTAATTCTTCTAATATGCTAGAAATGGTAACTTTATTGATTGATAAGTCACGGGCAATTTTACTACGAGAAATCGGCCCATAGTTAATTACATGTCGAATGACAGAGCGTTCGTTATTAAGACGCATGGTATGTTTGTTAATAAACATATGAATAACCAGCCTTTCTAAAAAGCATTATACAGAATTTTTGGGATGAAAGTGTTTACACAACTCACAAAATAATGTATTCTGTAAATGTGCTAAGTATGTAAAGTAAATTAACTAACTTCAAGGAGATATGCAAAATGGCAATTTTAACCATTGATGTAGGTCAGAAATTTGTTCGATATGGTTTTTTTGATGACGAAGGAAACTTAACTGAAAAAGGAAAATATCAAGTTCCAAGAGAATCAGCTCAATCATTTTATAAATCAATAGCAAATTTAGTTACTGAAAATAATACAAAAATTAAAGCAATTAGTATCAGTTTTCCTGGCTTTATTAATGTAGATAAAAAAATAGCTATTCGAGCAGGCTCCTTAAGATTTTTAGATGGTCATAATATTAATCAAGATTTACATCAATATATTGATGATCGGATTGAAATTTTTATTGAAAACAACTCCAATTGTGCTGCGATTGCAGAAAAATTGAATGGAAATGCTCAAGATGTGAGCGATTTTGCAGTAATTACTCTAGGAAATGGTGTTGGTGGAGGAATCTTCATTAACAATAAGTTGTTCCGTGGAACTAGCTTTTCAGCTGGTGAATTCGGCATGATGATTACAGACTACACTGGTCATGGATTTAAGAGTGCACATGAATTAGCTTCTACTTCTGCTTTAATTAGTGAATATTCTAGAATGCGAGGCATTCCTGATGGTTTGGTTGAAAACTATCAAATAATGTCAGAATTAGATGATCCAAAAGTAAAAGCTGTTGTAGAAAAATGGGCAACTTATGTAGCAATCTGTATATTTAATCTCGCATGTACACTAAATCCGCAAAAAATTTTAATTGGCGGTAATATTAGTCAAAACAGTGAATTGATTCCAATTATTAAAGAAAAATTGAATCAAATTCCTAATTGGACAGATTTTCAAGCTGAAATTCAATCTTGTCGCTTTTTCAATGATGCAAGTCTTTATGGTGCCTATTGGGCATATATAGGAAGTAATCATGTTTTATAAAAAGTTAGATAATTTCCCTAAAGATTTTCTTTGGGGCGCAAGCTCTGCAGCTTATCAAATAGAGGGTGCAGCTAATGAGGATGGCAAAGGCCCTTCTATTTGGGATAAATATACTCATGAAAAAGGTAATACATATAAAGATACTAACGGTGATGTAGCAATTGATCACTATCATCACTATAAAGAAGACGTTGAATTGATGGCTAAGATGGGACTTAAAGCTTATCGCTTTTCTGTAGCTTGGAGTCGAATCATTCCGGATGGCAAAGGTAAAGTAAATCCTAAAGGAATTGAATTTTATCATAATTTAATTAAGGACTTACGTGATCATAATATTGAACCGGTTTTAACTATGTATCACTGGGATCTGCCTTTAAATTTACAAGAAAAGTATCAGGGCTGGGAATCTCGTGAGACTATTAAAGCATTTAGAAAATATGCGCAAGTTTTATATCGTGAATTTGGCGATGAAGTTAAATATTGGGTAACTATCAATGAACAAAATGTGTTTACATCAATGGGTTATCGTTGGGGGACACATCCACCTAAGAAACATGATATTAAGGCTATGTTTTTGGCAAATCATCATGTAAATATTGCCAATGCTTTAGTAGTAAAAGATTTTCATCAAATGGTGCCGGATGGATTAATTGGTCCTAGTTTTGGTTATGGTCCGGTCTATCCTAAGACTTGTGATCCTAATGATGTTTTAGCAGCCTTAAATGCTCAAGATTTTAACGATAATTGGTGGCTTGATGTTTATTGTAGAGGTAAATATCCCTTCTTTACTAAGAAACAATTGACAGATTTAGGAATCATGCCAGAGGTGACTGCTGAAGATCAGAAAATCTTGGAAGATCCGGAAGCATATCCCGATTATTTAGGAATCAATTATTATCATGGTGGTACAGTTCAACAGAATCGACTTGAAAAACAAGTAGATGATCAAAAAGATGAGCGCAAGTTTAATAAGGTTGATCCATATTTGATGCAACCTAAGGGAGACAAAGCGCAAAATCCTGAAGTGCCAATGTTTAATAATGTAGAAAATCAATATGTTGATAAGACTAAATGGGGTTGGGAGATTGACCCAACAGGGATGCGAATTGCCTTACGTGAAATTTATGAAAAATATCAATTGCCAATTATGATTACTGAAAATGGCTTAGGTGCACTTGATATTGTTAAAGATGGCAAGATTAATGATACATACCGGATAAATTATCTGAAAGATCACGTAAAAGCAATGAAAGAAGCAATTACTGATGGCGTTGATTTAATAGGTTATTGTGCTTGGTCATTTACTGATTTACTTAGTTGGTTAAATGGATATTCAAAACGCTATGGTTTTGTTTATGTTGATCAAAATGATAATGAAAATGGTAGTTTAAAGCGTATCCCTAAAGCAAGTTTTTCTTGGTACAAACAAGTGATTGCTTCAGATGGTAATGACGAAAATTTGTTAGAGCATAAGGAATAAAAAAATGAAATATTTGAATGGAAATTGGCTAGTGAGAGATGGCTTTGCAATCGATTATGGTCAAAGTATTTACGATAGTGAAATTAAAGATGATAAATTAACTTTATGGGTGCCTTTTAAAGTGATTACCAATCCGGGGATGACGCTGGATGATGGGATGCTTACCTTAGAGATTACCTCACCAAGAGAAAATATTATTCGCACTAAGATTATTAATTTTAAAGGCGCCATTGATAACGGTCCTAAATTTGATTTAAACGTAGATTCCAAATTTAAGCCGAATATTTTTGAAGATAGTGAAAAATTTACTATTGAATCAGGTAATACACGTCTTGAAATTCAAAAAGGTGATCAAATCTTATTTACGTATTTCTATAAAAATGAAATGCGTGCTGAAATACCGGCACGTTCGGTTGCTAGAATTTTTGATCCTAAAGGTCACACCCATATTTCAAATTCATTTGTACTTGAACCAGACGAAAAGATTTATGGGTTAGGAGAAAGATTTTCCAATTTTGTTAAAAATGGTCAAGAAGTTGAAATGTGGAATGCAGATGGCGGTACAGAAACAATCCAATCCTACAAGAATATTCCATTGTACTTATCTAACAGAAAATATGGTATATTTGTTAATTCAATTGCCAAGGTCTCCTATGAAGTTGCTTCTCAACAAGTTGACCGCGTAGAATTCTCTGTTCCAGGTCAAGAACTTGATTATATATTTATTGGTGGAATGGATAACAAGGAAGTATTAGATCACTACACTGCCTTAACAGGTCGTCCACCACTTCTTCCAGCATGGAGCTTTGGTTTATGGTTGACTACATCATTTACTACTAAATATGATGAAGAGACAGTTATGAGCTTTATTAATGGTATGCTTGATCGTCATATTCCATTATCTGTCTTTCACTTTGACTGTTGCTGGATGAAGCCAACACAATGGTGTGACTTTGTATGGGATCCAGATATCTTTCCAGATCCAGAAGGTCTTTTGAAGAAGATCCATGATAAAGGTATTAAAGTTTGTGTCTGGATTAATCCGTATATTGCCCAAAAATCTCGTTTATTTGAAGAAGGGATGAAGAATGGTTACTTCATTAAGAAGAGTAATGGGGATGTATGGCAATGGGATAAGTGGCAAGCTGGTATGGCCATTGTTGACTTTACTAACCCTGACGCAGTTAAGTGGTATCAAGGCTATTTGAAAGAACTGCTTCATCAAGGAGTCGATGTCTTTAAGACGGACTTTGGTGAACGAATTCCAAGTGAAGGCGTTAAATTCTTTGATGGTTCAGATCCTAAGAAAATGCATAATTACTACACACTTTTGTATAACAAGATCGTTACTGATGCAATTAGTGAAGTTAAAGGAAAAAAAGAGGCTCTTGTCTTTGCTAGAAGTGCAACTGTAGGTAGTCAATGTTACCCAGTCCATTGGGGTGGTGACTCATCTTCGAACTACTCATCAATGGCGGAAACTCTTAGAAGCGGCTTGTCCTTTAGTATGAGTGGCTTTGGCTATTGGTCGCATGATATTTCAGGGTTTGAAGCAAGTGCTACACCAGACTTATATAAACGCTGGAGTCAATTTGGTTTACTAAGTTCTCATTCAAGATATCATGGTTCAACTACTTATAAAGTTCCATGGTTATATGGTGATGAAGCTGTAGAAGTATCAAAGAAATTTACCAATTTAAAATTACGGTTATTGCCGTATCTTCTTGCAATGTCTAACGAAGCTCATAAACATGGTACGCCAATTCTTCGTCCAATGATTTTAGAATTCCCTGATGATCCGGGATGCGAAGACCTTGATATGCAATATATGCTTGGTGGTAGTCTGTTGGTTGCTCCAATTTTCAATGACCAAGGAGAAGCTTGTTTTTATGCCCCACAAGGTCAAGGTAAATGGATTAGTTTACTAACTAATGAAAGTTATGAAGGTGGACGCTGGTACAAGCAAAAGTTTAATGAAAAGACTTTGCCATTACTTGTAAAACCTAATTCAATTATTGTGACTGGCGAACATGATGATCAGACGATGTATGATTACACTAAGCACCCAAGTATTCATTTATTTGAAATGCAAGATGGCAAAGTATCGACAATAATTACTGATAATTATGGTAAAAAAGTAGCGACGGTAACTTCTGAAAAGTCGGCTGATAAGATTGTAGTAACTACAGAAAATATTGAAAAATTTGATTTAATAATTCATCGTAGTGATCAATACGCCGTAATTATGAAAGATAATCAACAAAAAGTAGAAGTTGATCTATAAAGTAACAAAAATTATGAAACGAGAACTAAAAAGTAAAGTATTTTTACATGGTGGCGATTATAATCCGGAACAATGGTTAGGTGAACCAGAAATTATTAATGAAGATTTTGCTTTATTCAAAAATGCAGCAATTAATACTGTAACAGTTGGCATTTTTTCTTGGGCAAAACTTGAACCAGAAGAAGGAAAATATGATTTTGCTTGGCTAGATGATATTTTTGATCGAGTTGAAAAGATGAATGGTTACGTAATTCTGGCTACACCCAGTGGAGCTAGACCAGCTTGGCTAGCAAGAAAGTATCCAGAAGTTTTACGAACTGATTTCAATAATCAAAAACGTGGTTTTGGCGGGCGACATAATCATTGTCTGACTTCGCCAATTTATCGCAAAAAAGTACGTGAGATAAATACTAAGTTAGCGGAACATTTTGGTAAAAGGCCTAGTCTGATTTTGTGGCATATTTCTAATGAATATTCTGGTGAATGCTATTGTGACTTATGTCAGCAGGCTTTTAGAGACTGGCTTAAGAAGAAGTATCGGACTCTTGAACGGCTTAATCATTCTTGGTGGAATACTTTTTGGAGTCATACATTTAGTGACTGGAATCAAATTCATGCACCATCACCTCTCTCAGAGATGGGTAACAAAGGAATGAATCTAGATTGGAAGAGATTTGTCAGTGATCAGGCCATTTCATTTATTGATAATGAAGTAGAACCATTACGAAAAATTACGTCGGAAATTCCTGTTACTACTAATATGATGGCAGGCAATCCTTTGATGGATCCATTTACCGGATATAACTATCAAGAAATGGCTAAACATTTGGATGTAATTTCGTGGGATTCGTATCCATTATGGGGTAATGATTTTCAATCAACTGAAAAGTTGGGTCAAAATGTGGGTTTGATTCACGATTTCTTTAGAAGTTTAAAACATCAAAATTTTATGATTATGGAAAATACGCCATCACGCGTTAACTGGGCCGATATTGATCGGGCTAAACGTCCAGGGATGCATCAACTTGCGAGTTTGCAAGATATTGCACACAGCTCAGATTCAGTTTTGTATTTCCAATTACGTGCTTCTCGCGGCTCAGCTGAAATGTTTCATGGTGCCGTAATCGAACATCGTCATCCAGAAAAAACTCGCGTTTTTCATGATGTGAAAGATGTAGGACATGATTTAGAAAAGCTAGAATCGATTTATTCAACTAGCTATACTAAAGCTAAAGTTGGTATAGTTTATGACTATAATAATATTTGGGCATTAGAAGATGCAGAAGGGTATAGCAAAGATAAGAAAATTTGGCAGACAATTCAAAGTCAATATCAATATTTTTACCAAAATGATATTCCAGTAGACTTTGTTAGTCCCAATGATAATTTTACTCAATATAAATTGTTGATTGATCCAATGCATTTTTTGATGACTAAAGAATATATGGATAAGTTAGAATCATTTGTTAAAAAATGTGGCTATGTTGTAGGTACCTATATTTCCGGGGTTGTTGATGAAAATGGTTTGGCCTATATGAATGAGTGGCCTAAGCAGTTGCAGAGTATTTATGGAATTGAGCCATTAGAAACTGATAGCTTATATCCTAAGCAAAGTAATAGTATTGAATTTGCTGGACATAGGTATCAAGCATATGATTTTTGTGAGACGATTTTTAAACATGATGCCAAAGTATTAGCGAAGTACACAACAGATTTTTATTCAGGTACGCCGGCATTAACTGCTCACAAATGTGGTGAAGGAAAAGGATATTACATTGCTTGTCGAACAGATACTGATTTTTTAAGCGCCATATACGGTCAGATTGTAAAAGAACTTGATTTATTGCCTAATTTACCAATTAAGAAAGAAACAACTAAAATTTCGCTACAAGTTCGTGAAAATGATGATGAAAAGTATCTTTTTGTGCAGAACTTTAGTCATGAGCAACAATCTATATTACTTAAACAAAAGATGAAAGAAATGCTTAGTGACGAATTTGAGGAAAATAAGGTGATCGTAAAGCCTTATGGAACTAAAATTTATCAAATGAACTAAAAAACAGATGCTTCTAAGATTTAGGAGTATCTGTTTTAGTATGTACGGTTATTTTTGCTTGATTTTCATAATCGATTTAACAGAAATAAATTCTTCTTCACCAGTAGATATGTTCTTAACTGACAACATTTTATTAATAGTAGCCTTTTCTGCAAAATTCATAATTTTGGTAATTTCGCCTCTAGGATTATCTGTCACATATTCATAATTGGTTTCATCAAAAGTAGTAATTAGAATCTGGGTAATCGATTTAATTGAATCAGTTGTTGCGATATTTTCCTTTGGTTGAACCGTTTTTTCTTTTTTATCTGAAATATTTTGTGGTTTTTCTGATAATTGAGCCACTGGTTTAGTTTCATAATCTGTTGTTTTTTCAATTTCTTTAGTGCTTTTTTCAGGAATGACCATTTTTTTATTAACTGGAATTTCGCGTTTAGTGACAACATTAGTCTTATTAGGAAGAAGGTTGCGTACTCTTTTACGCGCTTTAAATAAATCTAGAACTTTTGGTCCATAAAGATTAATAGAATAGTGTAACCCATTAAGCGGGAAGAGTTCTTCTTGTTTTAATCTGGTTTCAACTTCACTACGATCAACACCGGTTTTTTTAATTAGATCTTCAGTCGTATATACAGAGATAATTTGTTTTAAGTGCTCTACCGCTGATCTATCTTGTGCACCGATTACTTGGCGTAATATATTCCAATTAGTAGTATTGTATCTTCTGGTTAAACCAGTATCGGTGATTGGCTTGATTAATCCTTGTTTTCTAGCGTTTTCTACCCATTTTTTATCGATATTTAAACTATTAGCTAATTCTAGTTCTGAAAGATTAGTGGTAGGACGAGCAGAATTTATTTCGTTTAAAATTTCTTCGGTATGAACCTGATTTACAAGAGCCCAGTTTTGGTAATTAGCAATATAACTGGATTCACCTTCTTCAGGGTGGCGCCACATTATATAGCCAAGAAAGGCATTGGGGTTGGATGGAAGCGGTGTAAAATCATGTTTAGTTAATAGTTTGAAGTCAGTAACTTTACTGAAAGTTCCAGTATTAGATGGAGTAGCTTCACTAGTAAATTGAATAATATCTCCCGCTTTTAACTCACCTAGTACTTTAATATCAATTACATAAGGCAAATAATATTTAGCGAAGATTAATCTATTGCTATCTTTAACCATTACATTTTTAACTTCTAATTGTGGCATTTTGTGTGAAATAGAAGGAATTTCCACAGCATGACTACGTACGACAGTTGCTACATATGCTTTTTTAGTTTTATCAATTAAAGGTAATACATCTTCTGATTTACCTTGTTGTAATTCTTCAAGTCGTTGTTGAAATTTCTTGTAACGACTTGGTTGAAATCTAGCATCAACATGCGCACCAGTAGTCGCAAAATCTTTAATATTTTTAGTTAGATAGTTATTTTCATAATTCTTTTTAGTTAAGTTGTTATTATTTAACTCAACTACCCAAGAATCTTGGCGATCATAACTGCTGACTAGGGTTTCTGGTTTGTTAGTACCAATGAAAATACCGGCCTTTTTAATAAAAGTTGCGTCTAGACCATACTTACCTTGACCGTATTGTTTAACTAAACTAAATCTTTCAATGTAATCACCGATAGCCAATTGTTGTTTTTGATGACCAATATATTTAATATGATCAATATTTAACCATGCATGATAATCTAATATTTCTATATTTGGATAACAAGATATTTTGTCAATTAATAATGAGCCATTTAAGTTAGTGCTATTTGGTAATGTCACGTCTCCTAAAATACCAATCCAGTGTATTAAAGTTTTATCTTCAAAATATGGCTTCAAACGAATGTGAATGGAATTAGGATGTAAATATTTATTTAATTGATTATCAATTGCTTTATTTCGAACCATATTAAAGGCTGTGGCTTTTTTGGTATTTTTTAAATCATTTATTTTTACATAGGTTAGATTTAATTTATCTTCTTTAATATACGAATTTTCATGTTTAATTTTATTTCGATTATGTAATAATTTCTTTAAATTTTCTGGTTTCATAATAATATTAGTATCCTTTCTGTAGATTTTTGGGTATATATTTCATTAAATCAATCTTAATACTAATCTAACAAAATTTTCAACTTTATTAGCTGATAATAAATGATAAGATTATTTAGTAAATATTTTTATGAGGTGAAGAGAATGACATTACCATTTAAGGCAGTTGCTGTAGATATGGACGGTACATTTTTAGATGATAGAAAGCAATTTAATCATGAACAATTTGATCAGCTTTTAACTGAATTTGAAAAAAGAGGAGTTCATTTTATTGTTGCTTCGGGTAGACCATATGTACGACTAAAACAAGACTTTGCAGGTTTTGCAGATAGAATGGATTTTGTAACTTTAAATGGTTCCCGTTTGATTATTAAAGGTAAAGAAGCAGCCAGTTATCCGTTAGCTAGACAAGATGTTTTAGATTTTATTACAGAAGTTCAAGCTAAATATGGCAAGATGGCAACGATGGTTTTTGAAAAAGATATTGCATATTTGCACAGCGAAATTGATAAAGATGAACGTGACTTCTTAGCTTACTTTGCTGGTAATAGTGCAGTCGTTGATGATTGGAATGACATGCCAAAAAGTGATATTTACCAAATTACTTTTAATATGGATAGTTCAAAAGCACCGGAGATTGAAAAAGCATTTAATAAAAAGCACATTAATCAGATTTCTGCCTTTGCTTCCGCCACTTTTGCTATTGATGTTAATGTAAAGGGTGTAAGTAAGGGAAGTGGTCTTGAACGTCTACTGAAGAAGATGGGGATGAGTGGTGATGATTTGATTGCCTTTGGCGACGGCGGTAATGATATTCCAATGCTTGATTTTGCTAAATATTCATATGCAATGGCTAATGGAATGGATAAGGTAAAGAAACATGCTAAGTTTGTTGCACCGGCAAATACTGAGAATGGCGTATTTAGAGTTTTACAAAAATATTTAGACGAAGATAAATAAAAAAGTCTTGTAAAATAAAAAAACATGATATAGTTTTAATTAAATTATAGAAATAAGAGGAAATTGCCATATGATTCGTTTATTGAATCTCTAATACTTGATTTGTTAAGCAGAAAAAAGTAAACTTTTGCACCTTATTTGGTGTACCCATTTTTTCGCAATCAGTATTAGCAGTAAACGAATCTAAGGCGATTTTTTATTAAAATCGACCTTTATTTGTTGCACTGTTAATTCGAATGCGAATGGACAGTGCTTTTTCTTTGCGACAAATCAAGTTTAGGGATGTAAAACTATTCGTCAATTTGTCATACAGAGAATAATGAGGAAAATAATGGGTTTAAAAGATTATCTCAAAACAAACTATCAGCGTGCATTTTTAGTACTGTTTTTAATCACGCTTACACAGGCTGCAACTACGCTTTATACTTACTTAACTAGTCCAGAACTTGATGCAATTTCACAAGGAAAATTTATTTTATTTATTGAAATAATCGCGGGTCAATTCATAATTGGACAGATTTGTAATTCAAGTTTTAATATTGCCAGCGTGCAAAATACCAAACAAACGCAAAATTTATTCCATCAAGTTCGCCAAAATATGGTTAGACATTATTATCAAAAGCCTGCCCAAGTAGCTGAAATGGAAAATCATTTGGGTAATGATTTACAAACTATTCAATCAAGTTACTATGATATTTATTTTTATTTTGCGTGTGATTTAATTTATGTCTTTTTTACAATTGGTACTTTATTTACCTTTCATTGGTTACTTGTGGCATATAGTCTTTTAATTACTTTTTTGGCTATTGTTGTTCCAAAATTGTTAGAAAAATATACAAATAGAGCTACTGAGAAAGTTTCTGAAAAGAATGCTCAATTTTTAAACTTAATTGAAAATTGGTTCAATGGTCTTGAAGAACTTAGAAGATATAAGAATAAAAATATCTTGAAAAAGAAAATTAGCGAATCAAGTCGTCAGCTTGAACAAAGTGAATTTCAGCGTGATAAGACATTAATTTATGTTGAAATGGTTGCAGCCATTTTTGATGTTATGGGTCGAGTTGGCGTACCGGTGCTTGCAGGAGTTTTGTTTTTCAATCATCAAGTAAGCTTGGGGGCAATTTTAACTGCTGGCTATTTTGCTAATGGAATTTTTTATAGCGTGAATAGTTGTGTAACCAAGTATGCTCAGCTTAAATCAACGAGTACTTTAAGAAATCATCTGGCCGAATTACAAAAACTTAATGCTGATGAAAAATTTGATTCAATTGCTGAAATTGATAGGGTCGAAGTGAAAAATTTAGCAATTCAATATGAGCATGGAGAAAAAATTACTTATCCTAATTTTGTAATTAAGCGCGGCGAAAAAGTATTACTTACAGGCGATAGTGGCACTGGTAAGTCTACTTTATTAAAAACAATGCTGGGCCAAATTCAACCAATAACTGGTGAAGTGCTATATAAAGATAAAACGGGAAAAATTATTCATCCAGATTTGAATCAAATTGGCTATTTAGCGCAGGATTTAACTATGTTTGATGCGACTATTTTGGAAAATATTACGATGTTTAATGCCCAATTAAAAGATCAGGTTAAAGACGTAGTTAGAAATAATATTTTTGCCAAAGATGAAAAACGCTTTAAAGATGGATTGGCTACTGAGATTGAAGTGAAACATGATCTTCTTTCAGGGGGGCAACGACAGAAGGTTGTTTTAATGCGGGCGCTGATCCATAAAAAACCGATTTTGTATTTAGATGAAGCTACTAGTGCAATTGATCAAGCAGCGACAACAAGGATTTTGCAAAATTTAGTGCAGACGGATAGAACTATTTTGATGATTGCTCATAATTTGACTAAAGAGCAAAAAGCATTATTCGATCGTAAAATTTACTTGGAGGGCAAATAATGAGTTGGAAAGAATTATTTAAATTAAATCCTTGGCATTTTAGTGTGGCTCTTTTATTGCAAATGATAGGTGCAGGATTTGAAATAGGGGTAGCTTACTTTTTAACTTTGCAATTTAATGCAGTACGTGGTCATAATTTACAGATGTTTATATTTTGGACTAGCCTGCAAGTAATTTGTTATGTGATTTTATATCTTTCCTATAATATTGCTGGGATCATGTGGCAAAAGCATATTCAAAATTATTTACACTTAATTAGACAAGAGATAACAGATCATTACTTTGAAGATGGTAAGAGTCACCATACAGGTAATGTACAAAGTAGAATGACTAACGATTTAACCTTACTTCATAATGATTATTTAAATTCGTTTCGTTATATTGCAGGGATGTTAGTTAGTGTATTTAGTGTGGCGTTGATGCTCTTTACATTTCAATGGAGTTTATTGGTAGCTTGTGTAGTCTTGGCAGCAGTCCAAATATGTTTACCCAAATTAATAGACAAGCAGTTAAGAAAAACTACTAATTTGGTATCTGATGCTAATAAGAAGTATTTGAAAACACTGGGTGATTGGCTTATTGGTTTGTCAGAATTACGTAGATATTTGGCTGGGGAAAAATTATTTAAAGTAATTGCTAAAGATTCAGGACGATTAGAAAATGCCAATATCCAAAAACAAAAGGTGGATCAAAAGCTAGATTATTTAAATCAATTGGCCTATTCAGTTGGGGATGCATTGATTTTCTTATTGACGGGTTTTTTAGTAGTTAATAATTGGGCTGCTTTTGGTTTAATTGCCAGTATTGGTAACTTTAGTTCAGCTATGTTTGTTTCACTTCAAGGAATCGCTAATTATGGTGGACGAATGAAAGCAACTAAGGAATTACGAGAAAAGATCCTGCAAGCCAGAAAAAAGATTAATAATGAAAGAGATCATAATTTTAAGCAACCGGTTGCTTTTTCAACTAAAAATTTAGCAATTAAATTTGAGAATGGTGAAGAAGTTGCCTTTCCTGATATTCAGGTCAATGCTGGTGAAAAAATTCTGCTTACAGGTGATAGTGGAACAGGAAAGAGTACTTTGTTTAAGCTGATTTTAGGAGAAGAAACGGCAACAAGTGGTAAGATTCAATATTTTGATTCAAATGGCAAACTTATCCAACCCGATTTAGCCGAAATAGGGTATTTACCACAGACTCCTGTGCTTTTCCCTGCTACGATTGCGGAAAATATAACGATGTTTAATGAGAAGTTAAAGCGGTTGGTTAACCAAACAGTGGAAGAAGTACAGCTGGTGAGTGATATAACGAAATTTCCTAATGGGATTGAGACGAAAATTGATTTAAATCAACTTAATATTTCAGGAGGCCAGCGTCAGAAGATTGTTCTTGCTAGAAGTAAGGTTCATCAAAGCAAATTAATCTTAATTGACGAGGGAACAAGTGCGATTGATCAAGCTGCAACAATGAAAATTTTGAAAAAACTAGTTAAAACAGATGCGACAATTGTTTTTATTGCACACAATTTTAATGAAGAAATGCAACAGATTTTTGATCGTGAGATTTATTTGAATAATAGATGATAATAAAAACGGACTCGTATTCGAGTCCGTTTTCTTATGCTAACCAAGTTTGTTCAAAGATATCTTCTTTAAATCCGCAGGTTAAGTGATTATCGTCGACGACAAGTGGTCTTTTGATCAGTTTGCCATCTTGTGACATTAATTCAGCTGCTTCATCAATTGTCATAGTGGGGATTTGATCTTTTAATTTTTGCTGGCGATAATGTTGACCGCTTGTATTAAAGAAATAACGCAATCCGCGATCTTGATATTTGTTCAGCCATTTAACTAAATCTTCTTTTTTAGGAGGAGTTTCAACTAAATCTTGAAATTCATATTTAATGTTATGCTCATCCATCCATTTGCGTGCTTTTCTTGAAGTAGAGCAGCGACTATAGCCATAAAATTTAATCATAATTCTTTCCTTATTTACTCATATGTTCTCTGAAGAATTCGATTTCTTCATCATTAGCAATGTCAGCGATACGGTCTTTTTGATTGACAAAGAAAACATGACCACGTGGGTTGTCTGAATCACCATATGACTTACAGATAGCATGAACACCGCGACCAAGTAAAAAACCGAAGAGGGTAAATTGTATGTCGTGCAAGAAGTCCTTGTTTGAGGTAATTAAAAATGTTGGTAAGAAATTGTGGTTGATGTATTTTTCAACATCTAATTGTTCATGATACTTATTAACTGCATCTTTGGTGAAGTATAAGCCGCTAATTCCTTGCAAAGTATTGGGAGTCAAAATGAATGAGGCAGCACAGTTAAGTCCTGCAGCTCTAAATTTCAGATTAAGAGGCTTATATGGGAATAATTTGGCATAGTCTGGATTAGTCAAGATAGTTACATATTGTTCAGCCATTTGTCCACCAGCACTGTCGCCAATGATAAAGACATTATTTCTGTCCAAACGGTATTCTTCAGCGTGGTCGTCAACCCAGTGCATGTAAAGATCAACGTCATCTAATTCTTCAGGAAATTCCGCATTTTCAGGTGCTAGGCGGTAATTAGGATTGATAAAGGCAAAGCCACGTTTAGCTAAACTCATGCCATAATATTGATATGTTTCTTTAGTGCCATAGATCCAGCCACCACCGTGGATATTAATAATTACAGGGAAGGGTTTATCTGTTTTTTTAGGAAGGTAAACATCTAATGTATGCCATTTTTCATCTGGGCCGTAAGGTAGGTTATCAATGCGTTCTACTTCAGGGATATCGTGTGGTAGATCGCTGTCACGTGAGTCATCACTTTTTTTACAACCAGAGCGATATTCTGCTACTACTCGTTTAATTTTATCTGTAAGTTTCATATTTTTTCTCTTTTCTAATAGTATAGGTTAATTATACTTCAGAAATAGGAAGCGTACTAAAATACCTCAAGATGAAAGTTATATATAGGCGAAGGCAATAAAACAATTCAATTATAATGAAATAGATATATTACTTGATTATTGCTAAACTGATCCCGAAGTTAATTTGGTGTATTATAAAGTGTAATTTTTAATACTAGTAATCATCTCCAGATGCTTCAAGAAAGTTCCATACACTTTTGCCAAAGAGTGAATTACATTTGATTGAAGGAGAAGGTCACTTGTTTACTGGTAAAAATAGGCCAAAAGTATTAAAGCTTGTTGGTGACTTTTTGACAAAATAAAAAACATAAACAATGATAAAGCCCCGAGATTAGGATGACCTAATTACGGGGCTTTTTATTTATCGATTTTTCTTGTGATTACCGGAAGTTCGTTTCTTTAATTCGTTTTCAATCAGATTATATTGTTCAACGAATGAATCATACATTTCTTTAGAATTAGTCATATTACGACGAACAATTTTGAGTTGTGTTTTTAAATCTGAAGTTTTTGCATTTTTAAGATTACCTTGAAGTGCTTCTGTTGTGTTAAAGGCATGTACTACAGTATGATAAGTTCTTTTACCGATATGTGATAGCAGAGCAGTAACTGCATTATGCTGCTTTTCTTCACGTGGAAGAGTTGCTTCATTAATGGTTTTAACCATTGGATCGGAAAGGTGATCATTCCACCAAGAGATAAGTGGCCCAGTGAAGAAGGCAACGATGATCGTACCGAAACCAACTGGACCACCGGCTATAAAACCGGCTACCATGAACAAAATATCTTGAATAATTCTTGCAACTTTATAAGATAGTTTGGTTCTGCTACTAATGATAGGGGCAATCGCATCATAAGGAGCCGCTCCAAGATCTGGTGCCATATAAAGGGAAGCACCTAGAGTAAATAAAAGTAAACCAATAAGTGTATCGGCTGCTACAATCAAAAAGCTGGTCCGATAACCAAATAATTGATGATAGAGTGTAGTGAACCATTGAATTTCAAAACCGACTAATACCATATTTAAAATGGTACCGATACCTATTTGCTTACGATCAAGCCAAATAATAAATATAAAAATTACTAAGTTAACTGATAACTGATATACGCCTAATCCAATTCCTAAATGATTAGAAATACCAGTGTTAACGGCAGTAAATGGATCAAGGCCGACGTTTCCACCTCTTAAAAAAGTAGTTCCTAGTGATAAAATAGCGACCCCGATGAACGATACTAGTGTTTTTAATAAAATGTTCGACCACGAACGTGACTTTTGCATTCCACTCTCTCCCTCTGTTTTATTTTGAGGTATTATAACAAAAAGGATGCCTAATTTACAGTTTGTGATAAGAATCATTTTTGTAATTACATGTAAGCACAAAAAAAGCAACGCCCTCAAGCGTTGCTATTCTAGTGATCCGGGTGAGATTCGAACCCACGACCCACAGTTTAGAAGACTGTTGCTCTATCCAGCTGAGCTACCAGACCATCGTGTATGTTTGTATGTCCTCAACAGAACATAAACTATTATAGGGGATAGATTTTTAAAAAGCAAGTATATTTTTGAAAAAATTTGAATTTTTTTGAATTAATTATTTGTTTTGCCGTAAATATTAATTTAATGATAATTTTTCTCAATTTTCTATATTATCTTACAAATTGTACAATACAAAATTGTGACAAATATTAATCTCTTCTTACATTAGAGTGTAATTGGTTGACTAATACTTAAAACGATATTATTCTAAATTTGATTTCGTATATGAAGATAAACAAATGTGAATAACAAGTGAATTTCACATAGCGGAGGAAAAGAAGATTGACTACAACAAAGAAATTGGTTATTAAATTAGCATGCGCAACTGCACTTGGTACTGCTGGTGTAGCATTAACCCAAGTAAATATGCCGCAAGTTACCGTTAAGGCAGCAACTACATCAGTTGTAGCACGTGCTCTTGGTGTCGATGTAGCAAGTTACCAAAGTGCTGATTTATCAAGTCATGCACAAGCTGGTTCACAATTTGCTATTGTTAAGGTAAGTGAAGGAACATCATACCGAAACCCTAAAGCATCAAGTCAAATTTCAACTGCTCTTTCTAATAATATGATGCCAATGGCATATCACTTTGCAACATTCAGTTCTAATACAAGTGCTGCTGTTGCAGAAGCAAATTATGCAATTAAGGCTGCTCAAGCATTTGGTCTTCCTAAGGGATCATATATTGCTTGTGACTACGAAACCGGTCAAGGTAATAATATTTATGGTGGTAAGACTCCTACTGCTCAAGCTATCATTGCTTTTATGGACCAAATTAAGGCGGCAGGTTATAAGCCACTTCTTTACGCAAGTTCATCAGTTTTACAAAATCAAATTGATACTAATAGCGTAATTGCTAAGTACCCTAATTCTTTGTGGGTAGCCTCATACGCTATTTCAGGTAGAATTGATAATCCTAATTTTAATTATTTCCCATCTATGGAAGGTGTTTCAATTTGGCAATTTACTGATAACTGGCGTGGATTAAGTGTTGATGGTAATGTAGCAGTTCTTCCATTATCAATTGATGGAGATGTTACTACAAATAATGGTGCTATTTCCCAAGCACCTTCATCAAGCAATTCTAATTCAGCTTCAACTAATAACACTACAACAAATAATAATTCTTCATCAGCTGCTACACCATCTGAACCAGAAACTTCAGGTTATGTTATGAAGAAGGCATACATTTACAATAAGAAGGGTGAACGTCAAAGTGGCTATTACGCAGCTTACTATGGTATTAAATACTATGGTTCAACTGTAACTTTGGATAATGGTAAGACAGCTCTTAAAGTTGGTGATGATCGTTACGTAATGGCAAGCAATGTCCTGGGAAATTCTCGAGTAATGAAACATAATGCTTACATTTATAACCATTCAGGTAGACGTGCTAACTGGAGAGTTTTAAGAAAAGGTACACCAATCAAGACTTATGGTTCAAAGTTTAATATTAATGGTAAATCATATTACCGTATTGGTAAGGGCTTGTATGTAAAAGCAGCTAACTTTTAAAAAATAAAGATTATAAAGTTAAAAGTGCGAGTAAATTCTTTTTTGAGAATTTGCTCGCACTTTTTGTATAATTATAACTAACCTAAGAAACGCTTAGGTGATTACTTAAAAAGGTGAATTAAATTTTGAAAAAAAGATTTTTATATATTTTTTTGGTTAGTCTAGCTATGACTTTAACGGGATGCATGATGAATAATTCTGCGTCTGAGTCTAAAGATAAACCAATTAAAGTTGAACAAAAAAATAAGAAAATAAAGCAAATTAAAGCAAAATATCAAGTTGTAGAACACGATTGGAATGTTTATAAAGATGGGGTGAATATTTATGGTCGAATATATGTACCAAAAGATCTAGCTGGTAAGAAAAAAGCTGTTATTTTGTCACACGGATTAGCAGGTAATTACCATGATTTGGTTGATTATGCTAAAAATCTAGCAGGACAAGGCTATGTAGCATATGTCTTCGACTATCCTGGTGGCGCTAAAAATGGACGCAGTACAGGTGTAGAACAGTTGAACATGTCAATTTTTACAGAAGAACAAAACTTAAAAACTGTTTTAGAAGCGATCAAAGATAGAACAGATGTAAATCCAAAGCAAGTATCCTTATTAGGTGAGAGTCAAGGTGGAGCAGTGTCTGCAATGCTTGCATCAAAATATCCTAAAGAAGTTAAATCACTAATTTTACTTTATCCGGCATTTTCAATCACTGATTATACGCAAGCTGCATTTAAATCAATTAAAAAGGTGCCAGATACTCTGAATTTATTTGGCTTTACTGTTGGAAAAACTTACTTTGAAAAGTTATTTAAATATAATTTGTTAAAAACTGCTACTAAATATAATGGCCCAGTCTTAATACTTCACGGTTCAGATGATATTATTGTGCCGGAAACGTATTCCGAAAAAGCAAATAAAAAATTTAAGCATTCTCGGTTGCATATTATTAAACGAGCAGGACATGAATTTAAAGGAGAGCATAAGAAAGAAGCGTTAGGATTAATCGATGATTTTTTAAATAATTGAGGACAGAAAAATGAAAAGAAAATATTTAAACTTAATTGTAATATTAAGTGTATTGAGTTTTCTAACAGTTTTTACTCAAAAAGTTAGTGCAGATGTAGATTATAGCATTAACAATATGGATGTTATTGCTAAGGTAAATCGTGATGGTTCATTATCAATGCAACGCACGATTGAATATGATTTTGCCAGTGATGCGCACGGAGTTTTTTATAAACAAAATCTAAATAAAAACCAGAACTTAAGCGATATTCAAGTTAAGGTCAATAATAAAAATATTTCTTTGTCAAATAGTGGTCAAAATAATACTTATCAACTTACTCAAGAAGGAAAATCATATCGTTTTAAAGTTTTTCATCGAATTAATGAAGATGATAAAGTTAAAATAGAGTATTCATACAGAATTTTGAGTGCTATCACTAATTATAAAGATACAGCCGAATTAAATTTTAAGATTATTGGTAATGGCTGGGATACAGATATTGATTATGCTAAAGTAACTGTACTTTTCCCAGGAAAAGTTCCAGATTTAAAAGCATGGGCCCATGGTCCATTAAATGGTCAAACTAAAGTTTTACCTAATCAAGGTAAAATTATCATGACTGCTAACAATGTACCAGGAGATATGGGGATTGAAGTCCACTCTATTTTCAGTCCATCTGTAACTTCTGCTAATATGAATTTTGTTAATAAAAATAAAAAGAAAGCTATTGAAAAGCAAGAGGCTAAATTAGCTATTGAGGCTAATAAAAGAAGACAAAGAAAAACGTATATTAATTGGGGGTTATTTGTAATCTCATTGATTAGTGGATTATTTGCGCTAATCAAAGCCATTTTAGTCAAACCCAAAGGTGTCAAACCAAAGAAGATTCGGGATTTAGCTCACAATTATGAAATTCCTGATGTTAGTCCAATAGTGGCTCAAGTTCTTGATCGTAATGCTAAACCTGATGCCAAGGCTTTTACTGCGTATTTACTGCAATTAGCTGGTAAACATCAAATCGAGATTGAAGAGTATAAGAGTAAGCATTTAAAAAAGAGCGAGTATCGAATTAATTTAGTTGATGATAGTATTCTAAATGATGAGTTACTTGAATTTCTATTTAAAAATGTGGGTGATGGTAGATCATTTATTACTAAGGAATTAAGAAATTATACTTCTAAGCGCTTAGGTAAAAAGTTTGATAAATGGAGTAATAATCACTATGCTTTGGTAGAAAATCGCTTCTTTGATAAGGCGGCTAAGAAGTATAAAGATAAAAGTGTAGGCACTTTAATTTTAATTATCGCAATCAGTGGAATTACTGGTGTTATTAACTTATTTTTGTCTGATACAATGCCACGTTTGTTAAGCTCATTGATATGGATATCGTTTGTTGTGCTTGTTTTAGCCATTATCGCTACAGTTATCAGTAATACAAGAGTAGGTATTTATAACCAGGAGGGTGCTTTAGAAACAAATAAAGTACATGGGTTTAAGAAAATGCTTAATGATATTGGTAATTTTAAGATGAAGGATGTCGGCGACATAATTTTATGGGAAGATATCTTACCATATGCCGTTGCTTTTGGCTTATCTAAGAAGGTTATTGAACATCTTAAGATGGAATTTGATGCTGCAGAATTAGGCAGTTCAGTATTTATCTATGCACCCTTATATACTAATAGCGATAGTTTCGAAAAAAGTTTTGAACGTAGTTTCACTAGTGGCGTTTTAGCTGGTTCTTCGCCTATTTCAGGTGGTTCAGGCGGCTTTTCTGGAGGTTCATCTGGCGGCTTTGGCGGCGGAAGCGGCGGTGGAGCTTTTTAGGGTAAAAAATGCAGAAAACAATATTAACTAAAGTTCCAGAAAATATTCCGTTAGACATTTATCGCTTTATTTCTGGAGCGAAAATTTATGATAGTTCTTCTTCTCCTGAAGCAAGGGTTTATTTTATTGATAAGGACAATGGCTATTATTTAAAGCGTTCGGCAATTGGAAAACTTGAAAAAGAAGCCCAAATGACAGAATATTTTTATTCAAAAGGCCTTAGCGCAGAAGTGTTGAATTATCTTTCTAATGATTATGATTGGCTCTTGACGGCTGCCGTTGGCGGAGAAGATTGCGTGTATCCAAAGTATCTTAAAAACCCTGAACGTTTATGTGATACGATTGCATGTGAATTAAGAAAATTGCATGAAACAGATTATACTGACTGTCCAGTTATGGATAAAACAATAAACTATCTTGCTACAGCTGAAAAGAATTATCATACGGGGAATTATGATCAATCGCAGTTTCCTAGTTTTGGATACAGTTCAGCTAAAGAAGCCTATGACATTTTAATGTCAGGAAAAAATGCTTTACGAGATAAAGTCCTGCTTCATGGTGATTATTGTTTACCTAATATTATTCTCAAAAATTGGAATTTCTCGGGTTTTATTGATGTTGGTGGCAGTGGTGTCGGTGATAGGCACATAGATCTGTTCTGGGGGGCCTGGACTTTGTGGTTTAATTTAAAAACCAATAAGTATCGAAATCGTTTTTTTGATGCGTATGGCAGGGATAAAGTAGATGAATCAGTACTTGAAGTTATTGCTGCAGCTGAAGTTTTTGAGTAATTTTAATGGAAGTAGTTCTTTTATTATTGAAAAAGTATTGACACATTATTAAATTGTGACAATATTATTTTTGATAAAGAATAATTTAGCTTTGATAAGGAAAGTAACTTAAGATTAAGTTTTCAGAGAGTCTTTGGTGTGGTGGAAAAAAGATAATGAGATCTTATGCAAAAATCACCTTTGAGCTGAAGAGACGATATTTAGTCTTTTCAGGGCCCGCCCTATACAGCGGCGACGTATCGCTTGTCTATATGATGAGCCGCACGTGCATGAGATCAGTATCAATTGCTGATGAATAAATAGGTGGTACCGCGTCAAAACGCCCTATTAGGTTAATTTAACCTAGTAGGGCGTTTTTTGTTTATTCAAGCTAAGGGAGAATAGAAATGAGGATGTTATATGAAAAAGTGGTTAAAATTGTTGGAAAGTAGTTTGGTTACTACAAGTGTAACAGCGGTTTTGTCTACCTGTTCAAATAATTCATCAGGGAATCAAAAATATGATAGGTCCTTATCTTGGATGACAACGTCAGAAATTCAAACACTTGATCAAACTAAAATGGTTGATACGACAAGTGGTGAGCAAGCCGATAATGTTTTTGAAGGTTTAAATCGCTTAGATAGTGATGGAAAAGTAAAACCAGGTGTGGCAACTAAATCAGTAGCAAGTAAAGACGGCAAAACCTGGACATTTACTTTCAGAAAGAATGCAAGATGGAGTAATGGAGATCAAGTTACTGCTAATGATTTCGTTTATGCATTACAAAGAACGTTAGATCCACGAACACAATCGCAACAACAAAATATCTACCAAGCAGTTAAAAATGCTAATGAAGTAGTGGCTGGTAAAACTTCACCTCATAATTTAGGAGTTAAGGCTAAAGATAGACATACTTTAGTAGTTCATCTTACGCATCCGGTACCATATTTTAAAACGATGACAGCATCAAATTGAACCCCGGTAAATGAAAAAGTAGCAAAAAGATATGGGAAAAAATATGGTACAGCTTCAAAATATGTAGTATATAATGGCCCATTTGTTAATAGCGGTTGGACTGGATCTAATTTAAATTGGAAGTTAAAGAAAAATAATTATTATTGGGATAAACAGAATGTCAAATTAAACACTATTAATTATAGTGTTCAAAAAACTCCGTCTACTGACTATAATCTTTACCAATCAGGAAACTTAGACGGTGCATTTTTAGATACACAAGCTTCAAAAGAGTTAAAACATCAAGAAGGATATCGTGTATTCAAATTAGATAGAACAGAATATTTGACTTATAGTCTCACTAAAAATAAGGATTTGGCTAATGTTAACTTGCGACGTGCAATTTCAATGGCCTTAAATAGAAAGGTTTTAGCGTCAACAGTTGGCGGAGCTAATACTCCAGCAACAACTTTTACAGGTCCGCAAGAAACTGTAGATGGTAAAAATTTTAATAAATACTTTGCACAAACTAATGCGACTAGTAAATATACAAATTATGATAAAGCGCAAGCAAGAAAATTATTAAATCTGGCATTAAAAGAATTGGGTAAATCAAAAGTGGAGTTTACTTTAGCTGGTGATGACGATGTTGTTTCTAAAAAAGTAATGGAATATGTTCAAAGTCAATTAGAGAGTACATTTACTAAAAAATGGTAATTAATGTTAAATCAATGCCTAAAACTACTCGTGTAAGTAATATGTTGAATGGAAATTATGATATTGGCTTTACAGGATTGACGACTAGTTATAATGATCCAAATTTGATCAATACTTAAGAGAATCGAATGAAGAAATGAATCCCAATAAACGATTAGAGAGTTTGGTAAAAGCAGAAGAAGTATTAGATGCGCAACAGCCGCTGACACCTTTATATCATGATGGACAAGCATGGATGGTTAGAAAAATGTTCATAATTTAGGATTCACTAGTGGGAACTTTAATTTTAGAAATACATATGTAACCAAATAGGAGAATAGAAGAATGAGTAAAACAGTTTTTAAGAATTGTAATTTGTTTGTAGGGACAAAAGATGAATTGCTACATAAGGCATGGTTCGTAGTTGACGAAGAAACGGGTAAGTTACTCCAAGTGGGAACAGGGACAAACCCGAAGGAAGATAAAAATGTTGACTTGCATGGTCAATATGTAATGTCTGGATTGATTAATGCTCATACACATGTAGGGTTGGTTAATGCAGCCAAAGAACATTATCCTGAGACTGAAACTTTGGTTACTTATAAGGCCTTAAAAGATTTAAAAAGTGGATTACGTGGGGGCGTTACATATATTAGAAGCTGTGGTGTAGCTTTTGATGTTGATGTTAAGCTAAATAAAATGAGGGATGCATATCCTTTTGAAGGACCTGAAATTGAACCGGCTGGGATGCCAATCTCTATATTAGGTGGCCATGCTGATCAGCCATTGGAAGATAATAAGTTAAATGTTGCTCACTTGGTTAATTCACCAGATGATGTGAGAAAAGCAGTGCGTGAGCAGTTTAAAAAAGGCCCTGAAAATATTAAATTAATGGCGATAGGTGGTGTTATGTCACAAGGTGATTAAATAGATGATACGGAACTTTCCTTGGAAGAAATGCAAATGGCAGTTAAAGAGGCACATTCTAAGCACATGACTGTATGTGCACATGCAGAAGGAAAAATGGAAATTCATTATGCTGTTGTTGCCGGAGTAGATTCTGTTGAGCATGGTTTTTATGTAAGTGATGAAGATATTGAATTAATGAAAAAACAAGGTACATTTTTATCACCAACGTTAATTGCTGGACATCAAATTGTGGAATATGGTAAAGGAAAAATGACCGATTTTTCATATCAGAAGATGTGTCAGCATGTAGAGGCATTTTATGAACATGTTGGTAAAGCAATTAAAGCAGGTGTTAAATTAGCGTTAGGAACCGATGCAGGCACATTTATGAATCCATTAGAAGATACTGCTAAAGAATTAAAAGAATTAACTAGAGCTGGTACAAGCAATTACCAAGCCTTACGTGCTGCAGGATTAGGATCTGCTGAATTATTAAAAATTGATCGAAATTATGGATCGCTTGAAGTTGGAAAATATGCAGATTTTTTAGTATTAAAGAATAATCCACTAACTGATGTAACGGCTGTTGAGCAAGTTGATAAGCAAGTTTATCAGCATGGTAAGCGAAAATATTAAAGATGAGTTCAATCTACAGCTGCAATTTTGTTATAATTGAAGAAAAAATTATAAAGATTGTGAGTTGGTAATTATGCCATTTGTACATATTGAATTAATCAAAGGTCGTTCAGACGAACAAATTACTAACTTGATGAAGGATGTTACTGAAGCGGTTCACAAGAATACTGGGGCTCCAAAGGAACACATCCACGTAATTATTAATGAATTGGGCAAGCATTCATACGGTCAAGGCGGAGAATGGAGAGCCTAGACAAAAAAGAAGTGATCCTCTGCTATGCAAAAGGTCACTTTTTTTGTTTATTAACTTAATTTAATTGTCCAGTTATATTTATCTTCTAAATCACCAAATTGAATACCTGTTAAAGTATCATATAATTTTTGGGTGATTGGACCAGCTTCTTTTTCATTACCGAAACTATATTTTTTATCTTGGTAAGTAAGTGAACCAACAGGTGAGATAACGGCAGCTGTTCCCATTGCACCGGCTTCTGCAAATTGATCAATGTTATCAATTGGAATTTTAGTCTCAATAGGATCAAGGCCAAGATCAGCAGCAATTTTTAAAATAGAGTGTTTAGTAATTGAAGGTAAGATTGAATCTGATTTTGGTGTTTGGAATTGACCATCTTTAGTAATGCCAAAGAAATTTGCACCACCGAATTCATCAATATATTTATGTTCTTTAGGATCTAAATATAATGCATCTGCAAAGCCAGCTTTTTTAGCTAGGAGTGAAGGCATTAAACTGCTGGCATAATTGCCTGCTGTTTTAGCTTGACCTGTACCATAAGGTGCGGCACGATCATAGTCACTAATTACATAAGGCATTGGGTTAAGCCCTTTAACATAAGCACCAACAGGAGTAGCATAAATTCTAAATTCGTAAGTTTCTGATGGAGCAACACCAACAATAGATTGAGTTCCCATCATAAATGGTCTGAGATAAAGTGTACCGCCAGATCCATATGGAGGTACAAATTCTTGATTGGCCAAAACAACTTGTTTGACTGCTTCAATAAATTTGTCTTCTGGATAAGGCTCCATTAAAAGACGCTCAGCTGATTTCGTCATTCTTTTGGCATTTTGATCAGGTCTGAATAAGTTAATACCGCCATCTTTTCTGCGATAAGCTTTTAAACCTTCGAAAATCTCTTGTCCGTAATGTAATTCTTCAGCAGCTTCATTGAATGTGATGGTAGAATCTGAAGTTAATTGTCCGCCTTGCCATTTACCATCTTGAAATTTATCAACCCAGCGGAAAGGTAAATCATGATATTTAAAACCTAAGTTATTCCAATCTAAGTCTTCAGGACGAGTTTTAGCCATGAGTGTTCCTCCTTAAAAATTATAATTTTAATAAAATTATAATCACTTGATATCATTAACGCAATTACTTATTTAAATTATAAAAAGTAAGTAATATAATATTTCAGTAAAAAATAAAAGTGGTGAAAATATGTACGACTATCGAAGTAATATTAAAGTGATTTTGAATAAAACTGACGCAGATGATAAGAGTTTAGCCAACAGTTTGAATGCAATTAAAGCAATCATTTCAATGGCAGAAGGTGGAGAGGTAGAGCAAAAGCCTAAAAATATTCCTTCTAAGCCTAAGAAAATAGTCAATACACAATCGATTGCACAAAGAAATGCTGACTTAAAGCAATTTAAGCAACTTTTATTAGGCTTAACTGAATTAATTGAAACTCCTGGTGATGATACTGCTAAAAAGAAATCTCTTGAAGCATTACATAAACTAACTTTTGTACCTGGTGTTGGTAAACGTTATGGAAGTGTTTTGGGCAGATTAGATCAAGCGATTCAAAAATCTAAGACAACTAAAGATGCGGTGAATAAAAAAATTTTTGAAGAAGCAATGAAGCCGAAAGAACAGCCTAAAAGAGATTATCGAAAAGGTAGACGTTATACAGTTATTCGTGCTCTTTCTGGTTGTAATTTGATTAATGATAATGGACAAATTGTTTACCGAATAAAAGAATCGCAAATTCACTCACTTAATTTAAAGAGTGGTGATATTGTTGAAGCAATTGAAACCCAAAATAATCCTAATTATGAAGCTGAAGTACTAAGAGTAGTAGGTTATCGTAAGTTAAGAACACGTGATTATGATCCAATTGAAGAATTTCGTTATGCTGTTGTTCAAGGTAAAGCAGGACAACTAGCAATTACTCGTAATATTAAAGGTGAAAAACTACGTATTCGCGGCAAAGATATTACTATTCCGGTCGATTCTAGTTATTATCAAGGTGAAAATATTCATCTTGAGGATGGTTCTATTGTGGATTTGGCCTGGTATACAGGTGATGTACGAATTAAGAAAAATCCTAGTGATGCGGTTCAAATTCGCTGGATTTATCAAGTTGATCCTCCCAAACAATCAGATTTATCCTATAAAAAGAAAGATAAAAGTAAGGATAGTAAGCAAGAAGAATTTACTAAACTTGATATGAATCTTCACTATCAAAGAGTTGGGATTGCTATTGGTGACAACCAAAATGAAGGGATTTTAGAGGGGATAGTCACTAGATATAATGGTATTCCTATTCCGATCGATGCCTTTGAAGGTAAAAAGAAGGTCATGGAAAGACAAATCAAAGAACTTGATATTGTGATTTTGATGACGGCATATGCTGCTCATGACGCAACTTGGAATATTCAAGAATTTGCTTCTAAATATGGAGTAAAATTTGCGGTTTCTTCATCTAAAGGATATCGTTCATTTGAACGGGCACTTTACAGAGCTGAAAATGGCTTACCGGCATATGAGGGTACTCAATCAATTGAATATAAACAGGAAGAAATTAAATAATTTATTAATATTATTTTAATTTGTTGTGGCGAGATATATTTTTTCGTTAAAATAGAATTACTAACTAAAAGAAAGGACGCTTACTGATGAAAAACATTAAACAACGTTCCTGGATAAAAGGGCTAGTATTTTTAGCGGGACTTGAAATTATAGCAATAGCAATTAATTTCTTTTATGGACCAATCAATATTGCTGCTGGAGGATCTACCGGTATTTCAATTTTGATTGATGCTGTTTGGGGAGTTAACCGCTCAATAACTGTTTTTATTGTTAATGGTTTAATGCTGATATTAGCCGCAATTTTTTTAGGTAAAAAAGTAACCAAAAATGTGGCAGCAGGTAGTTTGTTATTACCAATCTTAATGGAGATTACCCCTAGTTTTGAAATAACTAGCAATAAATTGCTAGCTGTAATATATGGTGGAGCTTTAATGGGATTTGGTATTTCACTTCTTTATCGTGTTAATGCATCAAGTGGTGGAACAACGATCCCACCGATGATTTTAAAAAAGTATTTTTATTTGAATCCAGCAACCACGCTTACAATTATTGACATGATTATAATTTTCTTGAATATTTTCGTAGATGGTTGGAATGCTTTTCTTTTAGCAGCTTTGTCACAAGTAGTTACGGCAATTACGATGCGCTACACGGAGACTGGTTTTGATAAAAAGTATCAAGTACGTATTATGTCAAATAAATATCTTGAACAAATTCAGGATATGTTAAAAGACGAGTATCAAGGATTAACAATTTATAATGTTGTTGGTGGCTATAGCGATGAAGATAAACGTCAGTTGTTAATCGTGGTTGATACGCGTGATTATGGTCCATTGATTTCTAAAATTCATGCAATTGATCAAGATGCATTTATTATTACTGAAAATGTAGCTAAAGTTCATGGTGGTCAATGGGGGATATAAACTAAATTTTTAAAATTATTGATATCAATTGAAAAGCGTTGTATCATATAGGAGTTGTATTTGTGGAGACCTCCACATCTGCAACCGCACGGCTAGGGTTAGAAGACTTCTTGAGTAAGAAGCACCCCAGTTCGGCGAGTCTAAGTATTTTTTCGGAGGTGTACAAATGTACGCAATTATTAAGACCGGTGGTAAGCAATACAAAGTTGCAGAAGGCGACAGCGTATTTGTAGAAAAGCTTGATGCTGCAGAAGGTAGCGAAGTAACTTTTGACGAAGTTATCCTTGTTGCTAATGGTGACGATGTTAAGGTTGGTACTCCATTAGTAGATGGTGCTAAGGTAACTGCTAAAGTTGAAAAGCAAGGCAAGGAAAAGAAAGTTGTAACTTTCAAGTACAAGCCTAAGAAGCACTCACACAGCAAGTATGGTCACCGTCAACCTTATACTAAGGTTACAGTTGAAAAGATTGAAGCTTAATTCAGAGGTGAAATGAATATGAATATTTTAGGTATGAAATTATTTGCCCACCACAAGGGGGGCGGTTCTACTGCCAACGGTCGTAACTCAGCTGGTCGTCGTTTAGGCGCTAAGGCTGGTGACGGTCAAGAAATCCACGCAGGTTCAATTATTTACCGTCAACGTGGTACTAAGATTCACCCAGGCAAGAACGTAGGTCAAGGTGGAGACGACACTTTATTTGCACTTGTTAACGGCGTTGTTAAGTTTGAACGTCTTGGCAAGTACAAGAAGCAAGTTTCTGTATACCCAGCTGAAGAAGCTAAGTAATTCAGATAAGAAGAATAAGGCGAGTAGCATTGAGCCACCCGCCTTTTTTCATGCCTTTTCTGTGTATTAAATTATATAATTTTAGTATAATTAATTAAAAATTAATATGAAGAAGGTCTAGGGCATGGAAGAACGACAAGAATTACTTACTTTAATTAATAATCGAATTGATCAAGTTACCTCTTTAGTTAAAGAACATGATGCTGATGCAATGATTATTTTTAATCAAGCAAATTATCGTTACTTAACTAACTTTACTGGTGAAGAAGCACAGCTTATTTTAAATGCTAATGGTGATCGTACTCTTTTATCAGATTCACGATTTGCAGGACAAATTAAGGCCCAGGCTCCCGGTGAATTGAATGTAGTAATGAAACGTTCAAGTGATTATGAAGAACTAACTAAAGCACTTAAAAAAATGAACGTTAAGAAAGTTTTAGTAGAGGGTGAATTTGTTTCAGCTAGCGAATATGAAAAATTGAAGGAATTAAATCCTGATATTAAATTTGAAATGGTTGAAGAATTAGTTGAACGTGTTCGTAATGTTAAAGATGAACTTGAAATAGCTGCATTACGCAGAGCAATCGATATTTCCATGGAAAGCTTTAAAGCAATCTTACCAATGATTAAGCCAGGAGTAAAAGAACGAGCAGTTGGTGCGAAATTGGATTATTTGTTTAAGGTCAATGGTGGCGATGGCCCAGATTTTGAAACCATTATTGCTTCAGGAGTACGTTCAGCTTGGGCTCATGGTGTTGCTAGTGATAAAGAAATTGAAGAAGGCGACATGATCGTTATCGATTTTGGTAGTTTTTATCATGGTTATGCTGCAGATATAACCAGAACTGTTGCATTAGGTGAAGTCGATTCTGAAATGCATAAAATTTATAATATTGTTCATGAAGCACAACGTCGCGGCATCGAAGCTGCAGTAGTAGGCAATACTGGTCGTGATGTTGATAAAGCAGCACGTGATTACATTACTGAACAAGGATATGGAGAATATTTTGGCCATGGAATTGGTCACGGAATCGGTCTAGAAATTCACGAATTATGTCAACCGGCTTTGCCATTCAGAACTACTAAACTGGTGAACAATATGGTTCATACAGTTGAACCTGGGATTTATTTACCAGATAAAGGCGGAGTTAGAATTGAAGACGATATTTTAGTGAATGGTGAAACACCAGAAACTCTGTCAACTTTGCCCAAAGATGAATTAATTTCTTTATAGATAACATTTTAATAGGCTGAAGTTATAGCCAAATCTGTTTAAGATTGGTAAGATATAGTAGTAGAAATGAGGGACTTAATATGACAATGATTTCAGTAAACGAATTCAAGAATGGTTTGACTATTCAATACAATAACGATTTATGGCGTATTGTAGAATTCCAACACGTAAAACCAGGTAAAGGTAGTGCTTTTGTTCGTTCAAAGCTTAAGAGTTTGAGAACAGGTGCTGTACAAGAATATACTTTCCGTTCAACTGCTAAGGTTGAAACTGCAGATATTCAAACTAAGTCAATGCAATACTTGTACAATGATGGTTCAAGTTATGTATTTATGGATACTAGCACTTATGACCAATTGGCTATTCCAAATGAACAAATTGGTGATGAAGCTAACTACTTACTTGAAAACATGGTTGTTAGTGTAATTACTCACGAAGGTGAAACTTTGGGTATCCAATTACCTAATACAGTTGATTTGAAGGTTGCTAAGACCGAACCTAACATTAAGGGTGATACTTCATCAGGTGGTGGTAAGCCAGCTACTATGGAAACTGGTTTAGTAGTTAACGTACCATTCTTTATTAATGAAGGTGACGTATTAACTATTAATACTTCTGATGGTACATATGTATCACGTGCAAATAAGTAGTTTTTTGAGGTAAACAAAATGGCAGATAGTTCAAAGATTCTCTTAAGTGGTGAAGAAAACAGCGAACAAATTAAAATTGATCCAAGTGTTCTAGAAGTTATTTTGGGTATTGCTGCTGAAAAAGTTGATGGTGTCGCAGGAATGCGTGGTAACTTAAAGTCTGGCCTAAATTGGGTACTTGGCCGTGAAGATCATGGTAAAGGTGTCAATGTTAAAGTCGATGAAGACAATAAGTTAATTGCTGATGTTTACGTTTTTCTTGAAAGTGGCGTAAATGTTCCTAAGGTTGGGATTGAACTTCAAAAGAAATTGAAGACCCAATTACTACAAATGACTGATCTTGAACTTAAGTCAATTAATATTCATGTTGTAGGTTTAATTTTCCCAGAAGATGAAGAAGATACTGAGGAAAACACCTCAGAGCTGTTTCCGGAGGATGAAGTAGAGAAATAATGAACCAACACGAAAGTCGCAAAGTTGCTATGCAAGCAGTATATTTGGCTAATCAAGAGCCAGATCTAAATGCTGAAGAGGTTGAAGCAAAAGTCGTTGCAACACTTAATTTAAACCAGCTTTCTGCTTATTCTAAGAAACTGATTGAAGGCGTACTTGAAAATCGTGAAGATTTACAGTCTGAACTAACTAGTCATTTAAAGAAAGGCTGGCGTCTTGAACGTGTAAGTCAAACTATTGTTGCTATTATGGAAATTGCACTTTTTGAAATTAAAAATAGTGATGAAATTGAACCTAAAGCAGCAGTTAATGAAGCTTTGAATTTATGTGACGAATTTGCTGAGCCAAAGGAAAAGCCATTTATTAATGGTATGTTAGCAAACTTTGTTTAACAGAAATACTCATCAATCTTTGTTTTTAATTAAAGACTGATAGAGCTTTAATATATTTTCTCTTCTGCAAATTTAGTAGTAGTGAAAATATTTTTGTCGTGAAAATGACAGTTCAAAAAATCTGCAGACAACCCGCAGATTAAAAATACTTGGATGATCATCTAAGTAAGTTGGTGTTCTTGCCAGCAAAAGCTCTCAAGCTACCAAATTCTAGAATTTATTCTAGAGTGGTTGACTAACGATTAATAGCCGGCATATTGCCGGCTATTTTTTTAATAAAAAAGGAGAATTTAATGGGAAAAATTTTGGATGGTAAATTTGTTGCAAACTTGTTAGGAGAAAAACTTAAAGAAAAAGTTAAGGATTTAAAAGAAGAGGGGATAACGCCACATTTTTGCGTAATAAATATTGGTGATGATCCTGCAAGCAAAATTTATGTACGTACTAAAAAAAGACGTGCAGAAAAAATGGGGATTATTCAGGATATTTATCAACTTCCTGCTGATACTAAGCAAGAAGTTGCCTTGAATTTAATCGATAAGTTAAATGAAGATCCTGATATTAATGGTGTAATGGTACAGCTTCCAGCTCCTGAACAAATCGATGCAGATGAATTGCTTGAAAGAATTGATCCTAATAAAGACGTTGATGGTTTAACCCCTTCAAATATTGGTCGCATTTGGATGGAAAATCATTTTATTGAGCCGGCTACTGCTGAAGGCATCATTGCATTACTTAAGTATTATAAAATTCTATTAAAAGGTAAAAATGTAGTGGTTATTGGTCGCAGTAATATTGTTGGTAAACCCGTTGCTGCACTGATGCTTGAACAAAATGCCACTGTAACAATTGCTCATTCTGAGACTGAAAATTTGGCTGAGTTGACTAGAAATGCAGATATTATTGTTTCAGCAACTGGGCAAGCATTTTTGGTGACAGAAGATATGGTAAAAGATGGTGTAGTAGTTGTTGATGTGGGTATGAATCATGTTAACGGCAAGTTAGTTGGTGACGTTGATTTTGAAAATGTAAAGAAAAAAGCTAGTTATATTACTCCGGTCCCTGGCGGTGTTGGTCCTCTTACAGTACAATTTTTAATGGAAGCAGTAGTTAAATTAACTAGGAGACAAAATGGCCGAGAATAAATATTTAACGGTTACAGATTTAAATTATTATATTACGCAAAAATTTAAAAATGATCCGTACTTGCACAAGGTATTTTTGCAAGGGGAATTATCTAATTTTCGTTATCGGCGTAATTCGCACCAGTATTTTTCATTAAAAGATGAAAAATCAAAAATTAATGTAGTAATGTTCCGTTCCTATTTTGATAAAGTTAAATTCAAACCTGAAGAGGGAATGAAGGTTTATGTTACTGGTTATGTAAGTGTATATGGTCCGCAAGGATCTTATCAGTTTTATGCAGAAAATATGGAGCCTGCAGGCTTAGGTGCTTTGTATGAACAATTAAAGCAACTTCAGGTCAAATTGGCTAAAGAAGGATTATTTAACCCAGAACATAAAAAGAAAATACCTCGTTTTCCAGATAGAATTGCTGTCGTTACAAGTGCATCTGGAGCCGTAATTCACGATATAATGGTAACTGCTAATCGGCGTTTCCCACATGCTGAAATTGATTTGTTTCCAGCTCAAGTTCAAGGTGATACTGCAGCAGAATCTTTAGTAAGAGCAATGCGGCAAATTGCTGCTGAAGGAGATAAATACGATGTAATGATTATCGGACGTGGGGGTGGATCTCTTGAGGATCTATGGCCATTTAACGAAGAAGAAGTAGTGCGGCAAGTTTATAATATGCAAATGCCAGTTATTTCTTCAGTAGGGCATGAAACAGATACTACATTATGTGATTTGGTGGCCGATGCGCGCGCTGCTACACCAACTGCTGCAGCAGAATATGCTACTCCTAATTTAATGGATGAATTAGCTGGGATTCACCAATTACAGAGTCGTCTATTTTCTAGTATGCAAACTATTATTCGTCAAAAGCGTGATCGACTTAATCGAATTCAAAATTCTATTATTATGCGAGAACCTACACGACTTTATGATCAGCAAATAGAAACAGTTGATCGTTTAAAGCAGCGTTTGCAAAATAGTATGCAAAATAAGTTAGATCATTCAAAGCAAGATTATCGCTTGTTAAACCAAAGATTATTTGCGGTAAATCCAGATAAGCAAATTAATCAAATGAAGCAACAAAGACTCTTTTTGGCCAAGCGCTTATCTGATAATATGCAACATTATTTAAAAGACAAAAGGAATATTTTCGCGCAGATTGTTCAACAACTGGATGATTATAGTCCACTAAAAACATTAGAGCGAGGATTTGTTTATACTACTGATCGTGATGGAAAGACAATTAGTTCCGTTAAACAAGTTAATAAAAATGATTCTTTAAATCTTCACTTTAAAGATGGTCAAGTTGCGGCAAAAGTTGTAGAAGTAAAGGAAGAAAAAAATGCCAACGAAGAAAAATAATTTTGAAGAACAATTGAATGAGTTAGAAAAAATCGTGACTAATCTTGAAAATGGTAACGTTCCATTAGAAGATGCTTTAAAAGAATTTCAAGAAGGCGTAAAAATTAGTCGTGATCTAGATAAAAAATTAACCAATGCTGAACAAACAGTAGCTAAATTAATTGATAGTGACGGTACTGAACATAACTTAGATCCAAATAATGCATCGGCTCCAGAGGAATAATTATGACAGCTTTTACTTATTTTAAAGATGAATGGACACCTGTAATTGACAATTATCTAGCTAAGCATTTAGCTTCAGAAATTGATGATCAAAAAATTAGTCAAATAATGTCATATTCAGTTATGGCAGGAGGGAAACGTTTAAGACCTTTACTTTTTTTAGCTACTTTAAATGCATTAGGTAAAAAGATTGAAGAATCTGAAATTAGACTTGCTTGTGGTATTGAATTAATTCACACATATTCATTGATTCATGATGATTTGCCTGCAATGGATAATGATGATTATCGCCGTGGCAAGTTAACTAGCCATAAAAAATGGGGTGAAGCAGAGGCGATTTTGGCTGGGGATGCTTTATTACCACTTGGAGTTCAATGGATTGCAGAAGGCAGCAATTCTTCAGAGTTAGTTATTATGATCACTAAAGCTATTGGAGCTAACGGTATGGTTGGCGGTCAATATTTGGATATTGATTCAACTAATAATGCTAGTGTTGCTGATGATGAAAAGTTCATCAATAAGATGGAATGGTTAAAAACCGGCTGTTTAATTCAAGCAAGTGTAGAAATGGCCGCAGTTTATGCCAAAGCTAGTGATATTGAACAAGTTAAATTAGTTGATTTTGCTAAAACTTTTGGTCGTTCATATCAAATATATGATGATCTGGTTGATGTTGTTGAAACAAGCGAAGAAGCTGGTAAAGCAACACATAAAGATGAAGAAGAGGGCAAAAATAATACGCTGACTTTACTTGGAATAGAAAAAAGTCGCAAAGAACTTAAAGATTTGATTAGTCAGGCTAAAGCTGATTTACATGGAATCAATAATGAAGTATTGCTTGGTTTTTTAGATCTATATCATAAGGTGTTATAAATGGCAAAACAAAGAGCAGACGTTTTATTAGCAGAGCAAGGAATTTTTCATTCTAGATCTGCTGCACAAAGAGCAATTATGGCAGGACTTGTTTCTGATCATAATCATCAAAGAATAGACAAAAGCGGGACCAAGTTTCCTGAAGATGAAAAGTTCTATGTGAAAGATGATGGCAAAAAATATGTTTCTCGAGGCGGCTTTAAATTAGAAAAAGCTTTGAAGGTATTTAACATTAATCTAAAAGATAAAATTTGTTTAGATATTGGTGCATCAACCGGTGGATTTACTGATGTAGCTTTGCAAAATGGTGCTAAGATGGTTTATGCCTTAGATGTTGGTTATAATCAATTGGCTTGGCAGCTTCGGGATGATCCGCGTGTAGTAGTAATGGAAAAACAGAATTTTCGTTATTCCAAGCCTGAAGATTTCGATCAAGGATTGCCAGATTTTGCAATGACAGATGTATCATTTATTTCACTTGATTTAATCATGCCACCAATGTATGCAATCTTAAAAGATCAATGTGATGCAGTTTGTTTGATTAAGCCCCAATTTGAAGCAGGTCCAGAAAATGTAGGTAAGCATGGAATTGTTCATGATCATGAAGTGCATAAGCAAGTAATTGAGCATACTATGCAAGAAGCTTTGAAAATCGGCTTTAATGTTTTAGGTGTCGATTATTCTCCAATTAAGGGCGGCAAAGGTAATATTGAGTTTTTGATTCATTTACAAAAAGATGAAGCAAATGGTAGCCGCAATTTGTGGCAAGGTAAACCAGAGGAGATTGTTGAACGTGCCGTAAACGGTCTTTAGGAGTGAAGATATGTTAGTCGAACTAGATATCCAAAATTTTGCTATTATCAAAAGTTTGAAGGTTCGCTTTCAAGAAAGAATGACTGTAATTATCGGAGAAACGGGTGCAGGTAAATCGATTATTATTGATGCTGTTTCTCTTTTAATGGGTGGACGTGGTCAAAAAGAAATGGTTCGTTCAGGAGAAAAAAAGGCAGTAATTACAGGCTTATTTGAATTAGATAATCAAAAAGAAGAAATAGCACGACTTTGTGATCAATATGGTTTACCTCATGATGATGATCAATTGGTTATTAGCCGAGAGTTGGCAGTTAAAGGTAGAAATATAGTACGAATTAATGGACAACTTACTACAATTAATGTGTTGCGTGAACTTGGAAATTATTTAGTAGATATTCATGGTCAGCATGATCAGCAAGTTTTGATGAATCAAGATCGGCAAATCGATTTGGTAGATAATTATGCTCCAGCTAAGTTTAAAGAAGACTTAGAAGAATATCAGGCTGATTTTGATAAATGGCAAAAGTTGACTAATCAATTACGGCATTTGCGTCAAGATGCACAAGAACTTGCCCAAAAACAAGATATTTTACAGTTTCAAAATAACGAATTGGAAGCAGCTGATTTAGAGGACCCGCAAGAAGATGAAAAGCTAGAAGAAGAATATAATGAGCTGAATAATTTCCAGAAAATTGCAGATACAGCTAGTTATTTTATGCAGCTTTATGATGATGATGAACATGGAATTGCGACTTTGCTGGGTGATGCCCAAAATGCTGCAACAGATTTAACGGAATTTGGCTCAAAGTTTAAGGATTTTGCTAAAACTGTTGATGACGGTGTATATGCGTTAAATGATGCACGAAGTGAATTATCTAATTTAATGGATCAAATGGACTTTGATGAAGAAAGATTTCAATATGTTACCAATCGATTAGATACTTTGAATTCATTAAAGAAAAAGTACGGTCCAACTCTAAAAGATGTTTTTACATTTTACGATAAAGTAAAGAGGGAATTAAGTCAGTTTGAAACTGGTGGTCTTGATGAAGAAAAACTTCAAGGCGAAGTTGCAGAGTTAGAAGAAAAGATGTCTAGGAAAGCGCGTGAACTACATCTAACCCGTGAGCGGGTAGCACATTCTTTAGAGGAACAAATAAAGCAAGAATTAGCTGATTTGTATATGGAAAAGGCAAGATTTTCAATTAATTTTGAAGAAACTAAAACTTTTACTGAAAAAGGAACAGATTCAATTGTCTTTTTAATAGCTCCTAACCCTGGTGAAGATTTGATGCCATTGGTAAAGATAGTTTCTGGTGGTGAGCAATCAAGATTGATTCTTGCTCTTAAATCTATTTTTAGTCGAGTTGAACCAGTTGGTACTATGATTTTTGATGAAATTGACACTGGTGTATCAGGACGTGTTTCAGCTGCCATAGGAAAGAAAATGCATGCTATAGGACATAATAAACAGGTAATTGCAATTACTCATTCACCTCAAGTTGCAGCAGCTGGTGACCAACGCTATTTAGTAGCTAAAAAAGTTAAAGATGGTGCTACATTTACTCAGATTGGACCTTTGAGTAAAGAAGAAACCATAACAGCTATTGCTCAGATGATGGCTGGACAAAATGTAACTGATGCAGCCAAAAAGAATGCTGCGGATTTAATTAAAAGTATAAAAGATGAATAGTATTAATAAATTTTGGATCGATTTTTGTCAAAAACATCACATTAGTCCTAATGCTTTAGAAGGCGCTTATGCATATGGCGCTAATAGTCAAGATGCTGATATATTAAGTGATTTAATTAATCGAAAAATTAAAACAGCTACTACTAGTGTATATGATCATAATGAAGATGTGCCTACAGTAGGGATGTATTCAATAGTTTTAAATGGCAAAAATGAACCGGTTTGTGTAATTCAAAATAAAACCGTTGAAATAATGCCCTTTAAAAATGTAAGTGCTGAACACGCCTATTTAGAAGGTGAAGGAGATCGCAGTTACGAATATTGGTATAAAGTACATAAAAAATTCTTTACTTGGGAATGCAAAGAAGCAGGAAAAGATTTTACTGAAGATACTGAAGTTGTTTGCGAAACCTTTATAAAAGTTGATTAATTATTTTTATAAAGTAAGCGTTTGTCATGACTAATATAGAACGTGAAAACTTGAAAAATAGCTAATTTTAGTGCAAACTAGATATATTAAGTTACTAAGAGGAGTTCAGCATGGCAGATAAAGGTTTATTACTCGTGCTTTCCGGTCCCTCAGGAGTCGGTAAAGGGACTGTCAAAAGCGCTATAGTCGAAAACAAAGTCTTTCCGTTTGAACATTCAGTTTCAATGACAACTCGTAAACCTCGTCCAGGTGAAGTTAATGGTAAAGACTATTACTTTGTTAGTGAAGGGCGTTTTAAAGAAGCTATTAATAATGGTGAATTATTAGAATATAATAATTATGTTGGCCATTATTACGGTACGCCCCTTGGTCCCGTAAAAGAAATGTTGCATGAGGGCAAGGACGTTTTACTTGAAATTGATGTTAATGGTGCACAAAAAGTTCGTGAGAAGATGCCGGATGGGGTATTTATCTTTTTAACCCCACCTGATCTTCACACATTGCATTTACGTCTTGAACATCGTGGTACTGAATCAGAAGATGTAATTCGGGGACGTATTAAGCAAGCCAGAAATGAAATTCTGGAAATGGAAGACTATGACTATGCAGTAGTAAATGATACGGTTGCTAATGCAGTAGACCATATTAAGGCAATTGTTGATGCAGAACATGTCAGTGTTAAGCGTGTAATTGATGACTATCGTAAAATGGTCGAGGAGGATTAATTATGAGAATTACTTACCCATCTATTGATAAATTATTGTCACGTGTTGATTCACGTTATTCATTATCTGTTCTTGCTGCTAAAAGAGCACATGAACTTGAAGCAGGTGACCCACCAACATTAGAACACTTCAAATGTGATAAAGCAGTTGGCAAAGCTCTTGAGGAAATTGCCGCTGGTAAAGTTACAGTTGACCCAGCTCATGCCGAGGTTAATCTCGAAGATTAATTTATTGACCTTCATCCTAATGGGTGGAGGTCTTTTTTACAGGTGATTAAATGATTGCTAAGGTTGTTGTTGACGTTGCAGCGAAACAAACAGATCGCATATTTGAATATCATATTCCAGTAGAATTAGAAAAAGATATTAAAGTCGGCTCACGTGTAGTGGTACCGTTTGGTCCTAGAAAAATTCAAGGATTCGTTGTTGGATTAAGTGAAGATAGTGAATTTAAAGGGCAACTAAAAGATTTATTGGTAGTAGTAGATGAAATGCCACCATTGACTCCTGAATTGGTGACTTTGTCTGCTGATTTAGCTGAAAATATTTATTCATATAGAATTAAAATTTTACAAGCAATGCTTCCGTGGGTAATGAGAGCCAATTATCGCAAGTTGTTGGTTCCTGCAAATGCTCAAGCTGAGAAGATGCAATTTTTTCAAGGAGATCCAATCGATTTAAACAAAATAACGGATCTTAAGGATATTAAAAAGATTCGTAAATTGCTTAGAGATGGTGATGCTAAGATTGAATATGTCGTTGAAAATAAAGCTAAGAAGAAAAAAGAGAATCAATATGAATTAGTGTTAGAATCTGAAGAGTATACCAAAATTTATAATACTTTAAGACAGAATGCAGTTAAGCAAAAACAGCTCTTAATGGATATTATTGAAAATGAAGCTTCATATCCTAAGAATCAAAAAGATTTTGAAAAAAAATTAGGTTTAACTGCTTCTGTCTTAAATACAGCTGTTAAACGTGGGTGGCTAAAACGAAAAGAAGTTGAAGTTTATCGAGATCCTTTATCAGGATTTAAAGACAATAAAAAAAGTGCTCCTGTTAAATTAAATGATGAACAACAATTTGCTTTGAATCAAATAACAGCAGCGATTGATAAAAGAAAAGCTGAAACGTTCTTATTAGAAGGAATTACAGGTAGTGGAAAAACTGAAGTATATTTACATGCCATCAGTAAAGCATTAGAACAAGGGCGTAATGCCTTAATGCTTGTTCCAGAAATATCTTTAACACCGCAAATGGTTCGCCAAGTAAAATCAAGATTTGGTCAAGCCGTTGCAGTATTGCACAGTGCACTTTCTGAAGGCGAAAAGTATGATGAATGGCGTAGAATTCGTCGTGGTGAAACTAGGGTAGTAGTAGGTGCTAGAAGTGCAGTATTTGCACCATTAGATAATATCGGCTTAATTGTAATTGATGAAGAACATGAATCTTCATATAAGCAGGAAACCGATCCGCGTTATAATGCTCGTGATGTAGCGATTTGGCGTAGTAAGTATCATCATTGTCCATTGGTTTTAGGGAGTGCAACACCATCTTTAGGAAGTCGTGCTCGGGCTCAGAAAAATGTATATAAATTATTGCGTTTAACTAAAAGAGCAAATAATAAAAAATTGCCTAAAGTAAACTTAATTGATTTGAAGCATGTTCAATTTGCAGGTGGTCAATTTGATCTATCAGTTAATTTAGTTGATGCGATTAAGAAGCGTTTGGATAATAAAGAGCAAGTCATTTTGATGCTCAATAGACGTGGCTTTGCTAATTTTATGCTATGTAGAGAATGTGGCTTTGTATTAAAATGTCCTAATTGTGATGTCTCATTAAATTTACATAAGGATACTAATAGCATGCAATGTCATTATTGTGGGCATACTGAACGTGTTCCTAGTCGTTGCCCTAATTGTCAGAGTTCTAAAATTAGATTTTTAGGTACAGGTACGCAAAAAGTACAAGAAGAATTGGAAGAACTTTTACCCGGCGCAAGAATTTTGCGTATGGATGTAGATACCACTAGAAAAAAAAGTAGTTACAAACGTATATTAGATTCTTTTGGTAACCATGAAGCGGATATTTTATTAGGAACGCAGATGATTGCTAAAGGTTTGGATTTTCCTAATGTAACCTTAGTTGGAGTAATTAATGCAGATACTGGCTTGTGGTTATCAGATTATAATGCATCGGAAAAAACATTTGAATTATTGACTCAAGTAGCAGGTCGGGCTGGCCGGGCTAATAAAGAAGGAGAAGTTTTAATTCAAACTTATAATCCAGAACACTATGCAATTCAGTTAGCTCAAACGCAAAATTATGAACGATTTTACGGATATGAAATGAATGTCCGTCATGCAGGAAATTATCCACCATACTTTTTTACAGTGTTAATTTCAATTGCTGCAAAAAAAGAACAAAATGCAGCTAGAGAAGCATTTAGGATTAAACGATACTTATCACAACATTTGCATGAGGAGATGATTATTTTAGGTCCAACACCAAGTGCAATTTCTCGAGTAAAAAATCAATATTATTATCAAATGCTGGTAAAATATAAAAAAGAACCAAATATAAAAGAATTATTACACCATATTCAAGATTCAGCTCAAGAAGCTAAGAAATATGGTTTAAATGTATTTATTGATAATGAACCAGAAAAAATAATGTAAGGGGATGCTCAAATGACATCAGTAATATTTATGGGAACACCTGAATTTTCTGTTCCAGTACTTGAAGGTTTGATCGAAGCAGGTTATGAAATAAGGGCTGTTGTTACACAACCAGATAAAAAAGTTGGTCGTAAGCAAAAAATTGCCAAGACTCCAGCTAAGATTGCTGCTGAAAAGCATGATTTACCAGTTCTTCAACCCGTTAAATTATCAGGATCAGAAGAGATGAATCAATTGATTGATATGCATGCAGATTTAATTGTAACTGCAGCATATGGTCAATTTTTGCCCACTAAATTTTTGAAGTCTGTTAATATTGCGGCCGTTAATGTCCATGGTTCACTTTTACCTAAATATCGTGGTGGGGCACCAATCCAATATTCGTTAATTAATGGCGACAAAGAAACTGGTATCACTATTATGGAAATGGTTAAGAAAATGGATGCGGGTGATATCTACGCTCAAGAGGCAATCAAAATTGAACCAGAAGATAATGCTGGAACCTTATTTAGCAAATTATCAATTCTTGGTAGAGATTTATTACTTAAAACTTTACCTTCAATCATTGATGGAAGTGTTAAAAAGACTCCACAAGATCCTGATAAAGTAGTCTTTTCACCAAATATTACTAAAGAACAAGAACGTTTAAGTATTGATATGACCGCTGAACAAGCAAATAATATGATTCGTGCTTTGAATCCAGATCCAGGTGCTTATTTAATGATTAATGGTCAAAGATTCAAAGTATGGGAGGCTGAAGTTGCTAGCGATTCTTCAAGTTTAGAAGCTGGTACTGTGGTTGCTAATAAAGGGCGTTTTGCAATTAGTTTCGCTGATAATACAGTTTTGAACTTATTAGAAGTACAACCAAGTGGTAAAAAGAGAATGAATATTAAGAACTTCTTAAATGGTCAAGGTAGTAAGTTTGTCACAGGTGAAGAAATTGTCGACAAGTAAAAGTGCCCGTGCAATTAGTTTAGAAACTTTAATTAAAGTTTTAGGAAATGGATCGTATTCTAATATTAGTTTAAATAATAGTCTTAAAAATTCTGATCTCGCAATTGCTGATCAAAATTTGGCTACAAGAATAGTTTATGGGACAATCCAATATCGAATTTTTTTAGAATATCAATTAAATGGTTTAATTAAAACTAAGCTCACAGAGAAGTACATTAAACCACTATTGTTGATGTCGCTTTATCAAATTATTTTCTTAGATAAGGTTCCTAATCGTGCTATCTTAGATGAAGCAAATAAATTAGCTAAAAAATTTGGTAAGCATCATTCTTCAGGCTATCGAATAGTAAACGGTATTTTGCGTTCTTTTATTAGACGAGGCGTGATTTTACCGGATAAAAATAATGAAATTGAATATTTAAGCATAAAAGAAAGCGTGCCAGAATGGTTAGTCAAATACTTGATTTCTAACTGGGGCATTGAAAAAACTAAGTCTGTCTTAAGTAGTATTAATGAACCTGCTAAAAATAGTGTACGTATCTCTATGTTTAGTGACAAAAAGAAAGTATTTGAAGAATTAGATAATGAGGGCTTTAATCCTAATTGGTCTAACTTATCTGCTAATGATATAGTTTTAGATCATGGTGGTGTTAGTCAAAGCAACTTATTTAAGAGTGGGAATTTGACAATTCAAGATGAAGCGGCTAGCTTAGTTGTAGAAGCTTTTGATTTTGATAAAGATAAACCAGAACATGTTTTGGATGCATGCAGTGCACCAGGTGGTAAAACAGTCCAATTGGCTGAGAGCTTTAAGAATGGAACGGTTACTGCGCTGGATATTCATGAAAAGAAGTTACGTTTAGTAAAAGAAAATGCTAAGCGGATGCACGTATCCGATAAAGTTAAAACACAAGCCTGTGATGCGCGTGAGGCTCAAGCTAGGTTTGATGCTGGTGAGTTTACCAAGATTTTAGTTGATGCTCCTTGTTCTGGTCTTGGATTGCTTAGACGCAAACCAGAAATTCGTTATACTAAAAGTTTAAAAGATTTAAAAAATTTGCAAAAAATCCAATTGGCAATTTTAGATTCTGTTAGTTTACTTTTACATGTAAATGGTGAATTAGTTTATTCCACTTGTTCAATTTCAATGGAAGAAAATGAAGATGTGGTTAAAAAGTTTTTACAAACACATTCTAATTTTGAATTAAAGCCTTTTAAATTAAGTAAGTTAGAATCGAAAACAGGAATGTTAAAGATAATGCCTGATCAAGATGGAAATGATGGATTTTTCATTGCAAAATTTAAGTTACGAGGTTAGATTTTTGATTGAAACAGCATATGCTTCAAGTATCGGTAAGGTACGAAAGAGCAATCAAGATTTTGTACAAGTTTTTAAAAATCATGCAGATATTACCCTAGCAATCGTTTGTGACGGTATGGGTGGTCATCAAGGTGGTGACGTTGCTTCAACAATGGCAGTGACGCATTTAGGGCATAATTTTAAGATGACGGATTTCACTAATGCTGATCTTGCACAAAAATGGCTAGAAGTACAATTAAAGTCTGAAAATGAAACTATTTTAAAAACAGCTGATAAGTTCCCTGATTTAAATGGAATGGGTACTACAATTGTATTGGCTTTTGCTTTTGCGGATACAGCTTTGATTGCACATTTAGGTGATTCTCGTGCGTATAATTATTCTGAGGGGAAATTCGTCCAATTAACTGAAGATCATTCATTAGTCAATGAATTAGTCAAAATGCGACAAATTACTAGAGAACAAGCTAAGCATCATCCTCAAAAAAACATAATTACACAAGCTCTGGGTGTTTCGAGTACAATTGACCCTGAATTTGATGAAATAAAATTAGGTGAAAATGATATTATCTTACTTTGTACAGATGGATTAACTAACTCACTTAATGATCCGCAAATTCAACAAATTTTGGCCACTAAAGAGCTTAGTTTAAAAGAACGTTGTAATAAGTTAATTAGCGAAGCTAATCGATTGGGCGGTGGTGATAATATTACCGTCTGCCTAATTTGGAACAAGGAGGACAAGAGCAGTGATCGATAAAGGTTATCTGCTTGGTGAGCGCTATCGCATCATTGATACACTGGGTGAAGGCGGGATGGCGAATGTTTATCTAGCTGAAGATATTATTTTGCAACGTAAAGTTGCTGTGAAAATACTACGACTGGATTTACAAAATGAATCTCAAACGCAAGCTCGTTTTCAAAGAGAAGCTTTAGCTACTAGTGAATTAAGTCATCCTAATATTGTTTCTGTTCTTGATGTAGGAACAGATCATGGTTTGCCTTATATGGTGATGGAATATGTTGATGGTCCGGATTTAAAAGATTATATTCGTGAGAATTCTCCATTAGATTTACGTGAAGTAATTCAAATTATGGACCAGATTTTGAGTGCCGTAGCTCTTGCTCACAAGCACAATGTAATTCATCGTGATTTAAAGCCGCAAAATATTTTAATGGATAAAAGAGGCAATATTAAAATTGCGGATTTTGGTATTGCTGTAGCACTTAATCAGAGTTCTATTACTCAAACTAATTCTGTGATGGGCTCTGTTCATTATATGTCACCAGAACAAACACGTGGCGGATTAGTAACTAGGCAATCAGATATATATTCTTTGGGGATTATTTTATATGAATTGATTACGGGAACAGTACCATTTAATGGTGATACACCTGTTTCAATTGCATTAAAGCATGCGCAAGAGCCAATACCCTCTATTAGAAAAAAAGATAGAAGTGTACCACAGGCATTAGAAAATGTGGTTTTAAAGGCTACAGCTAAAGATCCACGAGATCGATATCCATCTGCGCAAGCAATGAAGGCTGATCTTGATAGCAGCTTAGATCCTGCAAGAGCAGATGAGCCCGTATTTGTTCCAACTCATGGTAATAATGATGATAAAACTATTGTATTACCAGGTTTTAAACCGCAAAAAGATCCTGCTCCGGAAACAGAAAAAGAAGAAGTAGTTTCAAGTGAGAAAGAAGATAAAACGAGCTTTTGGCAAAATGTTAAAAAGCATAAATGGTGGTGGATTTTCTCTATCATTGCGGCTGGATTAATCATATTTATTATGATTTTTGCTTTGAGTGGTAACAGCAATAAACCAACACAGGTTAACATTCCAGATGTCACTAACGTAGCTGAAAAAGAAGCCGAAAACAGATTGAAGGCTGCTGGATTACAAGTTGGACGAATTATTAGACGACAATCAGACGATGTTAAAAAAGGCTATGTAATAGCCACAAGACCTACTGCTGGCAATAGCGTAAACAAAGGAAATTCAGTTAATCTAATTGTTTCAAGCGGCTCAAGTATGGTAAAAGTGCCAGATGTTGTTGGTGATAGATATGATGAAGCTGCAGAAAAATTAGAAAATATGGGTTTTGATGTTATAAGGGAAGATCAATATTCCAATAAGGTTCCACCTAATGATATTATTTCTCAAAGTATTGCAGCCGATGTTGAAGTGAAACCAACTCAAACTAGTATTACTTTAGTAGTATCTAAAGGTAAGAGTGCACGTCCTAAGAATAATACTGTAACCTTAAAAGATTTGCGTAACTACTCATTAAAGAGTGCGCAAGATTATGCAAAAGAAAATAATCTAACTTTGCAAATTAATCAAGAGTATTCAGATGATGTTGAAAAAGGACTGGTAATCTCAATGGATCCAGGTCCTGATACTAAGGTTGATAAAGGCTCAACAGTTACAATTAAGGTCTCTAAAGGCCCTAAAGAAGAAAAAGATACTACAATTACTAAGACATTTACAGTTAATTATGTAGGTGATAACCTTAATAAAGGTGAAAAAACTGATAATGAGAAAGAAAATAGTAGCGAGACTTCAAGTGAAGTAAGCGAAAGCAAAGGAGATCACGTTCAAATTTATATTAAGGATGATGATCATTCTTTGAGTAATATTTATCGAGACCTATATATTAAACGTGATATGAGCTTTTCAATTCCATTTTCTCTTAAGAATGGAAATGGCGAATTAAGAGTAGTTCGTAATGGTGATACGATTTTGAATGAAAAGGTGACAAAATAAAATGAAACTAGCACAAGGAACTGTTGTTGGTTTAATTGCTGGTTATTATGATGTTGAAACTGCTACGGGTATCGTGAGAACGCGTGCTCGTGGCGTTTTTCGTCAGAAAAAGCAAAAGCCTGCAGTAGGAGATCGTGTAGAAATTCAAATAGACGATAAAGGCATGAGCTATTTGGTTGAGATCTTACCACGTATAAATAGGATTGGTCGGCCAGCTGTAGCGAATGTGAGTCATGTATTGCTAGTAATTTCTGCAGTTGAACCTGATTTTTCGTTAGAATTACTCGATCGTTTTTTGACCTTTTTTTCTTGGCAAAAAGTAAATGTTACTATTTATTTATCTAAAGCGGATTTGATTAGTGAACAGAGATTAAATGAGATAAAAGAATCATTAGATTATTATCAAAAAATTGGTTATCCCGTATTTATTGATTATCATCATTTGGAAGAAAAAATTGGTGATATGATAAAAGACAATCAAATTTGGACTTTAGCTGGACAATCGGGTGCTGGTAAATCTACATTACTTAACCATTTGAAAAAGGATGCAAATCAGACAACTGGTGCAATTTCAACGAGTTTAAATCGGGGTAAGCACACTACTCGAAAAGTTGAGCTCTTTAAATTGGGACATGGATTTCTTGCAGATACACCGGGATTTTCATCAATTGATTTGACCCCGATTAAATTGAATGAATTGTGCAATTATTTCATTGAATTTAAACGGGCTAGCAAAAAATGTAAATTTCGGGGATGTCAGCACATCAAAGAACCAGGTTGTGAGGTTAAGAAATTACTCGAAGAGGGTAAGATCCTCCATAGTCGTTATGATGACTATTTAGCAATGCGAACAGAAATTAATGAAGGACGAATGCCAGAATATTTAAAATAGAGGAAAAAATATGATTATTGCACCATCAATTTTAAATGCAGATAACTTGAATTTAGAAACTGATATAAAAGAGGCTATTGCAGCTGGTATAAATCGCTTTCATATTGATATTATGGATGGTCACTTTGTACCTAACTTATCTTTTGGTCCACAATTAGTTGAAGACTTTAAACGTGAATTTCCAATGACAGATGCAGAAATTCATTTGATGAGTGATAGTCCAGATGACCTGGTACCAGCCTTTGTTAACGCAGGCGCTGATTTAATTGAGCTACACTATGAGGCAATGGATGAAGATAAGCTAGACTATTGGTTAGATTATTTAATTTCTAATGGTGTAAATACAGGCTTAGCACTTAATCCAGATACGCCTAGTGATGTAGTTACTAAATATGTGTCAAAACTTAATCAAGTATTAGTAATGACAGTTTATCCTGGGTTTGGCGGCCAAGAGTTTATAGCTAATTCTGCTCAAAAAATTAAGGAAGTAAGAGAATTAGTAGGTCCAGATATTGATATTGAAGTAGACGGTGGTATTAACAATCAAACAATCAAAATTGCTAAAGACGCTGGAGCAAATGTATTTGTAGTAGGGTCATATTTGTATAAGGCTGGTAATATAGCCAATCAAGTTCATAAATTAGAAGATATTCTTAAGTGATGAAAGCATATGCATTAGTAGGTGGGCCAACTGATTTGTGGCTACATGATATAAAAAAGCAGTTAACTGAAGCTAAGCAGAATAATGATTTGATTTTTGGCGTTGATCGTGGTGCGTTGTTTTTAGAAGAATTAGGTATTATCCCCGATGTAGCTATAGGTGATTTTGATTCGCTTCAAGCTAAAGATTTATCTCGAATTGAAAAGACAGTTAAGGACATTAGATATTCTAATCCGATAAAAGACTGGACTGATTCTGAAATAATGGTGCAAACGGTCTTTAAAGACTATCTAGCAGATAAATTAATAATTTTAGGTGCCAGTGGTGGAAGAATAGATCACTTTTTAATTAATTTATTAATGTGGTTAAATCCTTCGATTAATCAATTTGCTCAAAGAGTTGAAATAATTGATAAACAAAATAGTATTGTGTTTTTTAACCCTGGCGTCCATATAATTAAAAAAAAGCCAGATTATCCGTACATTGGTTTTGCTACATTGTCAGAAACTGAAGACTTTAATATAAGTGGTGCGAGATATGATTTAAATGATTATTCAAGTACATATCCTCGAGTTTTTTCTTCAAATGAATTTTTACCTAATAGCGATTATTTTGAAATATCATTAAAAAAAGGAATGATTGCAGCAATTTATTCTAAAGATATTAATCGCTTTCATAATTTATAAAAAAGTGTAAAAATAGGTGTAGAGAAAAAGAAATGAGGAAATATTTATGAAATACACTGATTTTGAGAAAGACGTTGCTGATTTTGAAAATGGTCGTTATGAAGCACGACTTGATCGTGCTAAGCAAAATGTTGAAGACTATCTGCATAAAAATCATGTTCATATCTTCGATAAGAAGAAGAACAAGGAAGTTGCTACAATCAATGGTTTGGCTAGAAATGTTACTTATCAAGATTTAGGCTTACCAACTAAGCTTGGTGAAATGATCACTGAATATGCTTATACACCAATTGATGAAAGAATGGCAGAAGAAATTCCTGATGATGACAAACATCATAATATTATGAAATAAATAAAAATGTTCTTGGATTAATAATCCGAGAACATTTTTTATTATCTAATGGAGTTTTAAGGTAAAAAAATAAGCCTGTCAGATACTAGATCTGATAGACTTTTTGGTTATTACACACGAGTAACTTTACCAGACTTCAAAGCCTTGGTTGAAACCCAAACGCGCTTTGGCTTACCGTCAACAAGAATGCGAACTTTTTGAAGGTTTGGCTTCCAAGCACGACGAGTTGGGTTCAATGAGTGTGAACGTTTGTTACCGAAAGTAGTTTTCTTACCTGTTACGTAATCTTTTGCCATTTGCTAAACCTCCTTTATATATGGTGTCATACTTAATTAGGTTATCATATGTTTTGGATCAATTCAATATTAAAAGGATTTTTTTAGTACGTATTTTGCTTATTGATTATGTCTCTACTATGATAAAATAATAAACGTATATATAGATAATAAAACGGAGGATAAAGATGGCTGTTAAGATCAAGACAAAAGATGGTTTGATTGATATTTCAAACGGTGTAATCGCAACTGTTGTTGGTGGTGCAGCTACGTCTAACTATGGCGTTGTAGGAATGGCTTCTAAAAATGCTATTCGTGATGGTTTTGACGGGATTCTTAATCGTGCCAATTATAAGCGCGGTGTTGTTGTCAAGTCAGAAGACAATGAAATTACTGTTGACGTGTACATTATTGTAGGCTATGGACTTAAGATTTCTGAAGTAAGTAAGAACGTACAGGACAGCGTAAAATTTAACCTTTCTAATCAATTGGGAATTAATACTAAAGCCGTTAATGTAATCGTTCAAAGTGTTAAGGTACTTGACGAATAACGCAAGCGGAGGTTTTAAATAGTGGTTATAAATGAAATAGATAGTAAACAATTTAGAGATATGGTACGTGTTGCCACTCATAGAATGGGTAAAAATGCAGAATTTGTTAATTCTTTAAATGTTTTTCCTGTTCCAGATGGTGATACTGGTACCAATATGAATTTAACTATTGAAAGTGGTGCCAAAGCTGTTTCTGAAAATCCTAGCACTAGTGTTGGCGATTTAACTGAAAGCTTGGCTAAAGGGATGTTAATGGGAGCACGCGGTAATAGTGGTGTTATTACTTCACAATTGTTCCGTGGCTTTTATAAAGCAACTCAAGGTATGAAAACATTAACAGCTCCAGAATTGGCCAATGCTTTTTCAAATGGTGTTGCAACTGCATATAAAGCTGTTATGAAACCTGTAGAAGGTACAATTTTGACAGTAGCTCGTGTTGCTGCACAAGAAGGTACATCTAAGGCTAACGATACTGATGATGTTACTGAAGTAATGAAAGCTGTAGTAGAAGGCGCTAAAAAGGCACTTAAATCTACTCCTGATTTACTTCCAGTATTGAAGCAGGTAGGTGTAGTTGATTCAGGTGGACAAGGTCTTGTATTTATTTATGAAGGCTTTTTGGAAGGCTTATTAGGTGAAAACTTCGCAGATCAATATCAACCAGACGAAAACGAGATGGATGAGATGATTAATGCAATGCACCACCAATCATCTGTCCAAAGTCAATTAGCTACTCAAGACATTAAGAACGGCTATTGTACCGAAATTATGGTTGACTTAAATGCTGATGTTCCTAATAAAAAAGAATTCGATCTTGAAGAATTTAGAAAGCATTTATCCGGCTTAGGTGACTCACTTCTTGCAGTTTCAGATGGTGAAATTGCTAAGGTTCACGTTCACACAGAACATCCAGGTGATGTTTTCCAATATGGTAGTCAATTTGGTCAATTAGGTAAGATTAAGATTGATAATATGAGAATTCAACATGAAAGTATTGTTGATCAAGATGAAGAACAACAAGAAAATGTTGACTTTGCAATAATCGCTGTTGCTTCAGGTAATGGTATCCGCAAGTTGTTTGAAAGCGAAGGCGTAAACCGAATTATTTCAGGTGGTCAAACAATGAACCCATCTACTCAAGACTTTATTGATGCAATTAAAAAGTCCGGAGCTAAAAAGGCAATTGTATTGCCAAATAACGGTAATATTGTAATGGCTGCAAAACAAGCTGCAGAAGTTAGTGACATTCCAGTTGGTATTGTACCAAGTAAGACTATCTCACAAGGCCTAACTGCTATGCTCTCATTTGATCCAGATGCATCTGTTGAAGAAAATGTTGAGGCAATGTCAGAAGATCTTGATACTGTTGTTTCAGGCGAAGTAACCCAAGCTACTCGTGATACTGAAATTGATGATGTTGAGATTCATAAAAATGATTACCTTGGTATTGTCGATGGTAAGATTGAGGTCGATAATGCTGATTTAATCGATACTACTACTGAAATGATCGAAAAGATGATTGACGAAGATTCTGAAATCATTACTATTATGTATGGCCGTGATTCTAGTGAAGAAGAAGCACAAGAAGTGGTTGCTCGTCTTGAGGAAAAGCATGATGATTTTGAATTTGAAATTCATGATGGTGGTCAACCTGTATATCATTTCTTAGTATCTGTTGAATAAAAATATGATAAATAATGCATTGTTTGCTCCTGTAACGGATTTAAAAGGTGTAGGGACAAAGACTGCAGCTGATCTTGGAAGCTTAGGTATATATAGCATTTATGATTTGCTTTTTTACTTTCCTTTTCGATATGATGAACTTCAGACATTACCGTTAGATCAAATCATGGATGGTCAAAAGGTAGTATTAAAAGGAATAGTAGCAACTGAACCTTTCGTTAGTCGTTTTGGTTATAAGAAAAGTCGACTAAGCTTCAAAATGAGAATTGACCATGAGGTAATCATGGTCAATTTTTTTAATCAACCATGGTTAAAAAACAAGATTGAAATTGGTCAAGAAATTGCAATTTACGGCAAGTATAATGTAGCTCGTCAAAGTCTCTCTGCTTTTAAATTTGTAGCAGCAAAAGAAAATGATAGTGGTATGGCACCAATTTATCCGGTTAACCGTCACATAAAGCAAAAAAAGCTAGTTAGCCTGATTGATTTAGCAATTGAAGAATTTTTAGATCAAGTTAATGATATAGTCCCAGAGAAAATCAGACAGGAATATCATTTATTAAATGATCGAGAAATTATTACCAAAATGCATCATCCCAAAAATAGTAATGACGCAGAAATAGGTAAAAGAAGTGCGATTTTTCGTGAATTTTTTATTTTTGAATTACAATTAGCACTTTTGACTAAAAAAGATGGTAATCAACTAGGTTATGCCAAAAAATATGATCTAAAAGAGGTTGCTAATCTAACTAAATCGTTACCCTTTGAACTTTCTGATGATCAAAAACATGTTGTTAATGAAATTTTCGCTGATTTACATTCATCTAATCAAATGAGAAGGCTGCTTCAAGGTGATGTGGGATCAGGTAAAACAGTTGTTGCAGTTTATGCGATTTTTGCTGCAATTACTGCTGGTTATCAAGCTGCTTTGATGGTACCTACAGAAATTTTAGCAACGCAGCATTTTAAGAAAATCGATGAATTATTACGCCCATTTGGTATAAGAGTGGCGCTTTTAACCAGTAATACTAAAACTTTAGAACGGCGTGAAATATATCGTGAGCTAACTGATGGAACTATTAATGTGGTGATTGGCACACATGCATTGATTCAGAAAAATGTGATTTTTAAAAAATTGGGTTTAGTTATCATTGATGAACAACATAGATTTGGTGTGGGACAAAGACAGGCTTTAATTAATAAGGGCGATAATCCGGATGTTTTGGCTATGACGGCTACCCCAATTCCTAGAACTCTTGCCCTTACCGTTTATGGAGATATGACACTTTCTGAAATTCACCACTTACCATCTGGTAGAAAACCGATTATTTCATCTTGGAAAACAAGTTCTCAGATGAAAGATGTTTATAAACGAATGCATGAGCAATTAGATCAAGGTTTTCAAATATATGCAGTTACACCTTTAATTACGGATTCAGAAACTTTAGATTTGAAGAATGCAGAAGAACTGCATGAAAAACTAAGTCATGATTTTCCTGATAAAAAGGTTGTACTTCTACATGGGCAAATGCCTGGTGTAAAAAAAGATGAAATCATGTCAGCTTTTGCTAGCGGTGAAATTAATATTTTGGTAACTACTAGTGTAATTGAGGTTGGTGTGGACGTGGCTAATGCTAATATGATGATTATTTATAACGCTGATCGATTTGGGTTGAGTCAGCTGCATCAGTTACGAGGAAGAATCGGACGTGGAGAAACACAGAGTTATTGTGTATTTATTGCGGATCCTAGAACTGATACAGGTAAGGCAAGAATGAAGATTATTTCTGCTACTAATGATGGCTTTAAATTAGCTGAAGAAGATTTAAAAATGCGTGGTGAAGGTGACTTGTTTGGTAAAGCACAATCTGGATTACCTGAATTTCGCGTGGGAGATGTAGTTAACAATTATAATACCTTGGTTGTAGCTCAAAAAATCGCAAGAAAATTAGTTAATGATGATCCAGATTTACTTGATCCCGAACATAAAATACTAAAACAAATGCTAGAATATAAGCAATTAGAACAAAATAGAATATAGAAAAGATTGTGGTGAAATTATGAGAACAATTGCTATTGATGCCATGGGGGGCGAGAATGCTCCAGAAGCCATAGTAAAAGCAGTTTTAAAAGCAAAAAATGAGATGCCAGAAACTAAATTTTTATTATTTGGTGATAAAGAGCAATTACGTGAATTAATTCCAGCTGATCAGATTAATGATCAATTGGGAGTTGTGGCTACTACTGAAACAATTGCAGATGAAGATGAACCAGTTAAGGCGATTAGAAGAAAAAAGGATTCTTCAATGGTTGTAGCTGCTAACTTTGTTAAAGAAGGCAAGGCAGATGCGTTGTTGTCACTTGGTAATACTGGTGCCCTTCTTGCATGTGGTATTTTTATTATTGGAAGAATTAAAGGCATTGTTCGGCCAGGCTTAATGCCAACTTTACCGGTTCAAAATAGCGATGATGGCTTTAACATGGTAGACGTTGGTGCTAATGCTAAGAGTAAGCCAGAATACTTGCTTCAATGGGCTGAAATGGCATCATACTATGCTCAAAAAATTCGCGGCATTGACAATCCCAGAATTGCTTTATTAAATAATGGTGCCGAAAGCGATAAGGGTGACGATGTCCACCAAAAAGCCTATGAACTATTAAAAGATAGTGATTTGAACTTTGTAGGCAATATTGAAGGAAACGAGTTATTACTTGGTAATGCAGATGTAGTAGTTACAGATGGATTTACAGGTAATGCAGTTCTTAAAAATATTGAAGGAACTTCAAGCGTAATTTTGCATTTATTAAAAGATAGTCTTTTGAATGGCAATCTTATGACTAAAATGGGTGCATTAATGGTTAAAGGATCATTAGCCAGTTTGAAGTCAAAATTTGATACTGCTAAATATGGCGGTGCTGTGTTACTCGGTGTTAACGCTCCAGTGGTGAAGACACATGGCCGCTCAAATGAACGTCCTATTTATTACACACTCAAACAAGTTGATAAAATGATTAAAGAAAAACTTGTTGAAGATTTTAGAGACGAATTTAGTGAAAAATAGTACAATACTTTATTAAAAAGGAGAACTAAAAAATGTCAGAAGAAGAAATTTTTAATAAGATTAAAGATCTTATTGCCGATAATTTTGAAGTGGATAAGGATAGTATCACTGAAAACACAAACTTTATGAATGATTTAGATGCTGATTCAATTGATTTAGTTGAATTTATTTTGCAACTTGAAGATGAATTCGGTGCAGAAATTCCAGATGATGAAGCTGAAAAAATTAAAACTGTTGGTGATGCAGTCTCATATATTAAGTCTCATCAAGGTTAATTTCCTAAAAAAAGCCGTGTCGTTATTTGCATACGACCGGCTTTGTGTTTATAATTAGAAAATAAATAGAAAAGATTAAACGACTTTTAATGAAGTCTTAAATGGAGGAATGACCTTTGGAAAAGCAGAGTGATCTATTACTAGATATCCAGCACCTGCATACGGCGTACCGTTTGCAAGGGAAATTCTATGATGCTGCAGATGATATTAATTTAACTTTGAAGCGTAACGAGATTTTAGCTGTTGTAGGTGAATCTGGTTGTGGTAAAAGTACTATTGCTGCAAGTATCATTGGATTGTATGACCATAAAAACACTAAAGTTACAGGGGACATTCTTTACAATGAATTAAACCTTGTTGGCTTAAATGAATCTTTATTTAATAAAATTCGTGGGGATAAGATCGGAATGATCTTTCAAGATCCTCTAGCCAGTTTGAATCCATTGATGCGTGTAGGTGATCAAGTTGCTGAAACACTTTATTACCATACTGATATGGATGAAAAGGCACGTCATGCACGTGTAATTGAATTGTTTAATCAAGTAGGAATGCCAAGACCTGAAGAAATGTATGAAATGTATCCACATGAACTGTCAGGTGGACTTCGTCAGCGTGTAGTTATTGCCATGGCTATTGCATGTAAGCCAGAAGTTATTATTGCTGATGAACCAACTACTGCTTTGGATGTAACTATTCAAGCACAGATTTTGGACTTGCTTGAAGATATTCAAAAGCAATCACATTCAGGTATTATTTTGATTACACACGACTTAGGTGTTGTAGCTGAAACAGCCGATGAAGTTGCAGTTATGTATGCTGGTCAAATTGTGGAAAAAGCGGATGTAAAAACTATTTTTGAAAATCCACTTCATCCATATACAAGATCACTTCTTAATTCAATGCCTCAATCAGATGATACTGATGAAGATCTTCATGTTATCCATGGAACTGTACCATCGCTTAAAAATATGCCACGTAGTGGTGATCGTTTTGCTGCGAGAATTCCTTGGATTCCTGCAAGTGCTCATGAAAAGGATCCACAAGTACATGAAGTTGCACCAGGACACTGGGTAAGATGTACTTGCTGGAAATCATTCCACTTTGAGAATGAAGATAATACGCAAAAGGTAACAGCAAGTGGGGAGTAGTTTATGGCAAAAGAAATTATTCAGATAAAAGATCTAAAGGTCTATTACCCAATTCGTTCCGGTTTTTGGAACAGAATTACCGATTACGTTCGTGCGGTTGATGGAGTTAATTTCTCAATTAGCGAAGGTGAAACTTATGGTTTAATTGGTGAATCTGGATCTGGTAAATCTACAACTGGTAAGGCAATTGTGGGAGTAGAAAAAGTTACAGGCGGCCAAATTATGTATAAAGGCTTAGACGTAACTAAAGCAAGCAATCGTAAAAAGCTTGATTATAACAAAGATGTCCAAATGATTTTCCAGGATTCTATGTCAAGTTTGAATCCAAGAAAGAGAATCGAAGACATTATTGCTGAGCCAATTCGAAATTTTGAAAATTTGACTACCGATCAAGAACGTGATCGTGTACAAGAATTGCTTGATATTGTAGGTATGCCTAGTGATGCGATCTACAAGTATCCTCACGAATTCTCAGGTGGTCAGCGTCAAAGAATCGGTGTTGCGCGTGCTGTTGCTACTAATCCTAAATTGATTGTTGCTGATGAACCAACTAGTGCTTTGGATTTATCAGTTCAAGCACAAGTTTTGAACTTCATGAAGCATATTCAACAACAATATAATATTGCTTACTTATTTATTTCTCACGATTTAGGTGTTGTTAAGCATATGTCAGAGAACTTAGCTATTATGCACCGTGGTCGATTAGTAGAATTAGGTAGTCGTGAAGAAATTTATAAGCATCCAATTCATATTTATACTAAGCGACTTCTTTCGGCTATTCCTAAGGTTGATGTAGAACATCGTGAAGAACATAAGAAGCATCGTGAACAAGTAGAAAAAGAATTTGAAGAAGATCAAAGTAAGTGGTACGACAAAGATGGTCGCGTATATCCACTTCAAAAGGTAGCTCCAAATCACTGGGTAGCATTGCCACAAGATATGGTTCAGGAAGCTAAACTTGAAGAGCGAGAAGAAAAGGAGAGTGATTAAGCATGTGGAAAACAATCTTACGTCGTTTGTTAATCATGATCCCTCAATTGATCATCTTGAGTTTATTAGTCTTCCTTTTGGCTAAAATGATGCCAGGTGACCCATTTAGTGGATCAATTAACCCTAACACTGACCCTAAACAAATTGAAGCTTTGAGAAGGGCAGCAGGACTTTATGATCCTTGGTATGTGCAATATCTTAGATGGGTAGGTAACTTGTTCCATGGAGATTTAGGAACTAGTTATATTCAACATGTTCCAGTAACTTCATTGATTGCTGATCGTGCAAGTAACACTTTCTGGCTGTCACTTTTAACTACTATTTTAACTTATAGTATTGCTATCCCACTTGGTATTACTGCTGGTCGTCACCAAGATGAATGGCAAGATACAAGTGTACAAATTTTCAACTACATCACATTGGCTACACCAGGATTCGTATTCTACATTTTAGGTTTGTGGCTATTTGGCTTTACTTTAGGCTGGTTCCCAATCTCAGGTTCCGTTTCTGCTAATGCATCAGGATTCTGGGGCGTATTTGGTAGTCGAATTTATCACATGATTTTACCAGCAATTTTGTATGCTTTGATCACTACTACTAGTACTGTTCAATACTTAAGAACTGGTATTGTTGATAATAAAGTTGAAGATTACGTAAGAACTGCTCGGAGTAAGGGTGTACCTGAAAATGTTGTTTCCCATAAGCATATTTTAAGAAACTCTTTATTGCCAATTGCTGCCTTCTTAGGTAACACTATTACTGGTCTTCTTAGTGGTTCAATGATTATTGAAAGTGTATTTAGTTATCCTGGTATGGGTAAGTTGTTCCTTGACTCAATTGGACAACGTGATTACACTACTTTGACTGCTTTGATTCTTATTTTTGGTATCTTAACATTAATTGGTAACTTACTGTCAGATATCATTATGAGTATTATTGACCCACGTATTAGAATTCAATAGGAAGGAGAGAAGAAATGGCTGATAAAAAAGAAACTTCTGCAAAAACAGCAAAACAAAAAGAAGCTAACGAAAAGGCTACTCTCCCACCTTCTGGATTCCGAGTTGCTATTCGCGAAATTTTGCGTTCAAAGTCTGCTTGTGCAGCATTGATTATTATTATTTTAATTTTGTTATTCACGTTCGGTGGTTCCTTATTCTTAAATAAAGCTCAAGTAACTGAAATGAACATTGCCGATGCCTACTATGGATGGGGTGAAGCAGGCCACCTCTTAGGTACTGATGATGGTGGTCGTGATATTCTTAAATTACTCATGATGGGTGGTAGAAACTCAATCATGATTGGTTTATCAGTTACTTTAATTACCGAAATCGTTGGTTTGATAGTTGGTTTAGTATCCGGATATTATGGTGGAGCAATTGACTCTGTTATTATGAGAATAGTTGACTTTGTTCAAATTTTGCCACAAATGCCAATTATTATTGTATTAACTACTGTTATTCCTAACTATAATGCCGTAACTTTAGTATTATTAATTGCGATGTTTGGTTGGACAACTACAGCTCGTTATTACCGTTCATTTATTTTGTCACAACGTGATCGTGATTATGTTTTGGCTTCAAAGACTTCAGGTTCATCTAACTTACAAATTATGTTCCGTGAAGTTTTACCAAACATTACTTCTATGATTATCATCGACGTTGTTTTAACTATTGCTGGTAACATTGGTATTGAAACTAGTCTTTCATACTTAGGTTATGGTTTGCCTACAACCACTCCATCACTAGGTACGCTGATTGGATTTGCCAATGACCCAGTTAACGTTATTAATCGTCCATGGTTATGGCTTCCTGCTACATTATTACTGTTAGTAATTTCATTAAGCATTAACTATGTTGGTCGTGCACTTCAACGTGCTGGTGATGCAAGACAACGTGAAAATTAATATAATATAAATATATTAAAACAGCTCTATCTTATGATAGAGCTGTTTTTATGTATATAACATAAAAACAATATTTGATATAAATAAGATAAAAATTAAAAATATTTTCATAAAACTATTGAAAAATTAATTTAACGTGGTATATTTAATCATCAACTTGATTCAAAGACAAATAAGAGAAATTTTGAACCAATAATGGAGGCAAAAAGATATGAAGAAAGCACAACTTTTCGGTTCAATCGGTTTATTATCGGGTGCTGTATTAACTTTAGCAGCATGTGGTCAAAGTGGACAAAACAATAACTCAGGTGCTAAAGATGCACAAAAATTCCCAGCATCAACACCAAAGAAAGCTACTAAGCAAGGTGGTACAGTATCAATCGCATTAGAAACTGATACTCCATTTACTGGTATTTTCTCAGATGAATTATCAACTTCCGCAATTGACTCAAGTGTTGCATCTCCCGGTGAAGAATCATTATTCGATACAGATGATCATTACAGAATTAATGATAAGGGTGCCGCAACTATGAAGCTTGACCGTAAGGCTAAGACAGTAACTATTACTGTTAAGAAAGGCGTTAAGTGGTCAGATGGTCAACAAGTAAATGCCAAAGATCTTGAATATCCATATGAAATTTTAGCTAATAAGAAAACTCAAGCTCAACGTTACGATTCAACTCTTGAAGAAATTGAAGGGATGAAAGAATACCATGAGGGGAAGGCAAAAGCTATTTCAGGTATTGAAATGCCAGATGGTGAAAAAGGTCGTACAATTGTAATTCACTATAAGGAATTAAAACCAGGTATGTACTTCTCAGGTAATGGTTACTTCTGGGAATCAGCAGCTCCATATCATTACTTGAAGGATGTTCCATTCGATAAGCTTCAATCATCTGATCAAATCAGAAAGAAGCCAATGTACTTTGGTCCATTCAAACTTCAAAAACTTGTTCGTGGTCAATCCGTAACTTGGGTTCCAAATAAGTACTACTGGAGAGGTAAGCCAAAGTTGGATAAGATTACTCTTCAAGTAGTTAGTCCTAACTCAGCTTCTCAATCAATTAAGAGTCATAAATTTGATATTGCTGGTGTAATTAACTCACAGTGGGATCAAGTTAAGAATACCAAAGGGGTTAACTGGGTAGCACAAGTACCGCTTTCATATTCATACCTTGGTTTCAAGATGGGTAAATGGGATGCGAAGACTGGTAAAAATGTCATGGATAAGGATTCCAAGGTCGCTAATAAATCATTGCGTCAAGCAATTGGTTATGCAATGAACGTCGATGCTGTTAATAAGCGTTACACTCATGGCTTGAGTTTTAAAGTTAATACTTTGATTCCTAAGGGCTTTGGTGCATACCATGATAGTAGCATTAAGGGCTATAACTACAATTTGAAGAAGGCTAACCAACTTCTTGATAAAGCTGGTTACAAGAAGAAAGGTAAGTGGCGTGTACAACCAAATGGTAAGCCTTTAGTACTTCACTTTGCTACTATGTCAGGTTCTCCGAACGCAGAGGCTATTGCACAAAACTACTTACAACAATGGCATAAGATTGGTCTTAACGTTAAGTTGACCGGTGGTCGTTTGATGGAATTTAACTCATTCTACGACAAGGTACAAAATGATTCTAAAGATATTGACTTCTTCCAAGCAGGTTGGAGCTTAGCTTCTGAACCATCACAAGCTTCAATGTATGGCGAAACTTCACCAATGAACTATGAACGTTTTGCTACAGCTGAAAATAATCGTCTTCTTAAAGAAATGGACTCACAAAAGTCATTTAATACGGATTACCGTGTGAAGGTATTCCACCAATGGCAAAAGTACATGTTCGATCAAGCCTTTGTAATTCCAACTAGCAACTCATACAGTATTAATGCCGTTAACAACAAGATTACTGGCTACTCAACTAAACCATCACAAAATAACAACGGTCACCAATTATGGTACCAAGTTGGTTACGTGAAGTAATGCTGCTATATTAGTAAAAATCTTCTAAATTCTAAACATAAAAAATCCTTTATACAGACTTTCAATAATTAAATCTATACTAATAAAAAACGACAGATATCTTAAAGAAGATACCTGTCGTTTTCATGCTATTGTAATCATTTTGTAATAGTGATATTATAAAAAGGTCAACTTGTTCCAAGTATTGGAGGATTTTTAATAATGAAAAAGGCAAAAATTTTTGCTGGTATTACACTATTATCAGGTGTAGCTCTTACTTTAGCTGCTTGTGGTAATTCAGAATCTAATTCTAATGAATCTTCTACTGCAGCTAAGTTTAGTTCAGCAGTACCAAAGAAGGCTACTAAAAATGGTGGTACTGTAAAGGTAGCTGTTGAAACTGATACCCCATTTACTGGTATCTTTAATGATGAACTTTCAACTTCAGCAACTGATACTAGAGTTATGCAATATGGTGCTGAATCACTTTTTGCTACAGATGATCAATATGTCTTTACTGATAAAGGTGCAGCTACTATTAAGATTAACCAAAAGGCTAAGACTGCAACTATTAATATTAAGAAAAATGTTAAGTGGTCAGATGGTAAGCCTGTAACTGCTAAAGACTATGAATATGCTTACGAAATTATTGCTAACAAGGCAACTAAGTCACAACGTTATACTTCAAGTTTAGCTGACTTAGTAGGTCTTGAAGAATATCATGAAGGTAAGTCAAATACTATTTCAGGTATTGAAATGCCAGATGGTGACAATGGTCGTAAAGTTATTCTTCACTTTAAGACTATGAAACCTGGTATGAATACTAGTGGTAATGGTTATATCTGGGGAACAGCAGCTCCATATCACTACTTAAAGGATGTTAAATTTAAAGATTTAATGTCAAGTGACAAGATTCGTAAGAAACCTTTATTCTTTGGCGCATACAAGCTTCAAAAAGTTGTTCGTGGTCAATCAGTAACCTGGGTTCCTAACGAATACTACTACAAGGGTAAACCAAAGCTTAGCAAGATTACTGCTAGTGTAATTAACCCTAATTCAGTTGCTCAAAGTATTAAGTCAAATAAGTTTGATGTAATCTCAGTTATTAACTCACAATGGCAAAATGTAAAGGGAACTAAGGGCGTAAACTTTATTGCTCAAGTTCCACTCTCATACTCATACCTTGGCTTTAAGGTTGGTAAATGGGATGCTCAAAGGGGCGAAAATGTTATGAATCCTAAGTCAAAGATGAATAACAAGGCTCTTCGTCAAGCTATTGCATATGGTATGAATGTTGATCAAGTTTACAAGCGTTACACATATGGCTTAAGCTTTAGAGTCCCTACTTTAATTCCTAAGCAATTTGGTGACTACTTCGATAAGAATGTAAAGGGCTATAGCTACAACATTAAAAAGGGTAACGAAATCTTAGACAAGGCTGGATTTAAGAAGAAAGGAACTTACCGTGTACAACCAAATGGTAAACCTTTAACTATCCGTCTTGCTGCTATGACTGGTAACTCAACTCAAGAACCAATCGTTCAAAACTACATCCAACAATGGAAGAAGGAAGGTTTGAACGTTAAATTAACTGGCGGTCGTTTAATTGAATTTAATTCATTCTATGACAAGATTCAAAATGATGATCCATCAGTTGATATGTTCTTAGGTGCATGGTCACTTTCAAGTGAACCATCACCAAACGACCTGTATGGTGAAAAAGCACCAATGAACTACTCAAGATTTGTAACTAAGAAGAACAACCAACTTCTTGAGGAAATGGATTCACAAAAAGCATTTAACCATACATACAGAGTAGATAAATTCCACGAATGGCAAAAGTATATGGATGATCAGGCATACGTAGTTCCTGTAGCTAACAGCTATTCAATTAGTGCTGTCAACAAGAAGCTTACTGGTTACTCACTTAAGCCATCAGATGGTTGCCCTAACTGGTACAATGTTGCTTACGCTAAGTAAAAAAGCAAGATTAACCTAAGTTAAAAAGGCTCGAATCATTTTGTACTGAGACGTAAAAATTAGACAAATATTTGTTCTAGCTGACTAAGGCTTGATCTCGATATTCAATCGGGGTTAAGCCTTTTAGTCTGCTCTTTATCCTTTCGTTGTTATAGTATTTGATATATTCTTCGATTGCTTGTGTTAATTCTTCAAGATTGTGATACTTGTACTCCTGATCATAGAACATTTCTGTTTTGAGCAGGCCAAAGAAGTTTTCCATTAGACCATCATCCATGGAATTACCTTTACGAGACATGCTTTGCGTGATGCCATGAAGCTTTAAGGCTCGCTGATAAACTCTGCTCTGATATTGACAGCCCTGATCTGTGTGAAAAATACAGGCATTAAGTGCCTTATGCTTGGCAAAAGCCTTATTGAGCATGGACATAACTAAATTCATATCCGGATGACGTGAGATTGAATAAGAAACTATATCACCACCACAGCCGTCAAGAATTGGCGATAAGTAAAGTTTCTGACCATTTAAGTGAAATTCAGTGATGTCTGTATACCACTTCATATTTGGTCGTATGGCAAAGAAGCCTCGATGAATCAGATTTGGAGCTATCTTACCAATCGTACCTTTATAACTGGAATACTTACGCTTGTTGCGTCTTCGACCTTTGAGCTTAAGTTTGTGCATCCAGTATCGAACTGCTCGATCTGTAACGGCATAGCCTTCTTTTCGCAATTGCATAGCTACACGACGATAGCCATAACGTCTTTGATGATAATCGAAGATTTCTTTCATTCTGGATAAGAAACCTGGTTTCTTTCTCTTAGGCTTATCTTTAGGCTTGATAATGTTGTAGTAAGTACTGCGAGCTATTAAAGGCAGATCTTTATTTTGAGCCAAGACTGTAAATATATAGTCCAAGCTAACCTTGAATTCTTGCCTTAGTTCAGTGACTGCCTGAGCTATTTCTTGTGATGTTTCTGATCCAAGGCGTTTAGTTTTTTTACGTAGGCATTGACGATACGCAATTTCAAGTTTTCTTCTTTGAGTTGCTGGATCTGCTTCTCTAAATCTTTGCGCGATGTTTGGGATTGCTTCTTCTGACTCATGAACGGAATGCCGTCCTTTCTTCTTGATAACGACATTATACCCATTTTTCTTATATTCGCGAATCCAATTATACAAGATACCGTTGCTTCTTAGTCCCAGATCTAAAGACAACTGATTAATTGAATTATTACCAGTTAATGATCTAACAATGGCTTTTTCCTTAAATTCTTTGGTAAACAATTCCTTAGATTTATCATAGATTTCGATCCCATGACGATCTATTAAATTAACCATATATTGTAGGGTAGAACGATTTAATTTTATTTCAGAAGCGATTACAGATAAGGATTTATTTCCATTTCTCCAATCATTATAAATTTTAAGTCTTTGTTTTTTTGTTTAATTTGGACATAGTAAAAGCCGTAAAAGTGTCTAACTTTTACGGCCCACTTCATTTTGATTCGAGCCTTTTTTGCATTCAAAAAATCAGAATAAAACTGGTATAATTTAAAAGTATAAAAGGGGCAATTTTTATGGTAAGTACAAAATTTTTAAATAAATTAAAAAATGAATATAATATTGAATTCAATAATGAAAAATTATTAGAAGAAGCATTTACACACTCTTCCTATTCTAATGAACATCCTGATGATGGGATTCGTGATTATGAAAAATTAGAGTTCTTAGGTGATGCTGTTTTAGAATTAGCAGTTTCCAATTACTTGTATCGTCATTATCCTAAGCTAAATGAAGGTGAATTAACCAGATTAAGATCTAATATCGTTAGAACTGAAGGATTTTCTGAATTTGCTATAGAATGCGGCTTTCAAAAGGAAATTCATTTAGGAAATGGTGAAGAAAAAGCAGGTGCCAGGAATCGTAAAACTTTGCTAGAAGATGTCTTTGAAGCTTTTAATGGTGCATTATTCTTGGATCAAGGAATGCCAGCAGTTGAACGCTTTTTGCATTTAACTGTCTATCCTTTAATTGCTAAAGGTGAATTTGATGATTCACGTGATTATAAGACTGATTTACAAGAATTGTTACAACAAAACGGTCCTGTAAACATTGAATATTCTGTCATTAGTGAATCGCAATTACCGTCACATTTTGTAGTTGAATTAAAAATTAATGATCAAGTTCAAACACAAGGTGAAGGACATAACAAAAAGGCCGCTGAACAACAAGCAGCAAAGGCTGCTTTACAGAAGTTTGAATAAGGGGATGAAACAGTGCCATTAACAGAATTAGTGCTAGATGGATTTAAATCATTCGCTGATAAAACAGTTATTCATTTTAATAAAGGAATAACTGGTATTGTAGGACCAAACGGAAGTGGTAAAAGTAACATTACAGAAGCTATTCGCTGGGTAATGGGTGAATCAAGTGCTAAATCACTTCGTGGAACTAACATGAAAGACGTTATTTTTGCCGGAAGTCAATATAGAAAACCAATGAACAAGGCAGAAGTAACCCTTATCTTTGATAATAAAAATCGTGAGCTTGCTTTTGAAACCGATCAAGTTTCTGTAACTAGAAGAATTTTACGTTCGGGAGATAGTGAATTTTTAATAAATAATCAGCAAGTACGTATGCGAGATGTTCGTACTCTTTTCCTAGATTCAGGAATTTCGCCAAATAGCTTGGCAATTATTTCACAAGGACGGGTCGATCAAATATTAAATTCACGTCCGGAACAAAGAAGGATCATCTTTGAAGAAGCTGCGGGTGTTTTACATTTTAAACAACAAAAAGAAGAAGCGCAGAATCAGCTTAAAAAGACCCAAGATAATTTAATTAGAATTAATGACTTGGTTAAAGAACTTGAATCGCGATTAGAACCACTTAATGAACAAAGTTCGTTAGCAAAAGAATATAAATTTCAAAAGTCTGGTTTAGATAAGAAACTTAAAAGTTTATTGGCATTTGAAATTGAGAATATTAATCAACAAAGAGAAGATATTCAAAAGTCTGCTGATAAAAATAAGATTCTCTTGGCTAAACTAGATGATGAGGTTAAAGATTCTCAAGCTGCAGTCACTCAAAAAAGAGCCGAATATAAAAAATTACGTGATGAGAGAGATCATACACAAAATAAATTGTTGAAATTGAGTAAGGACCTCTCAGAATTGAACGCTAGTTTGCAAATGGCGGAGCAATCACGTCAGTTTGATGATGCTACTAAGGAAGAATATAAAAATCAAGTTAAGCAGTTAAAGCAAAATTTAGTTCAACTAAAAGCCGATTTAGATGAATTGAAAAAAGAAAAGAAAAAGCTTCAAGATGAACAAGATGTTCTAAAAATTGAACGTGGACAACTTACTGGTGAACTGAATGAGGATCCTGAAGAATTAAATAAAAAGTTGGATGATATTCGAAACAACTACATGCAACTACTTCAAGATCAAGCTACAACAAATAACCAAATTGTTAATTTAAATTCGGATCTAAGAAGAAGTCAGGCAGATACAACTTATCAAACTGGTGATGTTTCTAAGCAATTGACTGACGCACAAAAGCAGTTAGAACAACTTCGGATAGAAGGTAAAAAATTAACTGACAAGCGTCAAAAAGAACAGAACGCTATAGTTAGAATAAATAAACAAAATAATCAGCTAAATACAGAATTGACTAATCTTCGTCAAGTAGTTAATGCAGAACGTAATGAACTTGAAAAGGTTGAAGCTCGTCATGAAGCTTTAGTAAATATCCAAAAAAGACATGAAGGCTATTACTACGGCGTTCGTAATGTGTTAAATCATCTGAATGACTTTGCAGGTGTAATTGGTGCAGTGGGTGAATTAATTACATTTCCGGCTGAACTTGAAGCTGCAATGACTACTGCATTAGGTGGTGGGGTTCAAGACTTGATCACTGAAAGTAGAATTAGTGCTAGAAATGCAATTAATAAACTGAAGCAAAATCATGGTGGTCGTGCTACATTTTTACCATTAGATGGTTTGCGGCAATACGGAATTCCTCAATCAACTGTTACTACTTTAAAGTCTTATGATGGTTTTAGAGGAATAGCCAGTGATTTGGTGGAGAGTAAAACTGACCAAGATATTACTGCGGCAATAAATTATTTATTGGGAAGCGTTGTTATTGTAGATACAATAGATACTGCAATGTCAGTTGCTCAACGAGTAAATCGTTATAGAATAGTTACGCTTGATGGGGATGTTATTTCACCCGGTGGTTCAATGACCGGTGGACAAAGAAATCAGCGTAGTAATTCACCATTGCAGACTGCGACTGAAATCAATCAGCTTGAAAAACAAATTAAAACTTTAAAGCAAAATCTTAATGAAGATCAAGATAAACTTGAAAATCTAGTTGATCAAAGTAATAAAGTAAATGCTGAATTACAAGACCTTCAAGATGCTTTACGTGAGACCAGTCAAGCAATTAATGAGGCAGCAATTTCTTTCCAAGGACAAGAAAAAGAAGTTAAGCGACTGCTGGATGCTAACACTTTGTATAAATCACGAATTAAAGATCGAAATGATCGAATTGAATTATTAAAGAAGCAAATCAAGGAAGCTAATGATAAACAAATGCTTTTGACTAAGCAAGGTGAAGAGCAAAAAGCAAAAATGAATGATTTGCAGGATAAGATTAAGAACTTTAATAATTTAAGCCAGCGTATTCAAGATGAACTGTCTAAATTAGATCCTAAGATTGCGGTTTATACTAATAAACTTGAAAATTTATCTAGTCAAGAAAATGAAAAAAATCATCAAATTGATAATAGTGAAAAGCAGATTGAAGATTTAACAGCCAAGTTGACTATTTTGGCGCAAAACGATGAAAATTCAATGAATCAAACTGCTAACTTAGAAAAACAGAAATCCACGATTGAACAAAAAAATAATGAATTGCAAGCTAGACTTAACGATCTAAGTTCGCAATTAGGCCAATTTGACGCACAAATTAATCAATTAGACCAAGTAGCCAGTCGAAATTATGATTTACGTAAAGATGCTGCTATTGAGCAAGAAGACTATTCAGTTAAAATAGCTAAATTTAATAGTTCAATTAATCAAAGACTTGAAACTTTACGTGATGATTATTCTTTAACTTTTGAAGCAGCTATTGCTCAAGCTGAAGGTGAAAATAATGAAGAGACTCGTAATGAGTTAGCTAAAAGCGTAAAATTACATCGGATGTCAATCGAAGATATAGGTCCCGTGAATTTAGATTCGATTCAAGAATATGAAGATGTAAAACAGCGATATGACTTTTTGAATGGTCAACAAAATGATTTGCTTAAGGCACGTGATGATCTTGAAAAGTCAATGACTGAACTTGACGATGAAGTTAAAACACGTTTTAAGCATACTTTTGATACCATTGCTGAAAGTTTTCAAAAGATTTTTCCAGTGGTATTCGGTGGTGGTAAGGCTAAACTGGAATTAACTGAACCAGATAATTTACTTGAAACAGGAATTGAAATTATTGCTCAGCCACCTGGTAAGAAGTTACAACGATTAAGTTTGCTTTCTGGTGGTGAACGTGCATTAACTGCAATTACTTTGTTATTTGCGATGCTTCAAGTAAATCCTGTACCATTCTGTGTGCTAGATGAGGTAGAAGCTGCACTTGATGATGCCAATGTTGCACGTTTTGCGGAATTTTTGCTTAAATATGATATGAAGACAAAGTTTATTGTCATAACACATAGAAGAGGAACTATGCGACAAGCTGATCAACTATATGGTGTGGTCATGCAAGAATCTGGTGTTTCTCAAGTAGTGTCAGTATCCTTAAAAGAAATGAAAGATAAACATGAGGTGAACTAATTGGGTTTATTTGATCGAATTAAAAAATCTCTTTTCGGTAAAAATGATGAAGAAGAGAAAAAAGATGAAGAAAAACAAAGTCAAGAACAGGAAGATATAGAAGAAACAACTGATATGGAAAATGACTCTTCTAATGTTGAAGATTCAGAAAAAGTAGATAATGATACTCAAGATTCGGAAAAAATAGAAGAAACTGAAGAAAACACTTCTGATGAATCATCGGTTGAAGAAGAAATTAGTGAAAATGATAAAATAACTGAAGATGCTGATAATTCTCAAGAAACAGTTACTGAAGAGGTTGTGGATGAAGTACAATCTGAGGAAGAACCAGAACAAGAATTAGAGCCCGAAAAGGAAAATGATTCTCAAGAAGAACTTTATGAAAAGGGGCTTGAAAAGACCAATAAAGGTTTTGGTGCAAGACTGAATGCATTTTTTGCTAAATTTAGAACAGTCGATGAAGACTTCTTTGATGATTTGGAAGATTTGTTAATTGAATCAGATGTTGGTTATGAAACAGCAGAGCAATTGACTGAAGAACTTCGTGAAGAAGCAAAATTGCAAAATGCTAAGTCACGTGATGAATTAAAACAAGTTATTGTTGAAAAATTGGTCGATCTTTATGATAAGGGTGGCAATAATAAAGATGAAAAACTAGAATATAATTCGGATGATAAGCCAAATGTTTACTTATTTGTTGGAGTTAATGGTGCTGGCAAGACTACAACAATTGGTAAATTAGCTAAAAGATTTAAAGATGAAGGCAAATCAGTTATTTTAGCTGCTGCTGATACTTTTAGAGCTGGTGCCGTTGAACAATTAGTTGAATGGGGTAAGCGAGTAGATGTACCAGTTGTAACAGGTAAAGAAAAGGCTGACCCAGCTTCAGTTGTGTATGATGCTACAGAACGGGCTATTAAAGAAAAAGTAGACTATCTTTTGGTAGATACTGCTGGTCGTCTTCAAAATAAGAAAAATTTAATGGCTGAGCTAGAAAAAATTCAAAGAACTATCCAAAAGTTATTACCAGATCAACCAACTGAGACTTTATTGGTACTTGATGGCTCAACTGGACAAAATGCCCTTTTGCAAGCTAAAGATTTTGATAAAACTACTAAATTGACTGGTTTAGTTTTAACTAAATTAGATGGATCATCAAAAGGTGGGGTAGTATTAGCTATTCGTAATGAAATGAATTTACCAGTTAAGTTAGTTGGCTTGGGTGAAAAACCAGAAGATTTGGCAGACTTTGATGCGGCAAATTATGCAATTGGTCTTTTCCATGGCTTAGTCTAGTGTTAAAGTTAAGAGGTAATAGAATTTATAAGGAGAATTTTATGAAAGAATATAGTGCTTGTACTACCATCTTAGTTGGTAAAAATGCCTCAATTGATGGCACAACTATGATTGCTCGTAATGATGATACCTTCCGCCCAATTACTCCACAAAAGTTTATTATTGAGCCAGCTCGTCATGGCGAAAAGAAACATATTAAATCATGGCTTAATAAGTTTGAGATGGATCTTCCAGAAGATGCACAACGAGTTCCTGCCGTACCAAATGTTGATTATAAACATCGTGGTTACTACGATGAAAGTGGTATTAACCAAGAAAATGTTGCTATGTCATGTACTGAATCAACTTATGGTAATGAAAGAACTTTAGCATTTGATCCATTGGTTAAAGATGGATTAGATGAAGACTGTATGCAAACCGTAGTTTTGCCATACATTCATTCAGCACGTGATGGTGTTAAGTATTTAGGTAAGTTAATTGCTAAGTATGGCTCACCAGCTGGTAACTCTGTTTTGTTCAGTGATAAAGATGAAATTTGGTACATGGAAATTGTAACTGGTCACCACTGGGTAGCAGAACGTATTCCTGATGATTGCTATGCTGCAACTGGTAACCGTGTAGCTATTGAACAAGTCGATTTCGATAATCCTGAATACTTCATGTGGAGTGAAGGAATTCAAGAATTTGTTGAAGAACATCACTTGAATCCAGATCATGAAGGTTGGAATTTCCGTCATATCTTTGGTACTTACACTGAACAAGATCGCCACTACAATACTAACCGTCAATGGTATATTCAAAAGTTGTTCAACCCAGAAATTGAACAAGATCCACAAGATGGCGATATTCCATTTATTCGTAAGGCAGCTAAGAAGATTACCAAGGAAGATATTGAATTTGCCTTAGGTTCACATTATCAAGATACTCCATATGATCCATTTGGTAAGGGTACCGAAGAAGAAAAGCACCGCTACCGTCCTATTGGTTTGAACCGTACGCAAAATGCTCATATTTTACAAATAAGAAGTGATGTACCAGCAGACCGTGCAGCAATTATGTGGTTATGTATTGGTGGTCCAACGTTTACTCCATTTATCCCATTCTTTGCTAATATGAATGAAACTGATCCTTCATTTAACAATACTTCAATGGATTACAATATGAGTGATGCATGGTGGTACTACAAGTCATTTGCTGCACTTGTTGAAAGCCACTATCCACAATTTGTTCAACTTGATACTACTTATCTTACTGAACTTAATCGTTACTTCAGAGGTCGTGTTGAAGAAATTATTAAGAATTCAGAAGGTAAATCAGGCGATGAATTAACTGAATACTTAACTAAAGAAAATCAAAAGACTGTTGCTCATACTCGCAAGGAAACTGAAAAGTTATGGGGAGAAATGATGATTGATTCAATTAATATGTCTAAGTTGACTTTTAATATGGATGAAAATCTCTAATAATTAAAAGGCAGCTCAACGCTTAGTTGGGCTGTCTTTTTGCCAAAATTGTGAAAGGATATAATAATGACAGGAAATACAATTGGTTCATTTTTTACCAAGATTAGTAATGAAGTTGAAAAGCAAATGGATGATGATTTAAAGAGTTTTGGCATTGATGCTAATGAATTGGAATTTTTAATTGAGTTAAATCATCATAAGCATGGGAAAAATTTTGATAAACTTGCTAAGGAACTTCATGTAACAGATGACAAAGTCAAAGAAATAGCTAAAAAGTTAGTTACTAAGGACTTAATTACCGTAGCAGATGATGTAGTTACTGAAACTGAAAAAGGCTCAGAACTATGTAAAAAGGTGGAAAAGCATCGTTTAGAAACTGATCATACAATTACAGGGATGCTGAGCAAAGAAGAAATATTAGGTTTGGTTAATGTTTTAAAGAAAATGCTAAAAAAAGACGAAACTAAAGATTAATTAAATAATCAAAAAACTAGGAAATTCCTTACTGGAGTTTCCTAGTTTTTATATGCTGAAAATCATTTTTTATTGTTTAAAACAGAGTGGTGTACACCATATCCTAAGTAAATAAGCAATCCTAGAATAAACCAGATACCGGCATAAAGTTTGGCTTGATAATCTAATCCCAAGAATACGACTAATGCGGCTAAGAAACCTAATGCTGGTAATACTGGATAAAATGGCATCTTAAATGAAGGATCATCAATGTCTTTACCTTCACGAGGACGTAATTTATAAATTCCCAGTGATACGAACATAAATGCGATAAGGGTACCTGCTGAAACTAATTGAGACAGCATAGAGAATGGGAAGAATGCCCCAAGTAAGATACCAATAACTGTTAAAGTCCATAAAGCATTGTTAGGACGACGATCAGCATTTAATTTACCTAGCCATTTAGGAAGCATACCATCTCGACCAAATGAATAAATCAATCTTGAACCTGCCATACTCATTCCGATTAAGGCAGTGAACATTCCAAGAACAGCAATAGTTTGAACAACAATAGCTACAATAGGATGTCCTGCATAACGAAGAGCTAAACCAACAGGCTCAGCTGAGTTAGCATATTTTTGATATGGCATGATACCAATTAATACAAGACTAACGCCAACAAATAATGTAACTGCAATGGCAAGTGAGCCTAAGATACCGCGTGGCATAGTCTTTTGGGGATTAATTGCTTCGGCTGAGTTAGCAGCAATTGAATCAAAACCGATGTAGGATAAGAAAATCATTGATACACCAGCATATATCCCTTGCCAACCACCAAAAGGTCCGTGAGCAGTTGGACGATACTTAGGAATAAATGGGACAAAATTAGAACCCTTAATTGCGGTTAAACCAACAACGATAAAAAATAAAATTGCTAAAACTTTTAATACAACTAATGCATTTTCAACGCGCGCTGCTCTTGAAACACCGTGACTGATTAAAAGAGCAACTAACAGAATTGATATAAGTGAAATGATATCAATAACCCCACCGTTAGTTCCAAATGCATTGGATAAGGCTGCAGGTAATTTTATTCCTAATGGAGCAATTAAAGCTCTAAAGTTAGCCGAAAGCCCGGATCCTACAAAGGCTAGAGCAATAAAGTATTCTGCTAGAAGCGCCCATCCGGCAACCCAGCCCCAGAATTCACCGAAAACCACATTAATCCATGAATAAGCAGATCCCGCAAAGGGCATTGCAGCAGCCATTTCTGCGTATGCAAATGCAACAAGTCCGGCTGCGACAGCTGCTAAAATAAATGAAATTGCCACAGCTGGACCGGTGTGCAATGCTGCTACTTCACCAGGTAAAGTAAAGATAGAAGCAGAAACTATTGTTCCAACACCTAAGGCTAAAAAGTCCTTAACTTTCAATGAGCGAACCAGGTGTCCATCTTTATTTTCATAGACGCGTGGATCTTCTTTCTTGTTCATTTTTTGCCAAAGATTCACAACGCAACTCCTCCTTGATATGAATAGTATGTAATTCATTATAATTAAAAATACGTTAAAAAGGCAACTTTAAAATATTAAAATTTTCTCTTAAAAAATAATAATCTATTTTCTTCAATAAAATAGTAAAAGAAAGTTCTTGATCATTTTGATCGAGGTGCTTTTTTGATATACTAAAAGCTGGTGAAACTTATGGATGAATTGACAAAAAATGAAGAGCTTGGAGATTTATATGCATATTACGGCTCTTTGCTTACTAAGGGACAACAATCTTATTTTGAAGATTATTATTATAATGATTTATCTTTAGGAGAAATTGCTATTAATCATCATGTATCACGTCAGGCCGTTTATGATAATCTAAAGCGATCAAGTAAAAGTTTACAAAACTATGAAGAAAAACTTCATATGCGTAAAGATAATAATTATATTGAAAATATTTTAACTAGTGTGCTATCGTCATTGAATAATAACGACGATAAAGCTGCTAAAAATGAAATAACGAATTTATTAAATAAATTGAGGGGAGAGTAACCCATGGCTTTTGAAAATTTAAGTGAAAGAATTCAAAAAGCATTAAAAAATTTAACTGGTAAAGGTAAGGTTTCAGAAGAAGATATTAATAAGGCTAGTCGTGAAATCAGATTAGCTCTTCTTGAAGCCGATGTTAACTTTAAAGTTGTTAAGGACTTCATTAAAACAATTAAGAAAGAGGCACTTGGTAAGGAAGTTCAAGAAAGTCTTAATCCAGGTCAACAAGTAATTAAAATTGTTAATGAAGAGTTGACTAAGATGATGGGGGAAGAAGCAGTCCCTCTTAATAAATCCAAGCATATTCCTACTATTATCATGATGGTAGGTTTGCAAGGTACCGGTAAGACTACTACAGTAGGTAAACTTGCATATCATCTACAAAAGACGCAGAAAGCTCGTCCTCTTTTAATTGCTGGGGATATTTACCGTCCGGCTGCCGTTGACCAACTAAAACAAATCGGTGAGCAATTAAAAGTGCCAGTCTTTAGTGAAAATGGAGAAAAAGATGTTGCTAAAATTGTTCAAGATGGTTTAGCAGAGGCCGATAAGAACAAAAATGATTATGTATTAATCGATACAGCCGGTCGTCTTGAAATTGACGAGCCATTAATGGAAGAGCTGGAACGTGTAAAGAAAGTAGCGGATCCTGACAATATTTTACTTGTTGTTGATGCTATGACAGGTCAAGCAGCAACCGATGTAGCTAAAGGTTTTGATGAGAGATTAGATGTTACCGGTGTTATCTTGACTAAGCTTGATGGTGATACTCGTGGTGGTGCTGCACTTTCAATTCGTGCTGTAACTGGTAAGCCAATCCTATTTACAGGACAAGGTGAAAAGTTAAGTGACTTGGATGTTTTCCACCCAGATCGAATGGCTTCAAGAATCTTGGGTATGGGTGATATGCTTTCCTTAATCGAAAGAGCACAACAAGATTATGATGCTAAAGAAGCTCAAAAAGTTGCGGAAAAGATGCGTGAAAACACCTTTGACTTTAATGACTTCGTTGATCAATTACAACAAGTTCAAAAGATGGGACCATTAGACCAAATTATGAAAATGATTCCAGGGCTTGCTAATAATCCTCAACTTAAAAACTTAAGTGTTGATCAAAAGCAAATTGATCATACTGAAGCAATTGTTTATTCAATGACAGAAGAAGAACGTGAGAATCCAGATATTTTAAATCCAAGTCGTCGAAGAAGAATTGCTGCAGGTTCAGGTCGTCCAGTTGTTGAAGTAAACAGAATGATCAAGCAATTTAAACAAATGCGCGAAATGATGAGCAAAGTTACTAAGGGGAATATGAAAGGCTTAAGTAACTTGCCAGGAATGGATTCACCAATGGCTAAAATGGCTATGCGCCGGTTAAATAAGAACTTTAAGAAGAATAAGAAGAAGCGATTGCGTAAGGTTAAGAGATATCATTCATAAAAAAATAATGGTGTTAAGGAAAAACACTTTACACCTTTTCGCTTTGGTGGTATATTATTAATCGTTAAGTTTTAGGAGGAAATTAATTTATGTCAGTTAAAATTCGTATGCACCGTGCTGGTGCCAAGAGAAAGCCGTTCTACAGAATCGTTGTTGCAGACTCACGTATGCCACGTGACGGTCGTTTCATCGAACAAGTTGGTTACTACAACCCAGTTTCACAACCAAAGGAATTGAAGCTTGACGAAGACAAGATCTTTGAATGGTTACAAAAGGGTGCACAACCTTCAGACACTGTTAGATCACTTCTTTCAGGTGCTGGCTTGATGGCTAAGTTGCACGATGCAAAATACAACAAATAATTTTGCTATTAATTAAAAGCTTGATGCCAAGTGCTTCAAGCTTTTTTTATTACTTAAAAGGAGAAAAAGGTATGCAGTACTTTGATGTTGCACGAATTTTGACTACACATGGATTACATGGAGAAGTTAAAGTAAATGTGATTACGGATTTTCCAGAAGATAGATTTGCTGAGGGGATGCAACTAGAATTAAAAGATGATATTGATCGAGTTTTAACAATAAAAAAGAGTAGACCATTTAAGCAATTTTGGCTACTTCAATTTGATGAAATAACTGATATTGATGAAGCTGAAAAATTACGTGGAAAAATTTTAGTAATTAGTGAAAAAGATCGTGGTGAATTACCAGATGGAGTTTACTATTACAAGGATATTTTTGATTGTGGTGTAATAGACAATGAGACTGGTAAAAGATTAGGTAAAATAACTGATATTCAATCACCTGGTGCTAACGATATTTGGCTTGTGCATGAAGACAATGGTAAAGAATATTGGATTCCTAATATTGCTGATGTTGTAAAGAAAATAGATATTGCTGATAAAAAGGTATATGTTGAATTGATGGAGGGATTGCGAGATGAAGATTAATATCCTGACCCTTTTTCCTGATATGTTTACGCCATTGCAAGTTTCTATGCTGGGACGTGGTCTTGAAGATGGTAAGTGGGATCTCAATTTGGTTAATTTCCGTGATTTCACTACAGACCTGCATCACCATGTTGATGATACGCCATATGGTGGCGGAGCGGGAATGGTGCTTCAAATAATGCCGATTAAGAAAGCACTTGATTCACTTCCTTCTACTGGCAAGATTATTATTACTGCACCACAAGGTAAGACATTTAATGAAAAAATGGCACAAGAATGGGCTAAGGAAGATGAATTAACTTTTATTTGTGGTCACTACGAAGGGTTTGATCAACGTGTTTATGATTTGGCTGATGAAACTGTTTCAATTGGAGATTATGTTTTAACCGGTGGAGAATTACCTACAATGAGTATGGTTGATGCAACAGTTAGATTATTACCAGGTATTTTAGGTAATTCTGCTTCATCAGTTGAAGAAAGTTTCTCACATGGCTTACTTGAGTATCCGCAATATACTCGTCCAGCTGATTTCGAAGGAAAAAAAGTGCCAGAAGTTTTAACCAGTGGTAATCATCAAAAGATTGCTGAATGGCGACACTATCAGGCTTTAAAGGCAACATATTTACATAGACCTGATATGCTTGAAAATCGCAATCTTTCTGATGAAGAAAAGAAAATGCTGCAAGAAATAAAGAATGAAATGAATGAGGATTAATTTTTTAAAACCTTGAATTCCCTCTGATTACTTGTTACACTAATAATTGTGTCAAAACACAAAATGTATAAGTTATGGGTATTCCGCTGACGCTGGTACGTTGATGAATGCCGAAGAAGGAGAAAAATATATTATGGATCCATTAATTCAAGAATTAACTAAAGAACAAATTCGTGACGATATTCCTGCATTCCGTGCAGGTGACACTGTTACTGTTCACGTACGTGTTGTTGAAGGTACTCACGAACGTATCCAATTGTTCGAAGGTGTTGTAATTAAGAAGAAGGGTACTGGCATCGGTGCTACTTACACTGTTCGTAAGATTGCTTCAGGTGTTGGTGTTGAAAGAACTTTCCCAGTTAACGACCCACGTGTTGCTAAGGTTGAAGTTAAGCGTCATGGTCGTGTACGTCGCGCTAAGCTTTACTACTTACGTGAACGTCACGGTAAGTCAGCAAGAATTGCTGAAGCACGTCGTTAATTACTTAAAAAGAGCCAATTCATTGAATTGGCTCTTTTTTGTTAGTTATAATCATTAAAGACTAATAGTAATGGAATAGCATTGATTCTTTGATACTGAAAGTTTAATATTATAACATAAGGGGGTGTAAGTACTAGTTATAATTTAATAAATATTGCGGGGTAGGAGGACTTTGTCCTTTTTTTTATTGTTTTAGGATAAATAAAATGGTAGAAAAAATTAAAGCTTTATTTCTTTCAGAAGATTTTCGCCAATTAATTGGTTACTGTTTAATTGGTGGCTTAGGCTTAGTAGTAGATTTTGGTGTTTTTACGCCATTAGTACATTTAAATGTAAATGTCGAATTGGCTAATTTTATTAGTTCTAGTTGCGGATTAATCAATAATTTCCTTTGGAACTCATTTGCCAACTTTAAAGTACACGATAAGCTTCTATTAAGATTCATATCTTATTATTTAGTAGGCCAGGTAACTACTATTTTTACTACACTTTGTCTTTTTATTTTTGTAGATAAGTTAGGATATAACACAATTATAGTTAAAGTGGTTTCTACATTCATTGCTACTTTGATCCAATTTGTGATTAATAAGGTTCTTACGTTTCGAAAAGATACGAGAATTAAAAAAGAAGACTAAAATAGCTTATTATTTTGTAGAAAGTGTGACATATTGAGCATTAATGGCAAAAAAATAATATATCGTTTTATTCCATATTTAATAATTTTAACTTTCGTAACTATACTTATTAGTCCTCAATTGATTGGTCATGCTACTTTTATAACTGCAGATCGCTTTTTCCATTTTGGACGTTTTTATGATTCGCTTCAGCAAATTAAAACAGGAAATTATAATTATTTTCAAACAAATTATAGTTTTGGGCAGTGTGGAAGAATAATTAATGCAGTCTATGGACCATATTTTGCTTATTTGAATGGGTTACTTCTATGGGCTTGTGGAAGCTGGTTTAAATACGAAATTGTTGTTGACTATATCTTATTTTTAGTCGCTGGAATGGGAATGTTTCGACTAACCCAAAAGGTAAATACGCCATATTGGATAGGATTATTGCTCAGTTTACTGTATTTAAGTGTGGGGATTTTACCAGGCTGGTTACGTGCAAATAATTTTATGGCTTGTGGAAGCGCATTAGCACCATATGTAGTTATGATAGGAATTGAAATGGTCCAAAATAAAGAAAAGCCGGTTTCTACTATCAAATTAATGCTAATTATGTCGCTTTTAGCACAAATTCATTTATTAAGTACAGTTATTTTAGCTTTTGCGCTCATTCCATTTGCAATTATCGGTTTTAAAAATACTCCTAACAAAAAGTTGATGATTAGGGATTTAGCTTTGGCTGTAGGAGGCACTTTACTATTAACTGCTAATATTTGGGGTGCACTTTTAGAAGTCTCAATTCATAATCAAATGGCTCTTCCTAAAGCATTTAATCTTTCATCGACGGCAATGCGATTAAGTTCTCATAATAGTGAACACTCGCATGTTTTAAAAGTTCTAGCTATTTTGCTCGTTTTGCAATTAATTTATGCAATTTGGCATGTAAAAAAGAATAAAATGAATTTTCTTTTAACTGTTTGGGGGGCTTTCTTCTTAATTATTTCATCCAAACTTATGCCATGGGATAGTATTCAAATAATATTACCAGTTTTGGGCAGATCATTTCAGTTTCCATATCGGTTAATGGTAGCAGGATATCCATTACTTTTTGCAGGGATGGGAATTACAGTTCAGGAATTGAGTAATTTAAATATTAAGCAAAAATCTAATTTGATTGTTCAAGTTTTAATTTATTTAGGCTTAGGACTTACTCTTTTTAAAGCCGGTCAATCTACTTTTAAGACTAATCAAAAATTCACTAGAATTTATAATGATCCTAATCAAGTAGTGGCAATGACTAGCTATTATAAAATGACATCTGATCCTACTAAGTTTTGGCAAGCAACGAATTCTACTAATTTGGGTAAATTGTTTATTTTAATTAATAAAGCTGAAGCTGATTATTTGCCAGATTATGGAAAACCTAGTGCTAGTTTTGAGACGAGAAAAGCATATGAAGAACATGTTTTAAAAAAGAAAAATTTATATATTCATTATGTGAAAAACGGAAATCTTTATCTAAAATGGTATGCTAAAAAAATTAATAAAAGGTATTTACCCCTTATTTTATACAGTGAATCTTCATTAATTTTGAATGGTCAAGAGTTAAAAAGATTAAGGTAAGTAATGTAGGTACGCCTTTAATTCAAGAGAAGAAGGGCTGGAACATTGCACGGCTATCATTTAAGTGCCCTGAAAGTTTTAAATTATGCATTATTGTTAGTCTTGTTTCTTGGATACTAATGCTTTTTTATGGGATAAGAATGTGGATCAAAAGATATGTAAAGAAGGATATTTAAGATGAAAAAATTATCGATTGTGGTTCCTTGTTATAATGAAGAAGAATCAATTCCTCTCTTTTATAATGCAGTAGAAAAAGTAATGCAGACTATTCTGGATTTAGACTATGAATATTGGTTTGTCAATGATGGTTCATCTGATAAATCGCTTGAAGAAATGAGGCAACTTCAAAAAAATGATCCAGAACATGTCCATTATGTCTCGTTTTCACGTAATTTTGGTAAAGAAGCAGCACTTTATGCAGGCTTGCAGGCATCTATAGGAGATTATATAGTAGTGATGGATGTAGATTTGCAAGATCCACCTGAATTTTTGCCTGAAATGTATAATTACATTAAAACCGGTAAGTATGATTGTATCGGAACGCGTCGTGTAGATAGAAAAGGTGAGGCTAAATTTAAATCTTTTCTTTCAGACATGTTTTATAAATTAGTTAATAAAATTTCTAATACTGAAATTGTATCGGGTGCTCGTGATTATCGTATGATGACGCGGCAAATGGTTGATGCGGTTTTAAGTATGCCTGAGTATAATCGCTTTTCAAAAGGAATTTTTTCTTGGGTAGGGTTCAAAACAAAATATTTAGACTATCATAACGTTGAAAGAGTAGCTGGTGAGAGTGATTGGAACACTTGGAAGCTATTTAAATATGCAATGGATGGAATAGCTGACTTTTCACAAGCTCCGTTAAATATTGCAGTTTGGATAGGAACAACTTCATTTATTCTTTCTATTATTGGGTTAGTCTTTGTAATTGTGCGGCATTTTATAGATACCAACTCAAGTGTATTTGGTTGGGCGTCAATGGTAAGTATTATTTTGCTTCTTGGCGGGCTTCAATTATTATGTATAGGCATATTAGGGAAATATTTAGGAAGAATATATTTACAAGTTAAAAATCGGCCGATATATATAATTAAGGAGAAAAAATAAATTATAAATTTTTATAATTACACCACTTTGTGAAAATATTTGCTGTGAAACTGCTGTGTAGCACATTTTTTTATCACAAAGTAACGATATATTGCTAAAAAAACGTTTATTTATCAATGATTTATATTTGTGAAATTAATTTTTAAAAATATGACATTAGATGTGGAATTAAAGAAAAAACTGCCAGTTATCCACACCAGCAGTTTAAATGAATATTAAATTGTCTTAATTATACATTATGCTTGAGAAAAGATAAAATACTTTTCAAGTTTTTGGTTAAAAAGAAGTTGATAAAATGAAATATCCTAAAGAATTGGTTGAAGAAGTTCGAAAACGTTCAGAAGGAATGAAGCTTGAAGGAATAAACTCTGGAAGTGGTCCTAAGCATCCTCTATTAATGTTAGTTGGTGAAGCACCTGGGAGAAATGAAATCGTAAATAACATTCCCTTTAGCGGAGATGCAGGTAAAGAATTGAATAAATCTCTTGAGCAAATAGGCTTAACACGAGATGAAGTTTATATAACTAGTGCAGTTCGTAGTAGACCATATGCAATTAAAAAGACATTTAGTAAACGGGAAAACAAAGAAGTTACTAAATATCCTAATCGCAAACCAACAAAAAAAGAAATTTTGGCTCATGGTCCTTTTTTAGATTATGAAATTGACTATGCTCAACCCAAATTAATCGTGGCATTAGGCAGTACAGGGCTAGAAAGATTACTAGGGTCAGGCCATAAAATTTCAGAAGAACATGGTACAGTGATTGAGAACACTCCAATTTTAAAATTAAATAGTGCCAAAGATGGTTATATTTGGTCGAAAGAAAGATATACTATTTTTCCCGAATATCATCCAGCTGCCATTTTCTATAATCGAAAATTAACTGATATAATTGTTAAAGATTGGGAAGTAATAAAACCTTATTTAGCTAAAGAAAGAGAAACAAATGAGTAATGAAACTTTTTTAATTCCTATTAGACAAAACAATGACTTATCAGATATTGCTTTGAATGAGTTGAGAATGGATTTAGACGAACATCCCCTAAATCAACGTAAGTATACTGATTTTGCTTATTTGCCAGGTAACAATCGTAAATATAGTTTAAACAGTGTAGATAATATTGCTAGTCCATTAAGAGGTAAGAAAATTTTGTTCTTAGGTTCTTCAGTTACTTTTGGCTTTGGATCTTTAGGTGAATCATTTGTTGATTATTTATGGAAAAGGGATGGCGTTGCTGCAATCAAAGATGCAGAAAACGGAACAACATTAGTAAACCAAGATGATAATTCATATGTTGCACGCTTTAATGAAGAATTAAATGAAGAAGCGCCAGATATGTTAGTTTTACAATTATCGACTAATGATGCAACTAATAAAAAGAATTTGGGTAATTTTGATACATTTGACACCCAAACTGTTACTGGCGCATTGGAGTACATAATTAAGTCTGCTAAGGATAAGTGGAATTGTCCTATTTTAATTTATACTAATCCATATTTTGAAAACATTTCATACAAAAAGATGGTTGAACGGACTCAGGAATTGGCTGAAAAATGGGAAGTAGATCTTCTGGATTTTTATAATAATCCGGAATATAAAGATCAAAAAGGTCTTTATATGGCTGATGAAATCCATCCTACTCGTGCAGGTTATTTAGAAAAATGGTTACCTAAATTTGAAAATAAATTAATTCATATGTTGTAATAAAGTACAAAAGGAAGTAAATCGGTCTGATTTACTTCCTTTTGTGCTATTGAATATTGTTACGGTAAAGACCAACCACTTTACCTAAAATGCTTACTTGTTGCAAAATAATAGGTGCCATTGTATCATTTTCTGGTTGAAGACGATAATGATCATCTTCTTTGAAGAAACGTTTAACCGTGGCCTCATTTTCATCTGTCATTGCAACTACTATTTCTCCGTTATTGGCAGTACTTTGTTTTCTTACGATTACATTGTCACCATTTAAAATGCCAGCTTTAATCATACTGTTACCGTGGACTTTAAGCATGAATAATTCGCCTGCATCACTCTCTAAATCAGGAGGAAGTGGGAAATATTCGCTAATGTCTTCAACTGCTAAAATAGGTTGACCTGCAGTGACTACTCCGACAACAGGAATTTCTTTTGGCTTAATACCCAGTTCAGTCTTACCTTCAGCTGTAATTTCAAGGGCGCGAGGCTTAGTAGCGTCTTTGATTAAAAAACCCTTGCGTTCAAGCCGAGATAAATGGCCATGAACTGTTGAAGTGGAAGATAAGCCAACCGCAGCACAAATTTCACGAACTGTTGGAGGAAATCCACGATTTTCTACTGTATCGTAGATATAGCGTAGAATTTCCAGTTGTTTGGTGTCACTATTTTTTCTAGACATGATAATTCCCCATATTATTAAAAATCTTTATTATAAGTAATTCTAACAAAAAAAGCGTATAATTTCAAACAGGCGTTCTTCAAAATGCGACCTTTTTTTATACTTAAAATAAGGTAGACTAAAGGATGATAATGTGAGGTGGATATTATGAATAAAGATGCAATGAGTAAAGAAGAAAAGAAAGTTACAGATCGTATTAACGAACTTTATCATAAGAAAGAAAATGAAGGCTTAACTCCTGAAGAAGAAGAGGAACGTAAGGAATTACATAAGAAGTTCCTTGCTAACTTTAGAGCAGCATTTAAGCAAGATGTTGAAAATATGGTAATTCTTGATAAGAATGGTAAAGAAGTAACTTCTGAAAAGGCTAAGCAAGCTCAAAGAAAAAAGGGTCTTAGAAAAGATTAGTTGAGTCTTTAAAAAGATGATAAACTATGTAAGATAAATAATTATTAATTTATGGAGGATATAAGATGAATTTAGGTTTAGCAATTTTTTTGATTATTATTGCGCTTTTAGTAGGAGCTACTGCAGGCTTTTATGGTGCAAGAGCATATATGAAAAAATATTTCAAGGAAAATCCTCCTATTAGTGAAGAGATGATCGTTGCTATGATGTCTCAAATGGGACAAAAACCTTCAAATAAGAAGGTTCATCAAGTAATGAACATGATGAAGCACCAACAAAAATAATTCAATTTTATAGTTTAGGTGTGTTAAAAGACGAAGGAGATTCCTTTGTCTTTTTTGTTTTTTCATGGTGATGAGGTGAGTGAATGAGTATATTTAGTAAATTAGGCTGGTTTTTTAAACAAGAAAAAAAGAGATATATTATTGGAATTACATTTTTAGCATTGACCTCTTTAGCTAATTTGGTTCCACCCAGAGTTTTAGGCCTAATGGCTGATCAACTAGATCAAGGACATATTTCTTGGGGACAATATGGAATGTTAATACTAGCAGTTTTAGCAGCGGCATTTTCGTTATATATATTGCGCTATTTTTGGCGTAAACAAATTTGGGGCGGTGCCGCAGAACTGGAAAGGCAAATGCGTTCGAAGTTATTTGATCACTTTATGATCATGGATCGTACTTTTTATCAAAGACATAGAACCGGGGATTTAATGGCTCATGCAACTAATGATGTGACTGCTATCCAAAATGTTGCAGGTGATGGAGTATTAACATTAGTTGATTCATTAATTATGGGGTTGTCAACGATGATTGCAATGATTATCTTTGTTGATTGGCGCCTAACCATTATCGCACTGTTGCCACTTCCATTTTTAGCAATAGGAGCATGGAGATTAGGTGATCATTTACATAATGCCTTTGATAAATCTCAGGCAGCTTTTTCTAGAATAAATAATAAAACTCAGGAGTCAGTTTCTGGAATTAAAGTTTTAAAAACCTTTGGTCAAGACAAAGAAGATATTAAGGCATTTGATCAAATGGTTGATGATACTATTAAGATCAATAAAGAAGTTTTTGTTTTAGATTCATTATTTGACCCATTAGGAACAATTGTCATTGGTGCTACGTATGTAATTACCATTATTTATGGCGGAATGATGGTAACTAATAAGGTATTGTCTATTGGACAGCTAGTTTCATTTATTGCTTATATTTCCAACATGGTTTGGCCAATGTTTGCCATTGGATACTTGTTTAATATTCTAGAACGTGGTAGTGCAAGTTATGATCGTGTGGAAAAATTATTGAATGAAAAGCCGTTAATTACTGATAAACATGCTGATCAAAGTATTAAAGTAGCAGATTTACAAGGGGATTTGCACTATGATATCAAGTCATTTGCTTATCCTGATGAAAAAGACATTTCAGTTCTTAAGAATATTGATTTTACTTTAAAACCAGGTCAAACTTTGGGCTTAGTTGGTCGAGTTGGCGCCGGTAAGACAACAATTATTCAATTACTTTTAAGAGAATTTGATCAGTATGAGGGCAAAATCACTTTAAATGGTAAAGATATTAGAACAATTCCTTTGAAAGTTTTGCTTAGTCAAATCTCATATGTACCACAGAATAATTTCTTGTTTTCAACTAGTATTGAAAATAATATTGCTTTTTCATCCGAAAATGCAGGAAAAAATGATATTGCGTCTGCAGCTAAGAAAAGTGATTTGCATGATGATGTGTTACAAATGCCTAATGGCTATCAAACTCTGGTAGGAGAAAATGGTATTTCGCTGTCTGGTGGACAAAGACAAAGAATGTCTATTGCACGAGCACTTTTGAAAGATAGTCAAATATTAATTTTAGATGATGCTTTATCAGCTGTTGATGCTAAAACTGAAACAGAAATTTTGACAGCATTAAGAAAAGAACGAAAAAATAAGACTACTATGATAGCGGCACATCGATTAACTTCAGTGATGGATGCCGATTTGATTTTAGTATTAAAAGACGGTCAAATAGTTGAACGTGGCAATCATCAACAATTACTTGATGAAGATGGCTGGTATGCAGAAATGTGGCGTCGACAAGAACTACAAGCCAAGGTAGGTGAAGATACAGATGAATAATGAACAACACGAATCGGTATGGTCAAAGGCTATTCCTTTTAAAGAACAGATTAATATCTTTAAAAGGTTAATAGGCTTTGTAAAGCAATTTAAAGTTGACATGATTATTGCATTAATTGGTGCATTTATTGTTAGTGTAATCAATATTCTCTTGCCAAGAGGTTTACAGTATTTCTTGGATCATTTTCTGTTGCATCAAAATACGACTGTACAAATTATTTTATTTGTTGGATTTCTTTATGCAATTGGTTCAATTCTTAAGGCAATAATTCAATTTACTTATCAGTACTTTTTTGCTTTAGGATCTGAAAAAACGCTAGAAAGTGTACGACAGGCACTTTATAGAAAATTACATAAGTTAGGGATGCGTTATTTCGATCAATCTCCTGCAGGCTCAATAGTTTCAAGAGTAACTAATGACACGATGACTTTAAGTAGCTTCTTAACTGTTTTATCTACGGTAGTGATAGGTGCTTTTTCGGTAGTTACTGCATTAATTGCTATGTTTACAACGAATGTGATTGCTGGTTGGATTGTTTTAGCATTTATTCCAGTCATGATTTTTGTAGTATGGTTATACTCACAAAAAAGTTCGCGACTTTACCGTAATTATCGTGAACGCTTAAGTAGAATTAATGCTAATTTAAATGAATCAATTGAAGGTGTTTCAATTATTCAACAGTTTAACCAAGAGAATAGAATGACTAATCGCTTTGAAGGGGAAAATGGTGGGTTGATGAATACACGTTTCAATATGATTCGGGTAAATTCATTACTTTTGTCACCTCTAACTAGTCTACTTTATTCCCTTGCTCTGGCTTTTGCATTAATGTATTTTGGTTTTCCATTGAGAGAAACTTTTGTGCCTGCTGGTGCAATTTACGCATTTTCTCAATATATTTCACAATTGTTTAATCCGATTTCTACCATGATGGACCAGATGACTTTCTTTCAAGATGGTATTGTGGCAGGTAAGCGAATTTTTAGAATTTTTAGAATTTTGGATAGTCAGCAATATGAGCCTAAACAAAATGCTCAAGAGGGCCTTACTATTAGTCAAGGCAAGATTGAATTTAAACATGTAAGCTTCTCATATGACGGTAAAAACGAGATTCTGCACGATATTTCATTTGTAGTAAATCCTGGTGAAACATTAGGAATTGTTGGACATACTGGTTCAGGTAAAAGCTCAATAATTAATGTAATAATGCGTTTTTACGAATTTGGTAAAGGTGAAATACTAATTGATGATGTAGATATTAGAAAATATCCTAAAAATGAATTGCGTAAAAAGCTGGGCTTGGTTTTGCAAGAACCTTTTATGTTTTATGGTGATATTGCTTCGAATATTCGTTTATATAATGATGAAATTACTGATAAGCAGATTGAAGAAGCGGCTAAAGCTGTTCAAGCAAATAAGTTTATTGAAAAGATGCCGGACAAATATCATGCTAAAGTAATTGAAGGCGGTGAAGAATTAAGTCAAGGTCAACGACAATTGATTTCATTTGCAAGAACCTTGGTAACAGATCCTAAAGTTTTAGTATTAGATGAAGCAACTGCCAATGTTGATACGGAAACTGAGACATTAATACAACAAGGTCTTAAACGTTTGCGTAAGGGTAGGACTACCTTGGCTATTGCCCATCGATTATCAACAATTGCTGATGCAGATCAGATTATTGTTTTAGATAAAGGACGTATTATTGAACGCGGTAACCATGAAGAATTGTTAGCTAAGAAAGGTTACTATTACAATTTATATACTTTGCAGAATAATGAAAATAAGAATTAATAAAGGGTGTTGAGAATAACTCAACATTCCTTTTTTGTTATAATAGATTAAAAGTATTAAATAATTATTATCATAAGGAGAAAAATATGAGAAGATATTTTGCTGTTCGTGGCGGTGCAGGAGATGTCGCTGAACCGGATGTCAATGCTAAACCTCAAGATAATTTATATTTAGCAGTTAATTCAGAATGGTTATCCAAAGCTGAGATTCCAGCAGATAGAATATCTACCGGAGTAAACTCTGAGTTAGATATCAAGATTGAAAAGCGAATGATGAAAGACTTTGCTGATATTGCTTCTGGTAAAGAAAAAATGCCCGATATTAAAGATTTTGATAAGGCAATTGCTTTGTACAAGATTGCTAAAAACTTTGAGAAGAGGGATGCAGAAGAAGCTAATCCAATTCAAAAGGATTTACAAAAACTTTTATCATTGGGTAGCTTTGTAGAGTTGGTAAAACAGGCTAAAGATTTATTTATGGGACCCTATGTCTTTCCATTTGTATTTGACGTCGATGCCGATATGAAGAATACTGATGTGAATGCTCTATACTTTGGTGGTCCTAGTACATTTTTACCGGATACAACTACTTACAAAACAGATGATGCTAAGAAGTTGCTAGATGTATTGCAAGACCAGAGCATTAACTTGTTGATGATGGCAGGAATTGGTAAGACTGAAGCAAGGATGTATGTTGATAATGCTTTGGCATTTGATGCAAAAATTGCTAAGGTTGTTAAATCAACTGAAGAATGGGCTGACTACGCTGCTATTTATAATCCGGTTTCATATGACGAATTTATTTCTAAATTTAAGTCATTTAAGATGGATGAATTCTTAGGTAAAATTTTACCTGAAAAGCCAGAGAGTGTAATTGTGATGGAGCCGCGTTTTCTTGATTATGCAGAAGAATTGATTAATGCAGATAACTTTGCTGAAATTAAGGGCTGGTTGTTAGTTAAATATATTAATAGCGTAGCTAAATACTTATCACAGAAGTTTCGTGAAGCATCATTCCCATTTGCTCATGCAATTAGTGGTATTCCTGAACTTCCTTCACAAATTAAACAAGCATACCGTGTTGCCAATGGTGCATTCGATGAAGTAGTCGGTATTTTTTATGGTAAGAAATACTTTGGCGAAAAGGCAAAACACGATGTTGAAGATATGATTCATAATATGCTTAAAGTATATGAAGAACGTATCGGCAGCAATGATTGGCTTTCAGAAGACACCAAGAAGCAAGCTATCATTAAGTTGAAAGCTTTAGTTCTTAAGATCGGTTATCCAGAAAAGATTGAAAAGATTTTCGATTTACTTCAAGTTGATTCAGAAAAGAGCCTTTATGAAAATGAAGCTGCTATGGATAAAGTTCGTACCAAATATATGCTTGATAAATTAACCAAACCGGTTGATCGTTCGGTATGGCTGATGCCAGGTAATTTGAATAATGCTTGTTATGATCCACAAAGAAATGATTTAACTTTCCCAGCGGGTATTTTGCAAGCGCCATTTTATGATATTAATCAATCTCGTGGTGCTAACTACGGTGGTATTGGTGCCACTATCGGTCACGAAGTTTCTCATGCTTTTGATAATGAGGGCGCTAAGTTCGACGAACACGGTAATATGAATAACTGGTGGACGAAGGAAGATTTCGAAGAATTTAATAAGCGCGTTGGTAAGATGGTTGATATCTTTGACGGTCTTCAATATGGCCCAGCTAAGATTAATGGTAAACAAGTTGTTTCTGAAAATATTGCCGACTTAGCAGGTCTTGCTTGTGCTGTCCAAACCGGTAAAAATGATGGTGTTGACTTAAAAGATTTGTTTGAAAATTATGCGAGAAGCTGGATGGAAAAGCAACGTCCAGAAGCAATTAAAACTGAGGTTCAAACAGATGTTCATGCGCCACAGCCAACTAGGGTTAATATCCCTGTTCAATGTCAGGATGAATTCTATGAGGCCTTTGGTGTTAAAGATACAGATGGTATGTGGCTTGACCCGAAAGATAGAATTACAATTTGGTAAAAAAATAATGCTAGAGAAAATTTTCTCTAGCATTATTTTAGTTAATTCTATTTATCGTTAAGCATATATTTACGAGTCATTGGTAAACTTTTGCCTGATGGACCCTTTGTAAGAAGATATTGAACAACATCAATATTTCCTGATTCAAATGAAGCCGCACATGCTTGTAAGTAAAGATCCCACATTCTGCAGAATCTTTCACCCATATTCTTTTCGATTTCTGGACGTGCATTGTTGAAGTTCTTGTCCCAAATTTCCAAAGTTCTTTGGTAATGACGACGAAGCATTTCAACATCACTAACTTGTAAGTTGGCTTCTTCAATTCTTGAGATAATTTCTACCAGACCTGGTATATAACCACCTGGGAAGATGTATTTGTTAATCCATGCGTTAGTAGCACCACCTTGTTGACGAGTAATACCATGGATTAAAGCAACACCATCGTTCTTCAAATATTTAGCAACGTCCTTGAAGTATTCGCCAAGATTTTCTGAACCAACGTGTTCAAACATACCAACCGAAGTTACATAATCCCATTGTTGATCACCCAATTCACGGTAATCTTCAAGTTTAACTTCAGCTACATCTTCTAAGCCTTCATCATAAATCTTCTTTTGAACTAATTTGTATTGTTCTTCACTTAAAGTTACACCAGTAACTTTAAGTCCATATTCCTTAGCTGCAGTGAGCATTAGTGTACCCCAACCACAACCGATATCTAGTAACGTTTTACCTTTTTCAGGATGTAACTTGTTTAAAATATGATGAACTTTAGCGATTTGAGCTTGTTCAAGATCATCTTTATTGTCATCAGTAAAGTAAGCACATGAATAAGTCATAGTTGGATCAAGCCATAATTTGTAAAAGTCGTTACCAATATCGTAGTGACTTTGTACATCTTCTTCACTTTGCTTTTCTGTGTGTTTAGATTTTGGTAGAAACTTACGGAATTTAGAAGAGCGCATAAAACTGTCTGCACTTTGGTAAGCACCATTGATTAATTCTTGAATACTTCCTTGAATTTCAATTTTTTTATCCATATATGCTTCACCCAGAGCAAGAGAAGCGTTCTTAGTGATATCACTCATTGGAATCTTTTCATTAAAAGTAATATGGATTTCAGGAGTACCGTTGCCATAAACTTCGCTTTTACCGTCCCAGTAAGTTACTTCAACGGGAAAAGGGAAGGACTTGCTTAACATCATTTTGTAAAATGTTTTTTCTAACAATTATCTTTCCTCCAATAATTATCAAACCTAATAATTTATTTTAACACTAAAAATTATTTCTAAATAAAAATACTTAACCACTTTTAGGTTAAGTATTTTAGTTATTTAGCAATGTAATGGAAATTAGGATCTAATTCCTTGTCTAATTTATCCCAAGCATCTTCTAATTGTTGATAAATAATTTCTTCATTTTCATGAGTTAATTTAGTTTTTCGATCAATAGTAATTGGATTACCGAAGTTAACCTCTAATGGCTTTCTTTTAAGAAGCCCTTTGAAGGATAGCGGACCTTGATAGACAACAGGAACCATTGGCTTTTGAGCCATTTTAGAGATTAATAGTGCACCGCCCTTTAATTCAGATGAATGTCTTGTTCCAGATGGAAAAATAATTAAAGAAAGTTTTCCCGCTCTTAATCCTTTAACTGGAATTTTTAAGGCAGATGGTCCGGGATTTTGACGATCAACTGGAAAAGCATGTGCATGGTTTAAAATAAAACGTAAAACTGGATTTTTAAATAATTCAATTTTAGCCATAAACATAAATTCCATGGGACTCGCACCTAATGCAAATAGAATAGGTTCCCACCAAGTTCTGTGTGGTGCCACTAGAATATAATTACCTTTAGGTAATCGATTTTTATGATGAATGTGTAAGTGTCCATTTAATATCCAAACGATAAAGCGGGCGATGGGGCGAATAATTTTATAAAACATTTTTACCTCCAATTGTTGTAAGCTATTATAAAAATATAAAGACGAGAAAGGCAAATAATTTTTATGGTTGAGCTTAAAGATAATGAACGAATTGATTATATGTACAGTGACGATTTGCGGATTATCCAAGATAAAACCGCCTTTAGTTTCTCTATGGATACCTTACTTTTAGCATATTGGGCTAAGGATGTAATTCGTGATCGAGATAAAGTGGCAGATTTATGCGCAGGAAATTGTGCTGCTACAATATACATGGCTTATTTTAATCGGGCACATTATGATGCAATTGAAATTCAAGATGAAATATATTCTCAAGCTAAGCGTTCGGTAGAATTGAATGATATGGAGAATAGAATTTCAGTTTATAAGGATAATGTGCTTAATGCATCTAAGCATTTGCGTAAGGATAGCTATGATGTTGTCACGGTTAATCCACCATATTTTAAAGCGCCAGAAGGCCATGAAGTTAATCCTGATCCAAAAAAAGCAATTGCTCGCCATGAATTGTTAATTAATTTAGAACAAATTATTGAAGTGGCTAGTGGGCTTTTAAAGATGAAGGGGAAAATGTTTATGGTTCATAGACCTGAGCGTTTAGCTGAAATTTGCTATTACTGCATGAGGCACGACTTAAGTATAAAATTAGTTCAACCTTTTGTATCACATAGGGATGAAGATGCAAATTTAATTATTGTTGAAGCTGTAAAGCATACCGGAACTGATGGAACTGAATTAAAAGATGCGATTGAAGTTCATGATCAGAGTGGTGAATTTAGGCCATTAATTCAAAGAATTGTCCGTGAAACTGATGAAGATCGTAAAAAGCATGCTGCGCGCGGGCTATATTATTTCTATGTCTTACTTTGCAATGATGGTAGCTTTTATGGCGGCTTTACCAATGACTTGGAACATCGCTTAAAGATGCATAATGATGGTAAAGGTGCTAAATATACTAAATCGCGGCGACCAGTAAAAATGATTTATCATGAAAAATTTGATGATAAACGATTGGCTCTTAAACGAGAATATTGGTTTAAACATCATTCTCGCGCTTGGAAAGAGAAATTTTTGCGTGAGCATAATATAAGTTTTTAGTCTTGCAAGTTAAAAATATTTTTTGTAGAATAGTCAAGTATGCTATAAATGCGTATAAAAATCAAAACACATCAAGAGCGATCATCATCGTGGTGCCCTAGGTAGTGGTTAGATGATGAAATGAACGCTTGAGAGGATTTAAAACCATAGGAGGAATATAAATATGGCAGACGTTGTTACAATGAAGCAATTGCTTGAAGCTGGTGTACACTTTGGTCACCAAACTAGAAGATGGAACCCAAAGATGGCTCCTTACATTTTTACTCAAAGAAATGGTATCTACATCATTGACTTACAAAAGACTATCAAGATGTTAGATGATGCTTACAACTTTATGAAGGCTGTTGCTGAAGACGGTGGCGTTTTCTTGTTTGTAGGTACTAAGAAGCAAGCTCAAGATTCAATTGCTGAAGAAGCAACTCGTGCAGGTCAATACTACGTAAACCAACGTTGGTTAGGTGGTACTTTGACTAACTGGACTACTATTCAAAGTCGTGTTAGAAGATTAAAGCAATTAAAGGAAATGTCAGAAGACGGTACTTTTGATGTATTACCAAAGAAGGAAGTTGCTCTTTTAACTAAGGAAATGGACAAGCTTGAAAGATTCTTAGGCGGTATCGAAGACATGCCAAGAATTCCAGATGTATTGTTCGTAGTAGATCCTAAGAAGGAAAAGATCGCTGTTCACGAAGCTAACATTTTGGGTATCCCAGTTGTAGCTATGGTTGATACTAACACTGATCCAGATCCTATTGACGTTGTTATTCCATCAAATGACGATGCTATCCGTGCTATTCGCTTAATTGCTGGTGCTATGGCAGATGCTATTATTGAAGGTAAGCAAGGTCAAGACGACGAAGAAACTCTTGAAGTTGACTTTAAGGAAAATGCTGATGGTTCAGAAGAAATCGTTAGCGCTGAAGAAAACCCAGAAGACTAGTTTGTTTTTTACTGTTAGTTCTGTAGGAGGACTTTATTAATGGCACAAATTACTGCTAAGATGGTTAAGGAATTGCGTGAACGTACCGGTGCTGGCGTTATGGATGCTAAGAAGGCATTGGTAGAAGTTGACGGTGACATGGACAAGGCAGTTGAATTCCTTCGTGAAAAAGGTATGGCAAAGGCTGCTAAAAAGGCTGACCGTGTTGCTGCTGAAGGTTTAACTGGCGTTTACGTTGCTGACAACGTAGCCGCTGTAACTGAAATTAACTCAGAAACTGACTTCGTTTCTCAAAACGATAAATTTGTTAAGTTAGTAAAAGATGTTACTAAGACTATCGCTGAAGGAAAGCCTGCTAACATTGAAGAGGCTGACGAATTAAAGATGGACGATGGTTCGACTTTAGACCAAGCATTTGTAAACGCAACTGCTACAATTGGTGAAAAGATTGTTTTACGTCGTTTCGCTTTAGAAGAAAAGACTGATGATCAAGAATTTGGTGCTTACCAACACAATGGTGGTCAAATTGGCGTTATCACTGTCTTAGAAGGTGCTGATGCTGCAACTGCTAAGCACTTAGCAATGCATATTGCTGCTATGAATCCTAAGGTTATCTCACCAGATGAATTAGATGATGAATTCATTACTGAACAATTGGCTTTGATGAACCACAAGATCGACCAAGATAACGAAAGCCGTGAATTGGTACACAAGAAGCCATTACCACATCTTGTTTATGGTTCAGAAAAGCAATTAACTGATGATGTTCTAGCTAAGGCTAAGGAAGACATCAAGGCTGAACTTAAAGAAGAAGGTAAGCCAGAAAAGATCTGGGACAGAATTATTCCTGGTAAGATGCAACGTTTCATTGATGATAACACTCAAGTTGATAAGCAATTTGCAGTTTTATCACAAGACTACATTATGGATGACAGTAAGACTGTTGGCGAATTTTTGAAGGAAAAGGGCGCTAAATTAGTTGCTTTCCAACGTTTTGAAGTAGGCGAAGGTATCGAAAAGAAGCAAGAAGACTTTGCTGCTGAAGTTCGCGAACAAATGAAGTAGTTTTTACTATTATTTAAGAAAGGAGGAGTACGTTTTGTGCTCCTCTTTTTTTGTAAAATTTATTTTTTATGGTTAGAAAATATGTATTAAGTGTAGAATACAGCGGACTACATTGACCTAATATTTTTTAACATGGTAGAATAATTAAAGCTATTAGAGGAGGTCATTATGAGTCAAGTTAAATATAATCGTATCATTTTAAAAATATCCGGTGAAGCTTTAGCAGGCGACAAAGGCAATGGAATTAATCCAACTGTTATTGGACACCTTGCTAATGAAATTAAGTCAGTTCATGATTTAGGCGTAGAAATTGGTATTGTCTGCGGTGGCGGTAACATGTGGCGTGGTGAAACTGGTGCTAAGCTAGGTATGGAACGTGCACAAGCTGACTATATGGGAATGCTTGCAACTATCATGAATGGGTTAGCATTACAAGATGGTTTAGAAAAAGTGGGCGTTCCGACTAGAATGCAAACTTCAATTGAAATGCGTCAAATTGCTGAACCATATATTAGAAGAAGAGCTTTACGTCATCTTGAAAAAGGTCGCGTAGTAATCTTCGGTGGTGGTACTGGTAACCCATATTTCTCAACAGATACTACTGCTGCACTTCGTGCTGCTGAAATTGGTGCCGATGTAATTTTGATGGCTAAAAATGGTGTTGATGGAATTTACTCAGCAGATCCTAAGACAGATCCTTCTGCAACTAAGTTTGCCGAATTAACTCAACTTGATTTAATTTCTAAAGACTTAAAAGTAATGGATAGAACTGCAAGTTCACTTTCTATGGATACTGAAATTCCGTTGATTGTATTTAATGTTAATACCCCGGGTAACATTAAGAAAGTTGTTATGGGTGAAAATATTGGTACTGTTATTAGAGGTGACAAATAATGAATAACGAAACAATAAAAAAAGCACAAGATAATATGGGTAAATCTATTAAGGTTTATCAAAAGAAATTAGCTTCAGTTCGTGCAGGTGTTGCTAACGCTGCACTTCTTGATAATGTACAAGTAGAATACTATGGTGCACCAACACCATTGACTCAAATGTCAAGTGTTACTATTCCTGAACCACGTGTATTACTTATTACTCCATATGATCAAAACAGTTTGGATGATATTGAACATGCACTTTTGGCATCTAACCTTGGTTTAACTCCAGCTAACGATGGTAAAGTAATTAGATTGGTAATTCCACAGCTTACCAGTGAAAGAAGAGAAGAGATTGCCAAGGAAGTTGGTAAGTACGCTGAAGAAGCTAAAATTGCAGTTAGAAATGTTCGTCGTGAAGCCATGGATTCTTTGAAGAAAGAAGAAAAGAATGGTGATATTACCGAAGATGAACAGCGCAATTTAGAAAAGCAAGTTCAAAAAGTAACTGATGATGCTACTAAGAAGATCGATCAGCTTGCTGATGAAAAGCGCAAGGAAATCACTCAAGGTTAAATATGAGTAAAAAAGACAATGAATTAAATCATTTAGCCATTATCATGGATGGTAATGGTCGTTGGGCTAAAAAGAGACATAAACCAAGATTTGTTGGTCACCGTGAAGGTATGGATAACGTTGAACGAATTACTTTAGCTGCTAACCAACTAGGAATTAAAGTCTTGACTCTATATGCATTTTCAACTGAAAATTGGGCTCGTCCTAAAGAGGAGGTTGCATATTTAATGAATCTTCCCGTACGTTTTTTTGATAAATATATGCCAACTTTAATGGAAAATAATGTTAAAGTTAACATTATGGGGTATTTAGATGAATTACCGGAAAAAACGTATAAAATTGTTCAACGTGCTATGTCTGAAACGGTAAATAATACTGGTTTAATTCTTAATTTTGCTTTTAATTATGGTTCTAGACGAGAAATAACTTCTGCTGTAAAAGAATTGGGTGGAATGATTGAATCTGGATCTTTAAAGAGTGAAGAGATCACAGAAAGTATGATTTCAGATCATTTGATGACTGGGAATTTTGGAAAATATCGAGATCCTGACTTATTAATTAGAACTTCTGGTGAACAAAGAATTTCTAATTTCTTGCTTTGGCAATTAGCATATTCAGAACTTGCTTTTAGCGAAAAAAATTGGCCAGATTTTGATAAAGATGATTTGAAAGAATTTGTAGATGAATATAAGCACCGTAATCGGCGCTTCGGTAAAGTAGACGAATCGGATAGTTAATATGAAACAACGTGTAATTACGGCAGTTATTGCCTTAATCTTATTTATTCCAATTGTGCTTGCAGGCGGCCTTTGGATGGATTGGTTGACTGTATTATTTGCTGCAGTCGGCATTAGTGAAATCTTTTTGATGAAAAAGCAAATTTTAGTATCATTTGATTTCTTACTAGCTTTGCTTGCAACTTTAACTTGGACAGTACCAGATTCATTTTTTAAAGTATTTCCTTCAAACATTACTAAATTAGGTGTGTTTTATGGAATTATCATGTTATTTTTAACTTGGACGGTGCTATCCAAAAATAAAACCACTTTTGATGATGTAGGTGTTTATATTTTAGCAGCACTTTATATTGGAATTGGTTTTCACTACATGGCTGCAATTAGAGCATATCCTCAAAATGGTTTAGCTCTTCTTGGTTATGTATTTGTGGTTGTATGGTCAACTGATATTGGTGCCTATATGATTGGTCGTAAGATCGGTAAGCATAAGTTATGGCCAGTAATCAGTCCTAATAAAACTTGGGAAGGCTCAATTGGTGCAGTTATTTGTGCATTAATTTGTAGTGCTATTTACTTAGCAATTTTGAGTAGCTTCAATATTACTTTTGGTGTTTCAGAATTATCAATGGTTGTATTGGCATTCTTCCTTTCAATCGTAGGACAAATGGGTGATCTTGTTGAATCAGCATACAAACGTTTTTATGGCGTTAAAGATTCTGGTAAGATTTTGCCAGGACATGGTGGTATCCTAGACCGCTTTGATAGTATGTTGTTTGTATTACCCGTAGTAGCCGCTATTCTAGGTATTGTTCATTAGGAGATTTTTTATTGAAGGGTATACTAATCTTTTTAGTTGTCTTTGGCTTACTTGTTTTTGTTCATGAATTTGGACACTTCATTGTAGCTAAAAAGTCAGGAATTCTTGTGCGAGAATTCTCAATTGGTATGGGCCCAAAACTATTCCAAATTAGACGAAATCCCACCACTTATACCATTCGTTGGTTACCACTTGGTGGGTATGTTCGTTTAGCGGGCTCTGATGATGAAAGTAAATTAGATCCGGGTATGACTGTAGTCTTACAGTTAAATGATAAAAATGAAGTGATTAGAATTGATGCTTCTGAATCAGATATTCCGATCGAGGGGATTCCCGTTCAAGTCACTAAAGCTGATTTAGTGGATGATTTAATAATCGAAGGTTATGAGAATGGCGATGAAAATGATCCAGTAACTTATCATGTAAATCATGATGCTACCATTATTGAAAAAAATGGTACTGAATTAATTATCGCTCCACGTGATACGCAATTTAATCAGGCTAATGTCTGGCAAAAACTTGCAACTAATTTTGCAGGACCTTTTATGAATATTGTCTTAGGATTTGTAGTGTTCTTAATTTGGACTTTTACAGTTCCAGGTCCTGCAACTACAACTGTAGGCTCTGTCCAAACAGATTCGCCAGCGCGTAGTGCTAAGATCGAATCTGGTGATAGAATAGTTGCAATAAATGATCAAAACATCACTAATTTTGATCAAGTATCAGAAAAAATAAATCAAAGTAAGGGTAAGAGCTTACGTTTTAAATTGGAAAAGAATGGTTCTACTAGAACTATTTCTGTTAAGCCAAAAGCACATAAAGTGCAAAATCAGACTGTCTATCAAGTCGGTATTGTTGCTAAAAGTAACGAAAATGCAGGCGTAAAATTGAAGAGAGGCTGGGACACAGCAGTTTCTACTACTGGTTTAATTTTTAATGCCGTAGGTAATTTATTTAGTCATTTCAGTTTAAATAAGTTATCAGGTCCAGTGGGAATTTATTCTCAAACTTCTCAAGTTTCTCAGATGGGCTTTACTTATGTATTAGCATTCTTGGGGATGATTTCAATTAATCTGGGAATTGTAAATTTAATTCCTATTCCAGGATTAGACGGTGGTAAGCTTTTATTGAACTTGATCGAATTAATTCGCGGTAAGGCAATCTCTGAAGAACACGAAGCGATTGTTGAATTAATTGGCTTTGGTTTATTATTAGTATTAATTATTGCAGTTACAGGTAACGATATTTATCGCTATTTTATTAAATAATATATTTTAGTTTTATTTTTACTTTAGGAGAAAGAAAGTAAATGCGTCAATCAAAATTTTTCATGCCAACTTTAAAGGAAGCACCATCAGATGCTGTAGCTGAAAGTCACAAGTTGATGATAAGAGGTGGATACATTCGTCAGGTTACTGCCGGTGTATATGCATATCTTCCATTAGGCTACCGCGTTTTGCGTAAGGCTGAGTCAATTATTGAACAAGAAATGGATAATATTAATGTTCCTGAAATGATGATGCCTCATTTATTGCCAGCAACTTTATGGCAAGAATCAGGTCGTTACCAAAAGTATGGTGCGGAAATGTTTAAGTTAAAGGATCGCCATGGTCGTGAAAGTCTACTTGGACCTACTCATGAAGAAACCTTTACTGAAATTATTGCTAAAAATCTTAAGAGTTATAAGCAAATGCCACTTGCTTTATACCAAATTCAAACTAAATTCCGTGATGAAAACCGTCCTCGTTTTGGTCTTCTTCGTGGACGTGAATTTGTAATGCTTGATGGTTATAGTTTTGCAGCAACACGTGAACAACTTGATCAACAATTTGATGATCAAAAGAGTGCTTATAAGCGTATCTTTAAACGCGCTGGTGTAACCGTTCACCCGGTAATTGCTGACTCTGGTACAATGGGTGGTAAGAATTCAACTGAGTTCCAAGCTCCAGCAGCAATTGGTGAAGACACTATTGCTACTAATGAAAAAGGTACTTATGCTGCAAATCTTGAAATGGCTAAAAGTATTGATACCTTTAAGCAAGAGCCAGAAGAAGCAAAAGAACTTACTAAGGTTGCAACACCAGCTTGTGACACTATTAAGAAATTAGCAGAATTTCTTGATGTTCCAGCAACTAGAATTGTTAAGAGTATTCTTTATATTGCTGATGATCAAAAAGTTTTGGTATTAATTCGTGGTGACAAGCAAATTAACGAAGTTAAATTAGGTCACGTTTTGGATGCTGATGATATTCATGAAGCAAATACTGAAGATTTAAAGGAAATCACGGGTAGTGAAAAGGGTGGCGTTGGTCCTGTAAATGCTGACTGGGCAGATAAGATCATTGCTGACGAAACTGTTAAGGGTCTTTACAATGTTGTTGTAGGTGCTGGTGAAACTGATTATCAATTCAAGAATGCAAACTTAGATCGTGATTTTAAGGTAGATGAGTTTGCTGACATTAGAACTGCTAATGAGGGCGAACCTGACCCAGTTGATCATTTACCACTTAAGTTCACTACTTCAATTGAAGTTGGGCATATCTTTAAGTTAGGTACTTACTACACTAAGACTATGGGTGCTGATTTCTTAGATCAAAACGGTAAGGCACAACCTGTAATTATGGGTTCGTATGGTATTGGTGTAACTAGAATGCTTTCAGCTGTTGTGGAACAACACTTAACTGATCGTGGTGTTGCATGGCCAAAGGAAATTGCACCATTTGAAATTCATATCGTTCAAATGAAGATGAATAAAGAAGATCAAACTGAGTTAGCTGAAAAACTTGAAAAGAAATTCAGTGAAAAGTATGATGTTTTATATGATGATCGTAAAGAACGTGCTGGTGTTAAGTTCGCAGATGCCGACTTAGTAGGTGCACCGGTGAGAATTACGATTGGTAAAAAGGCTGCTGATGGCATTGTTGAAGTTAAGAGACCAACAGATGAAAAAGCAGTTGAAATGTCAATTGATGAATTAGATAAGTTTGTAAATCAAGAGTTAGGATAATTTTTGTGACAAATAAAAACGATCTTTTCTTAAAATTGCTCAAACAGGTTCGCTTTCCTGATACTTTTGAAGATAATGACCTTCTTCAAAAAGGAAAGATTGAAAACGTGGATGTTTACGCTAAAGAACATAGGTGGGATATCCACGTTTTTTTTGATACTCCATTAAGATACGATACCTATGTTGCATTAAGAAAAGCTATAGAAGAAACCTTTGCTTCATTTGTAAATGTTAATTTTTTTGTAAGTACAGCTGATGGTTTAGATCAGTATTTGCCAGATTATTGGAAATATGCTGTTCAAAATTCTGATCGATTACAGCCAATGGCGCGTGAATTTCTAGCTGATCAAAAGCCTAAAAAGGTCGATGGTCGATGGATCATTCAAATTGATAATAATATTATTGATGGAATGATCGAACAAAGCACACTAGATGGGTTAGCTGAAGAAATGAGAAACTATGGTTTCTTTAATTTGAAGTTTATTACTCAATTAGATCAAACCAGCTTACAAAATAGTATGCAAAGCTTGCAAGAATTACATCAAGAACATGAGAAAAACATGCAAGAGCAGTATGAAAATACTCCTGATAAACCCAAACCCCAACCGCAAGCTAAGCAATATCCAACTAAGCGTACCAGTTATGGTAAACGCAAGTTAGATGAGAATGCCCCAATTACTCAAATTAAAGAAGTAGAAGATGGCACTCGTAATGTAGTTATTGAAGGTAATATTTTTAATATTGAAAGTCGTGAGCTAAAATCTGGTGCAGTAATCTTTACTGGTGAAATCACTGATTATAGTGACTCAATTGCTTTTAAGAAATTTGTTTCTGATAAAGAACAAATTGAACAAATGTCAGCAATTAAACCAGGTACTTGGGCTAAAATGCAAGGTTCTGCTGCAGATGATCAATGGGAACATGATGTAGTTTTCACTATTAGTAGTTTTGAAACAGTAGAACATATTGGTCGAACTGAAAAATATGATGGTGAAAAAAAGCGTGTAGAATTACACCTTCATACTAATATGAGTCAACTGGATGCAACTAATACGCCTACTGATTTCATTAAAACTGCTAAAAAATTTGGTCAAAAAGCAATTGCGGTCACCGATCATGGGGATGTTCAATCTTTCCCAGAAGCTTATAGCACAGGAAAATCAACTGATATGAAGATCCTGTATGGTGTTGAAGCTAATATGATTGATGATCATGCACTATTAGTACTGAATCCAGCTCCAATGACTTATGAAGATCGCGAATTTGTTATCTTCGATGTTGAAACTACAGGTCTTTCATCTGTATATGACACAATTATTGAAATTGGTGCTGTAAAGATGAAAAACGGAGAAGTGATCGAGAGATTCGATAAGTTTATTAATCCGCACCATCCATTAAGTGAACAAACAATAAACTTAACTTCAATTACCGATGAAATGGTTAGTGCTGCTGATGATGAAGCTATTGTTATTAAGCAATTCCAGGATTTTTATGGTGATCGGCCTCTTTGTGGACATAACGTTCAATTCGATGTGGGGTTTGTTAATGCTGCTTTAAGAAGAAACGGATTTAGTGAAATTACTCAGCCAGTAGTTGATACACTTGAAGTATCACGTTTACTTCACCCAGAGCAAAACCGTCATACTTTGGATTCATTGGCTAAAAAATATAATGTTTCTTTGGAGCATCACCACCGTGCTAATCAAGATGCTGAGGCAACAGGATACTTAATGTACAAGTTACTCGATGCCTTTAATGAAAAATATCATGAAGATAATTTAAATAACTTGAATAATTATGCTGCACATGGTGAGGTATATAAGAGAGCGCGCCCTTCTCACATGACAGTTTTAGCTAAAAATCAAGCAGGTTTAAAAAATCTATATAAACTAGTGTCTATTGCAAGTACTAAGGACTTTTATAGAATTCCAAGAACACCAAAATCAGATTTAGCGCGTTTACATGAAGGGCTATTTTATGGCTCTGGTTGCTGGCAAGGCGACGTATTTATTGCCATGATGCAAAAAGGATATGATGAAGCTCGTGAAAAAGCTAGATTCTATGACTTTTTAGAAGTACAGCCACCTAAGAATTATTCTCAATTAATTGAGGATGGTTTAATTAAGGATGAAGAACAATTAGAAGAGATTATTAGTAATATTTATAAATTAGGGAAAGAACTTAATAAGCCTGTCGTTGCTACGGGGGATGCCCACTATGTTGAACCACATGATGCAATTTACAGAACTATTTTAATTTCTGCTCAGCGCTCTAATCCTAATAGAAATAAGCCTCAGCCTGATCTGCATTTTTATTCTACGCAAGAAATGCTGGATGCTTTTAGTTTTCTAGGTGAAGATATAGCTAAAGAAATTGTTATTGAAAATACTAATAAGATAGCAGATGAAATTTCTGAAATTCAGCCAATTAAGGAAGGATTGTACCCACCTCATATTGAACATGCTGATGAAGAAATGAAAAAATTGACTTATGATAAGGCATATGAACTTTATGGCAATCCATTACCTAAAATTGTTAAGGATCGAATTGATCTAGAGTTAAATTCAATTATTTCTAATGGTTATGCAGTTATTTATTTAATTTCACAACGTTTAGTAGCCAAGTCAAATAAAGATGGTTATTTAGTAGGTTCTCGTGGATCTGTTGGTTCTAGTTTGGTTGCTACAATGTCGGGGATTACTGAGGTTAATCCACTTGCTCCGCATTATCGGTGTCCTAATTGTAAATATTCTCAATTCTTTGAAAATGGGGAATATGGTTCTGGTTTTGACTTGCCAGATAAAGATTGTCCAGAATGTGGTACGCCCTTAGTAAAAGATGGACAAGATATTCCATTTGCTACATTCTTAGGGTTCCATGGTGATAAGGTTCCAGATATTGATTTGAACTTCTCGGGAGATTACCAGCCAGTAGCTCATAACTTCATTAGAGTTATGTTTGGGCCAGATAACTCATATCGTGCTGGTACTATTGCTACTGTTGCAGATAAGACTGCTTATGGTTATGCTAAGCATTTTGATGAAGAACGTGATCTAAAATTAAGAAATGCTGAATTGGATCGTTTAGCTAGTGGTGTTCGTGGTGTTAAAAGAACCACGGGTCAACACCCAGCGGGAATTGTTGTTGTTCCAGATGATATGGATATTTATGATTTCACTCCTGTGTCATATCCAGCCGATGATGTGAACGCTGCTTGGTTGATTACTCACTATGATTTCCACTCAATTCACGATAATATTTTGAAATTTGATATTCTGGGACACGATGATCCTACGATGATTCGTCACTTACAAGATTTATCCGGAATTGATCCATTGACTATTCCACCTGATGATCCGGGAGTTATGTCACTTTTTTCTGGAACAAAAGCATTGGGAGTTACGCCGGAACAAATTGGTTCTAAAACTGGTACTTTAGGTGTTCCAGAGTTTGGTACCAGATTCGTTAGAGGGATGCTTGAAGAAACTAAACCAACTACATTTTCTGAATTATTACAGATTTCTGGGTTATCTCATGGTACTGATGTCTGGTTAGGGAACGCAGAAGATTTGATTAACAACGGAACATGTGATTTAAAAGATGTAATTGGTTGTCGTGACAACATCATGATGGACTTGATTCACTGGGGTGTTAAACCTGAGGTTGCATTTTCAACAATGGAATCTGTTCGTCATGGACGCGGGATTAGCGATGAAAATATGGCTATTCTTCAGAAAAATAAGAATATTCCTGATTGGTATATTGATTCTTGTTTGAAGATCAAGTACATGTTTCCTAAGGCACACGCTACAGCATATATTTTGATGGCTTTAAGAATTGCTTGGTTTAAAGTATATTATCCTGAAATTTATTACACAGCTTATTTCTCAGTTCGTGCTGATTTGTTTGATTTAGTTGCAATGAGTCATGGTAAAAATACTGTTAAAGCTGCAATGAAAGCAATCCAAGATAAAGGAAATGACGTTTCAGCTAAAGATAAAAGTTTATTGACTGTGTTAGAAATTGCTAATGAATGTCTTGAACGTGGTATAAAAATTAAAATGGTTGATATTGATCAATCTGAAGCAACCGACTTTAAAATTTTGGATAAGCATACTATTTTAGCCCCATTCAATGCAGTTCCTGGTTTAGGTGATAACGCCGCTAAGCAAATTGTTGCTGCACGTGCAGAAAAGAAATTCTTATCCAAAGAAGATTTAGCTAAACGTGGTAAAGTTTCTCAAACAATTATGAATTACTTTGAAGACAATGGCGTATTAGACGGTATGCCAGATGAAAACCAATTGTCACTATTTTAGTTTTACAATTATACGTAAAGTATGATATACTAACAAAGAAGTTCGAATAGGTAAATTCGAGTGAGCAGAAATGCTCACTCTTTTTATTACGGAGGAAATTTTTTGTCTAAAGTTGTAAATCTTGTTCGTCCAGTTGTCGAATCAATTATTGATGAACATGGCGACATGTTAGTCAATATGGAATATATTAAAGAAAAAAGTCAGAATTATTTACGTATTTATGTTGATCGTGAACCAAATGGTATTGATATTGATGAAATTGCAGTTTTAAGTGAACTGATTTCTGAAAAGTTAGATACACTTGATCCAGATCCACTTCCTGACCCATATGTTTTAGAATTATCGTCTCCAGGTGCAGAACGTCCAATTAAAACTAAAGCAGACTGGGAAAAAGCACTGAACGATTATATTCATGTTGGTCTTTATCAAAAGATAGAAGATAAAAAGATGTACGAAGGTACACTTAAATCTTATAATGATGATGAGATTATATTAGAAGTAAAAGATAAGACAAGACGAAAAACATTAACTGTTCCCCGTAAGTTAATTGCAAATATTCGTTTTGCAATTGAGTTTTAGAAAGGCTGATCAAAAACTTATGTCTAAAGAAATGCTAGAAGCGTTCGCTACATTGGAAAAGAACAAGGGCATTGAACAAGATGTTATTGTTGATGCAATTAAGGCCGCTTTGGTAGCTGCATACAAGAAAAATTATAATCAAGCACAAAACGTTGAAGTTGATTTTGATGAGAGAAAAGGCAATTTTAAAGTTATGGCAGTTAAGACTGTTGTTGATGAAGTTCAAGATGATCGCCTTGAAGTTAGCTTAAAAGATGCTTTGGCAATCAACCGTGCTTATGAAGTAGGCGATGAAATTCGTTTTGAAGTTACTCCAAAGAATTTTGGTCGTATTGCTGCTCAAACTGCAAAGCAAGTAATTATGCAACGTCTTCGTGAAGCTGAAAGAAATCATATTATTGATGAATATTCTCAATACGAAGATGAACTTGTCACTGGTACAGTTGAAAGACGCGACAATCGTTTTGTCTATGTGAAGATTGGTAACGTTGAAGCAGTAATGCCTCATCGTGATCAAATGCCAAATGAAGTTTATAACCCACAAGATCAAATTCGTGTGCTTGTAACTCATGTTGGCTCAGATTCTAAGGGAGCACAAATCACTGTTTCAAGAACTGCACCAGATATGGTAAAGCGCTTGTTTGAACAAGAAGTTCCTGAAATTTACGATGGAACTGTTGAAATTGTTTCAATCGCGCGCGAAGCTGGTGACCGTACAAAGATGGCAGTTAAGTCAAATGACCCTAATATTGACCCTGTTGGTACTTGCGTTGGTCAAAAGGGTGCACGTGTACAAAATGTAGTTAATGAACTTGGTGGAGAAAATATTGATATTGTAAAATATGAAGAAGATCCATCTGACTATATTGCTAATGCATTGAATCCTGCTGAAGTAATTGCTGTTCAATTTGGCGAAGACGAGGAGGAAAAGAGTGCGTTAGTTATTGTCCCAGATTACCAATTATCACTTGCTATTGGTAAAAAAGGACAAAACGTACGTCTTGCAGCTCGTTTAACAGGCTATAAAATTGATATTCGACCAGAGTCTGAAGTAGAATTTGTTGATGAAAAGTCAACTGATTCTGTAAGTAAAGAAGATACAGATTCTTCTGAAGATGTTGTATCTACTGAAGAATCAACTGCTGATGTAACTACTGAAGAAAAAAGCGAAGATAACACTGAAGAATAGGTGATTTTTTGAAAAAAAGAAAAATCCCAATGCGGAAGGATTTATTAACCGATACAATGCAACCAAAAAAAGAATTGGTACGTATTGTAATTGATAAGGAAAAAAATGTATCCGTTGATCCTACTGGTAAAAAAGCTGGTCGCGGTGCATATGTCTCTCTTGATCCAACAAAGATTAAAGTGGCAAAAGAAAAGCATATTTTGGATCGTAGCTTAGGTGCAAAGGTTCCAGACGGCTTTTATGATGAGCTTTATTCATATGTTGATCATCAAAAAGCAAGAAAAGAATTATTTGGTGATAAATAATATTGCAGAATAGACAAAAAGCAATTAATTTATTAGGTTTAGCTAAGCGAGCTGGTAAGTTAACAACTGGTACAGAAACTGTAATTGGTGAGCTTAATAAAGGAAAAATAAAAGCGGTCATTATGGCAAGTGATATACATGATAATACTGCCGAAAAAGTTGATCGTGTTGCCAGAAGAAATAATATTCCTATAATAAATTTGTTTACTGCCGATGAACTTTCAAAGGCAATCGGCAAAAAACGAAAAGTTTTAGGATTAACTGATGCTGGTTTTACTAAGGCATTAGTTAAGAAAATAAATGAAGGAGTGTGATTGGATGGCAAAAAAAAGAATTTATGAAGTCGCAAAAGAAGTCGGCGTTGATAATAAAGTTGTAGTCCAAAAAGCAAAGGATTTGGGCTTTGATGTGAAGAATCATATGTCGTCAATAGATGATTCACAAGTTGCGAAGCTAAAGAGTAGTTTCCAGAACTCCGCTCCTGCTGAAAAAAAAGCAGAAAAGTCAGCCACTAAGAATAATAAAATTAAGATTTCAGTTTCTTCAATTCGAAAAAATGAAAAGAAACCAGAGGAAAATAATACTCCTAAGAAATCAAATAGAAGACGTAATAATAAACGTCGTTCTAGTGATCGAGCTCGGGATAATAAAGAACGTGATGCAAAATCTAATACAGGTAGACCAAAAGCAGCAGCTTTGCTTCAACAATTTAAGCAAAAGCAACGTGCAGAAGAAGGTCAGCTTAATAGAGAAGCTCAAAAAGCAAAGAAAGAATATCATGAGCATTTGAAGCATCCTAAAAAAGAGCAGTCAGAAAAAGATAATAAGAAAACAGTAAAAGAAAGTAATAACAAAAAAGTAGAGCAACAAGTGGAAAAGAAAGTAATCGGACCAAAAATCTTAAAACCATCACCAGCCCGTTTAAAGAAAAATCAACCTGCAGATAATAAGGAAAAAGTTACTACTCCTAGAGTAACTATTCCTGAAGCACCAAAGGAAGAAAAACGTGGTAACGGTCGTGGCAGAAATATGGGTAAGCCAGGACGCAAAGGAAAGAATCAATTTGTTAATGGACATAGTGAACGTTCAGACCGTTCAGAGAGAAAACGTCGTAAAAATAAGAAACATCAACAGGAACAGCAAAAGCCTAGAAAACAAATTACCAAACGTAAGGAACGTCCATTACCAGATATATTAGTATATGAAGAAGGTATGAACGCTCAAGATATCGGTAAATTGATTCACCGAGAACCAGCTGAAATTGTTAAGAAATTATTCATGCTTGGTGTTATGACTAATCAAAACCAATCATTGGATAAAGATACTATTGAACTTTTAGCTGCTGAATATGGTATTGATGCTAAGCAAAAAGTTCATGAAGATATTTCTGATATTGATACTCTTTACGACAAGAGAATGGAAGCTTCAAAGAAGTCTAAAAACCAAATTAAGCGCCCACCTGTAGTTACTATTATGGGTCACGTTGACCATGGTAAAACGACTTTGTTGGACCGTCTTCGTCATACTCACGTTTCAGCTCATGAAGCTGGTGGCATTACTCAAAGAATCGGTGCTTACCAAGTTAGACTTGACGATCGTTTGATTACATTCTTAGATACTCCAGGACATGCTGCCTTTTCTAATATGCGTGCACGTGGTGCTGAAATTACTGATATTGTTGTATTGGTTGTAGCTGCGGATGATGGTGTAATGCCTCAGACTGTTGAAGCTATTGACCACGCTAAGAGTGCTAATGTTCCAATCATTGTTGCTATTAACAAGATGGACAAGCCAGGTGCTAACCCACAACACGTAACTGAAGAATTAATGAAGTATAATTTAATTCCTGAAGATTACGGTGGTGACACAATTTTCGTTAACATTTCAGCTAAGACAGGTCAAAATGTAGATGATTTATTGCAAATGATCTTACTTCAAGCTGACGTGATGGAACTTAAGGCTAACCCAGATGAAATGGCAATCGGTACTGTAATTGAAGCACGTTTGTCACGTGGTCGTGGTCCAGTTGCCGACGTTTTGATCCAACAAGGTACACTTAATATTGGTGATCCGATTGTTGTAGGTGATACTTTTGGTCGTGTACGTACTATGACTAACGATCGTGGTCGCCAAGTTAAGAAGGCTACACCATCAGAGCCTGTTGAAATTACTGGTTTGAATGATGTGCCTGAATCTGCTGACAAGTTAGTTGAATTTAAGGACGAAAAGACTGCAAGAAGTGTTGGTGAAGCTAGAGCTCAACAATCATTGCAAAAGTCTCGTGAAAATGTTCAACATGTAACTCTTGATAACCTCTTCGATACTATGAAGAAGGAAAACATGAAGGAAGTTGACATTGTTCTTAAGGCAGATGTTCAAGGTTCAGTAGAAGCATTGCAACAATCACTTGAAAAGATTGAAGTTGAAGGTGTTCGTGTAAACATTATCCACTCAGGTGTAGGTGCAATTAATGAATCAGATGTAACTTTAGCTGGTGCATCTAATGCCTTTATTATTGGATTTAATGTTCGTCCAACTGCTACTGCAAAAAGTCAAGCAGAAACTGACGGTGTAGATATTCGTTTATACAGTATCATTTACAAGGCTATTGATGATGTTACCGCTGCCATGAAGGGTATGCTTGAACCTACTTATGAAGAAAAGGTTATTGGTAATCTTACTGTTCGTGAAACTTGGAAGGTTTCAAAGGTTGGTACAATTGCCGGATCATTTGTTGATAAAGGTATAGTCAAGAATGATTCTAAAATTAGAGTTATTCGTGACGGTATTGTTAAGTATGACGGTGAAATTGCCTCACTTAAGAGATTCAAGGATGACGTTAAAGAAGTTAAACAAGGTAATGACTGCGGTTTAACTATTAAGGATTACAACGATATTAAAGTCGGCGACGAATTCGAAGTATACGAAATGCAACAAGTTGAACCTAAGTAATATTTTTTAGGAGGAAAACATGAAGCATAGAGTTGGTCGCGTTGAAGGTGAAATCCTTCGCGAATTAACAAAAATTTTACGTAAAGATATTCGTGATCCACGTTTGAGCGAAGTAACTATTACTGCGGTTGAATGTACGAATGATCTTTCATATGCAACTATTTACTATAGTTTGTTAACTGAAGATGCTGAAAAAGAAAAAGAAGTTCAGGAAGGTTTAGATAAGGCAAAAGGAATGATGAGACATTTGCTTGGACAAACTTTAACTGTTTACAAAGTTCCTGAACTTATCTTTAAGCGTGATAATTCAGTAAAATATGGTAGTAAAATTGACCGTTTAATTGCAGAAGTCAAAAAACAAGATGCTGAACGGGCAAGTAAATAAGAAAAGCGCCGTCAAGGCGCTTTTTTCTTTAGTTTAAGATAGGATTTTATATGTTAAATGGAATTATAGTAATTGATAAAGATAAAGGGATGACTAGTGCAGACGTTGTCTATCATTTGCGTCGTGCATTACATATTAGAAAAATTGGACACGCAGGAACTTTGGATCCTGAAGTTACAGGTGTTTTGCCAATTGCAATTGGTCAGGCAACCAAGTTAATTGAGTTGATGCATACTCGTCCTAAAAAGTATCAAGGAACAGGTTTATTTGGATATGCGACAGATTCTTATGATATTGATGGTAAAGTTTTAAAAGAAAAAAGATTGGTAATGCCATTTACTGTAGAAGAAATTCAGAGAGGAATGAATACTTTTAAAGGTAAAATCGAGCAAGTCCCACCAATTTATTCTGCTGTAAAAGTAAACGGAAAACACCTTTATGAGTATGCACGTGAAGGAATTAAAGTGGAACGTCCAAAACGTCAAGTAGAGATTTTTCAATATGATTTGTTAAATGATCCTAGTTTTGATAAAGAAAAAGGTCAAGAAAGCTTCGATTTTGAAATAACTTGTAGCAAAGGGACGTATGTTAGATCATTAGTTAATGATTTAGGCGAAAAGCTAGATGAGCCAGCAGTTATGACATACTTGCGACGAGTGGCAAGTTCTGGATTTGATATTTCACAAGCTGTAAAATTAAGTGAAATTGAAGCAAATCCTGAAAAGGCTAGTGAATTGATTCAACCGATTGATGCCTTTTTTAAAGATTATGAAACTATTGATTTACCTGAAGGTAAATGGCTTAAAGTAAAAAATGGTGCTGGCATTTCTTTGGAAACAAATGCAAAAAAAGTGGCATTACGGTACAATGAAAAAGTTAAAGCGATTTATGAGAAAAAAGGAAAGATTTATCGTCCCAGCTTAATGCTGCTTCAAAATGAATAATCGAAACGAAGGAATTAGTTGTGAAAATCATTCATCTAACTTATCCAGTAAAGGAAAATATTTTAAATTCAAAAGTAGTTTTGGCTTTAGGTTTTTTTGATGGAGTTCATTTAGGACATCAACGCTTAATTACTCGAGCTAGGGAAATTGCTAATCAAAAAAATTTACCTGTAATTGTAATGACTTTTGATCGTCATCCTAAGGAAATATATGCGGATAAAAAGAATTTTAAATACTTAGAAACCTTAGATGAAAAGGCAGATAAAATGGCTAAATTAGGTGTTGATTATTTAGCTGTTATGCCATTTACAAAGGATTTTAGTCAAATAAGCGCGCAGAAGTTTGTTGACAACGTAATTGTTAAATTGAATGCTGACACTGTGGTTGCAGGATTTGATTATACATATGGTCCTAAAAATATAGCTAATATGGACAATCTGCCTAATTTTGCTAAAGGAAGATTTAACATTGTAGTTATGCCTAAGCAAGTTTTTGATGGGAAAAAAATTGGTTCTACTGAGATACGTCAAGCTATCAAAGATGGGAAAATGGAATTAGCGTATGAATTAATGGGTCATCATTATGTAATGAGTGGCATAGTAGGGCATGGTAAAAGAAATGGTCATAAACTTGGTTTTCCAACAGCTAATTTAGAGTGGGCTAACCATAAGGTTATTCCTAAAATAGGTGTTTATGCAACAAAAACTAAAGTTAATGGCAAATGGCATGAATCAATGACCAGTGTTGGTTATAATGTTACAATTGGTCAAAATAAACGTATTTATATCGAATCTAATATTTTTGACTTTGATGAAGATATTTATGGTAAACCCATTGAAATTAAATGGTATAAGTATACTCGTGGAGAAATAAAGTTTGCTGGTTTAGATGAACTAAGAGAGCAACTTGAAAAGGATCAAGATGAAATTAAAGCATATTTTGCTAAATAAAGTTGAAAAATGATTTTATTCGTGATAATCTTTTCTTAATCAATTGAAATTTACTGAAGAAAGAGGGATCGCCGTTGCGTCTGTAATCTTGCAAATGAAGCATAGTTGAACAATGTACTTTTTGGTAGATGGTGAGATTATGCACTTTTGGCAAGATTGACATAGACGGGATGCCTCTTTTTTGCGCATAAAAGTAGGGAGTCTATGCTTGTTAAAAGTGTGAACTCCCTTTTTTACGTGAGGTGATTTCATGAGCAATATTAAGATATCTAATCTTTCATTTAGATATGAAGATGCTAGCGAAAATATTTTTAATGACTTGAATTTGAATTTGGATAGTAGCTGGAAGTTGGGCTTAGTAGGTAGAAACGGTAGAGGTAAGACTACATTTTTAAATTTACTAAGAAAGAAACTAAAAGGGATAGGTAAAATTGAAAGTAACTTGGATTTTTCATATTTTCCAATTACTATAAAAGATCTAAAAAATATTACTTTGTATGAATTACAAGAGCAGGTTAGCTTTGAACAATGGGAACTTGAGCGAGAAATGAATTTGTTAGCTGCAAATCCAGATTTACTTTGGCAACCATTTAATACCTTGAGCGGTGGGGAACAAACTAAGATACTACTAGCTTTATCTTTTACTGATAGGGATGCATTTCCATTAATTGATGAGCCAACTAACCATTTGGATGAAGCCAGTCGTTTGCAAGTCGCACAATATTTGAAGAAGCATGATAAAGGCTATATCGTGGTAAGTCATGACCGTGATTTTTTGAATCAAGTGACAAACCATATTTTGGCGATTGAAAATACTGAGATTCATTTGTATCAAGGTAATTATGCCAGTTATGAGGATACGAAAAATAAAAGGGATCAATTTAACCGCGATAAAAATGAAAAGCTAAAAAAGGAAGTTAGACGTTTGAATGAAAGCCAATTACGTTTAAAGAACTTTTCTAGTAAGTCTGAAAATAAGAAGAATGCCAAAGCACATCATAATGAAATTCATGCGGATATTGATAAAGGCTTTTTAAGCCATAAGTCAGCTAAAATTATGAAAAGATCTAAAAGTTTATCTAAAAGAATGGATAAAAACATTGAGGCTAAAAAAGGTTTGATGACTAACATCGAAGATACACCTGATCTAACGATGAATTTTCAGCCAAATTATCATCATACCTTACTTGAAACGCAACAATTATCTTTGAAAATAGAAGATAAACCTCTCTTTAAAGATTTAAACATGGTTGTTAAAAATCAAGGCATTGTATCTTTGGAGGGTAAAAATGGTACTGGTAAATCCACTTTTCTCAAATTAGTATTGGATCAAACAATTGACGTTTCATATCAAGGTAAATTAATTTTAACGAATGGTTTGCAAATATCATATTTGCCACAAGATTTTACTGAATATACTGGTACATTAAAAGAATTCGCTGCAAAGCAAAAGATCTCCTATGAAGAACTGCTCAATAATTTAAATAAAATGGGTTTTCCAAGAGAAAGCTTTAATACTAAAATTGAAGAAATGAGTATGGGTCAACAAAAACGTGTCGCTTTAGCTAAGTCATTAGTAGAACCTGCTGATTTATATTTGTGGGATGAGCCTGCAAATTACCTAGATGTGTTTAATCAAGACCAATTGATTAATTTGTTAAAGCAAGTTCAACCAGCGATGATTTTAGTTGAACATGATGAATACTTTATTGAACGAGTAGCTAATCAAAGAATTACTTTAAACTTGAAGAAAAAAGTTTAAAATAAATTAGCACTCAGGTTGCATTATTGCTAATTTCTAGTATAATATAATCTGTTAGCACCTGATAGATGTGAGTGCTAAAAGTGAGGGCGATATATAATGTTGACCGAACGTCAAGAACTTATTTTAAAAACGATAATTATGGACTTCACACAGACACATGAACCAGTTGGTTCTAAGACAGTGATGAATCAGTTGCCAATCAAAGTATCAAGTGCGACTATTCGCAATGAAATGGCAGTTCTAGAAGATCAGGGGCTAATTGAAAAAACTCACTCTTCTAGTGGCCGTATTCCTTCAAGTGAAGGATATCGCTATTATCTTGATAACTTGGTTGAGCCGCTTAAATTACCGGAGTCCGTTTATAATACAATTGGAAGTCAACTAGATCGACCTTTTCATCAGGTAAACGAAATTGTCCAAGAAGCGGCAAGAATTTTATCAGATTTAACCAATTATACTGCATTTGCTGAAGGACCTGAGAAACGTGACGTTAAAGTTACAGGCTTTAGAATTGTTCCATTATCCTCAAGACAGGTAATGGCAATTCTGGTCACAAGTGATGGCAATGTTCAGAACCAGGTTTATGCTTTACCTCATAATATTTATGGGGAAGAAATTGAAAAAGCTGTTCATATGATTAATGATCAGTTAGTTGGTAAGAGTTTAAACGAAATAAATGTTTCTTTACTTAGTGAACTTGCTAAAAGTGAGCTAGGCGGAGAACATGTGACTGAGCTGCTTAGTTTAGTTGAAGACGTTTTAAAAGATGCTGCGAGTGAGCAGATGTATGTTGATGGACAAATAAATCTATTAAATAATACATCTGAGCATAATGTGAAGGATATTCGTTCACTTTATGAATTGATCGATCATGATAATTTGTTTTCTAATTTGATGGATAGTAAAGCAGATTCCAAAGATAAAAATTATCCAATTAAAGTTAAATTAGGATCAGAATTACCAAATGATTTATTAAAAAATTACAGTTTGCTGACTGCTGAATATAATGTTGGTTCTCATGGTAAAGGGACAATTGCTTTATTAGGTCCAACTAACATGCCATATTCGCAGATGATCGGACTTCTAGAATATTTCAGAAATGAATTAGCTAAGAAGTTACTTGATTATTACGGCAAATTTCAATAGAGGAGGTTAGCCGTGAGTAAAGAAGAGTTTCCAAGTGAAAAAAATTTGGATAAAGAAGAAAACACTTCTAAGCCTAAAAAAGCAGTGAAAAAAGAAGCGGCTAAAGGCGAAGAAACAAAAAAGAATAATGAAAATCAGAAGTTAGCTAAAGAAATAGCTGATTTAAAAGAAAAAAATAAAGACTTAGAAGATAAGTATTTGCGTAGTGAAGCGGAAATTCAAAATATGCAAAACCGTTATACCAAAGAACGTGCGCAACTTATCAAATATGAATCTCAAAGCTTAGCTAAAGATGTTTTGCCTGCAATGGACAATTTGGAAAGAGCGTTAAGTGTAGAAGCCGATGATGATGTATCTAAACAATTGAAAAAGGGTGTTCAAATGACCCTTGATGCACTTGTTAAAGCAATGAAAGATCACGGTGTTGTTGAGATTGAGGCTGATGGCGTTAAATTTGATCCGACATTACATCAAGCTGTGCAAACCGTAGCAGCTGAAAATGATGATCAAAAAGATCACGTCGTTCAAGTTTTACAAAAAGGATATCAATATAAGGATCGTACACTAAGACCAGCAATGGTTGTAGTTGCACAATAGGGAGGAAATTTATAAATGTCAAAAGTTATTGGTATTGACCTCGGAACTACTAACTCAGCAGTTGCAGTTCTTGAAGGTAAAGAACCTAAGATTATTACTAATCCAGAAGGTAATCGTACTACTCCATCTGTAGTTGCATTTAAAGATGGTGAAATTCAAGTTGGTGAAGTAGCAAAGCGTCAAGCTATTACTAACCCTAACACTATTGTTTCAATTAAGCGTCACATGGGTGAAGCTGATTACAAGGTTAAGGTTGGCGACAAGAGCTATACACCACAAGAAATTTCTGCATTTATTTTGCAATACATTAAGAAGTTTTCAGAAGATTACTTAGGTGAAGAAGTTAAAGACGCAGTTATTACTGTTCCTGCTTACTTCAACGATGCTCAACGTCAAGCTACTAAAGATGCTGGTAAGATCGCTGGTTTAAATGTTCAAAGAATTATCAACGAACCAACTGCTTCAGCATTGGCTTACGGCTTGGACAAAGATGATGACGACGAAAAGGTTTTAGTATATGACCTTGGTGGTGGTACTTTCGACGTTTCCGTTCTTCAATTAGGTGACGGTGTCTTCCAAGTATTGTCAACTAACGGTGATACTCACCTTGGTGGTGACGACTTTGATAACCGTATTATGGATTGGCTTATTAAGAACTTTAAGGATGAAAATGGCGTTGACTTATCTAAGGATAAGATGGCTATGCAACGCTTAAAGGATGCATCAGAAAAAGCTAAGAAAGACTTGTCAGGTGTATCATCAACTCACATTTCACTTCCATTTATTTCTGCAGGTGAAAGTGGTCCACTTCACCTTGAAGCTGATTTGACTCGTGCTAAGTTTGATGAATTAACTAATGACTTGGTAGAAAAGACTAAGATTCCATTTGACAATGCATTAAAGGACGCAGGCCTTACTGTTAACGATATTGATAAGGTTATCTTAAACGGTGGTTCAACTCGTATTCCCGCTGTACAAAAGGCAGTTAAGGAATGGGCTGGCAAGGAACCTGACCACTCAATTAATCCTGATGAAGCTGTAGCATTAGGTGCAGCTATTCAAGGTGGTGTTATCTCAGGTGACGTTAAAGACATTGTTTTACTTGATGTTACTCCATTATCACTTGGTATTGAAACTATGGGTGGTGTGTTCACCAAATTAATTGACAGAAACACTACTATTCCAACTTCAAAGAGTCAAATCTTCTCAACTGCTGCAGATAATCAACCAGCTGTAGATGTTCATGTATTACAAGGTGAACGTCCAATGGCTGCAGATGATAAGACACTTGGTCGATTTGAATTAACTGATATTCCACCTGCACCACGTGGCGTTCCTCAAATTCAAGTTACCTTTGATATCGATAAGAATGGTATCGTAAATGTATCTGCTAAGGATATGGGTACTGGTAAGGAACAAAAGATTACCATTAAGAGTTCATCTGGTTTATCAGATGAAGAAATCAAGCGTATGCAAAAAGACGCTGAAGAACACGCTGAAGAAGACAAGAAACGTAAAGATGAAGCAGATCTCAGAAATGAAGTTGATCAATTGATCTTTACAACTGAAAAGACTTTGAAGGAAACTAAGGGTAAGGTATCTGACGAAGATACTAAGAAGGTTCAAGAAGCTCTTGATGACTTGAAGAAAGCTCAAAAAGATAATAACTTGGACGAAATGAAAGAAAAGAAAGATGCTTTATCAAAAGCTGCTCAAGATTTAGCTGTTAAGCTTTACCAACAAAATGGTGGTGCTCAAGGTGCAGCTGGTCAAGCAGGTCCTCAAGGCGGCAACCCAAATGATGGTAACAATGGTGGTGCCCAAGATGGTGAATTCCATAAGGTAGATCCTAACAAGTAATGGGTTTATAATTAAACAAAAAGAGAAAAGAACTACCCATTGAGTAGTTCTTTTCTTTTGAAAACGATAAGGAGTTCAATTGCATGGCACAAGAAGATTACTACAAAGTACTTGGCGTAGATCGTGACGCCAGTGATCAAGAAATTAGTAAAGCATATCGTAAGTTAGCGAAAAAATATCACCCAGACTTGAATCATGAACCTGGTGCAGAAGAAAAATACAAGCAAGTAAACGAAGCTTATGAAGTTTTACACGATAAGCAAAAGCGTGCACAGTATGATCAATTTGGCTCTGCTGGTGTCAATGGTCAAGGTGGCTTTGGTGGTGCAGGTCAAGGATTCGGGGGAGCTGGGTTTGATACCTCTGGTTTTGGCGACTTTGGTGACATTTTTGGTGATATCTTTGGTCAAGGTGCTCGTCAGCAAAGGGTAGATCCAACGCAACCACAACGTGGTCAAGATTTGGATTATACATTGACTATTGACTTTATGGATGCAATTAATGGTAAAAAGACGCAAGTTAGCTATACTCGTGATGAAACTTGTGAAACCTGTGGCGGTAATGGTTGTGAAAAAGGTACTCATCCTATTACATGTGATAAATGTCATGGTACTGGTGTAATGACTGTTACCCAACAATCAATGCTAGGTATGATTCGTCGCCAAACCACTTGTGACAAGTGTAATGGACGTGGTGTAATTATTGAACATCCATGTAAGACTTGCGGTGGTAAAGGTACCGTTGAACGCAAGAATACCATTGAAGTTGATATTCCAGCGGGTATTGACAATGGTCAACAACTTCGTTATCAAGGTCAAGGTGAAGCTGGACGTAATGGTGGCCCATACGGTGATTTGTATATTAGCTATCGCATTAAGCCTTCTAAGGACTTTGAACGTCGTGGCCAAAATATTTATACAGAAGTACCAATTTCATTTGCTCAAGCTACTTTAGGTGATGAGATTACTGTTAAAACAGTTCACGGGGATGCAAAATTAACTATTCCAGCAGGTACGCAACCTAACAAGAAATTTACTCTTCGTGGTCAAGGTGTACCTTATCTTCGCGGCAATGGTAATGGTGATCAAATTACTACAGTTAATATTGTTATTCCAAAACATATTAATGATAAGCAGAAAGAAGACTTAACTAACTTTGTTCATGATGGTGGCGGAAATATTACCCCACAAGAAAAAGGATTTTTCGAAAGACTTAAAGACAAACTTAGTGGTGAATAGTATTTATAATGAAAGGCACTAATGTTACGTAATTTTCGCAACATTGGTGCCTTTTTTAGTAAAGCCAGTACTTTAGTACCGGTGTAGTATAGACTTTGCTATAATAATAAAGATAGTAAAGGGTGAGAAAAATTTATGGATATAAAAAAATTAAAAGATTATCAAAATCACATTCGTAACTTTTCAATTGTTGCCCATATTGACCATGGTAAGTCAACAATTGCTGACCGAATCTTAGAGTTAACAGATACAGTATCTGAAAGACAATTAAAAAATCAAATGCTTGATGATATGCCACTTGAAAGACAACGTGGTATTACCATCAAGATGAACTCGGTTGAAGTTAAGTATCATGCCAAAAATGGCGAAGATTATATTTTCCACTTAATTGATACACCAGGACACGTAGACTTTTCATATGAAGTATCACGCTCCTTAGCTGCATGTGAAGGTGCATTATTGGTGGTTGATGCTTCACAAGGTGTTCAAGCACAAACTTTAGCTAATACTTACTTAGCCATTGATGACGATTTGGAAATTGTACCAGTAATCAATAAAATTGATTTACCTTCTGCTGATCCAGAAAATGCTAAAGAAGAAATCGAGGAAATGTTAGGTCTTGACGCTTCAGACGCTGTTGAAGTATCTGGGAAAACAGGTCAAGGAATACCTGAATTATTGGAAAAGATAGTAACTGACATTCCTGCACCATCAGGTGATATTGAAGCGCCACTTAAAGCACTTATTTTCGATTCAAAATATGATGATTATCGTGGGGTTGTTTTATCAGTTAGAATTGAAGATGGTACAGTTAAGCCCGGTGATAAGATTCAAATTATGAATACTGGCAAGGAATATGAAGTTACTGAAGTTGGTGTTTCAAGTCCTCATCCAGTAAAGAAAGATATTTTAATCGCTGGTGATGTAGGATATATTACTGCCAACATTAAATCAGTTCGTGAAACTCGTGTAGGTGATACAATCACTGATGCTGGGCACCCAACTGCTGAACCACTTCCAGGTTACCGTCAAATTCCACCAATGGTATACTCTGGTATGTATCCAGTAGATAATCGTGATTACGATGATTTAAAAGAAGCTTTACAAAAGTTGCAATTAAATGATGCTGCTTTGGAATTTGAACCAGAAACTTCTACTGCTTTAGGATTTGGTTTCCGTTGTGGTTTCCTTGGCTTACTTCATATGGACGTAGTTCAAGAAAGATTGGAGCAAGAGTTTGACCTTGATTTAATCATGACCGCACCAAGTGTTGACTATCATGCAATAATGAATGATGGTACGACTAAGGTGATTGATAATCCATCTGATTTACCAGATGCTGGTGAATATAAAGAAGTGCAAGAACCTTACGTTAAGGCAGAAATTATGGTTCCTAATGATTATGTTGGTCCTGTAATGGAACTTTGCCAACGTAAACGCGGCGAATTTGTTACAATGGATTATTTAGATAAATATCGTGTTAATGTTATTTACAACATGCCTTTAGCTGAGATTATTTTTGACTTTTTCGATGATTTAAAATCATCAACTAAGGGCTATGCCTCACTTGACTATGAGATTACTGGTTATCGTGCAACTGACTTAGTCAAGATTGATATTTTGCTTAATAAGGAACCGATTGATGCTCTTAGCTTTATTGCACACAGAAGTGAAGCGCAAGATCGTGCTCGTCAAATGACCTCAATGCTTAAGAAGTTGATTCCTAGACAAAACTTTGAGGTAGATATTCAAGGTGCAATCGGTGCTAAGATTATTTCACGTGCTACGATTAAGCCATATCGTAAGGATGTTACTTGGAAAATCCATACTGGTGATCCTGATCGTCGTGCCAAATTGCTTGAAAAGCAGAAGCGCGGTAAGAAGAGAATGAAGGCTGTTGGACGTGTAGAAGTACCTCAAGATGCATTTATGGCTGTTCTTAAGATGAATGATGATGATATAAAAGGTAAATAATACTTAGGTAATACTAAAGTAATGCAAAAATTGCATTGCTTTTTTATTTTTACAGAAAATCTACAGTAAAACTGATAAATAAAGTTTTACGGTTTAACATGCTATAATAAAAAAGCGATAAGTTACATTGTTTTAGTTTGTAAAGGGATATAAAAAATAAAAGGAAAGAAAAATGGCAAAGAATAAACAAAAGAGTAGTGTTACTACGATTTTAGTTAGAATTGTTGCGGTTCTTTTGTTAGTTATAGGTTTGGTCCTTATATTTAATAAACAAATTAGTAATCAAATGATCAAGCATAATCAACAGTCAGCTTTGACAACACTAACTAAAAAACAAGTTGAAGCAAATCAAAAGAAAAAAGGTATGTATGACTTTAGTAAGGTGAAGTCGATGAATATGGGGCAAGCTGCACGATCACAGGTTAAGAAAACTTCTGGAGCAATTGGTGCACTTGCAGTGCCTGATGTAAATATGTATTTGCCAATCATGCTTGGTTTATCAGATGATGCAATGTCTACGGGCGGCGGAACCATGCGGGCAGATCAAGTAATGGGGAAGGGGAATTATCCACTTGCAGGCCATTATATGACTGCTAAGGGTATTCTTTTTTCACCACTTGAAGATGTAAAAAAGGGACAAAGAATCTATTTAACTAATTTAAAGAAAATCTATATTTATCGTATTTACATGAAAAAGATTGTAGATCCATCTGCAGTTTGGTTAGTTAATAATACTAAGAAAAATATTGTAACTTTAATTACTTGTGCGGACGGTGGTACTAATCGCTGGGCTATTCGGGGTAATTTGATTAAAACTGAAAAAGCAACAGATGAAAATTTGAAGGTTTTCAAATTAAAGTAAAAACGTAGATCTTTTATGAAGTTAATATTTGCGTTAAAATTATAGATAGAATTTTTCAATAAAGACACTCATTATGAGTGCCTTTTAGTTTTTATCAAAGAACGCAGGGTGTTTTAAAAGAATGAAATGGCAAAAAAGAATCACTAAAGAATTAGATTCTGATTTAGTAGATAAGTATCAGCTTAGCTCGCTTTCGGCACAATTATTTGCTTTACGTGATATTAATACAGATGAGAAGCTGGATTTTTGGTTTAACGCAACAGAAGAAAATTTGGCTAATCCATTATTGATGCATGACATGGAAAAGGCGGTAGAACGTATTAATCAAGCAATTGATAATGGTGAAAAAATTACGATATATGGTGATTATGATGCTGATGGAATTACAGCTACTGCCATTATGACTGAAACACTAAGCATTTTAGGAGCAGATGTACATTATTTTATTCCAGATCGTTTTAAAGACGGCTATGGACCTAATATTGAACGATATAAGGAAATAGTAGCTGATGGTACTAAGTTAATTATTACTGTAGATAACGGTGTAACAGGAATCGATGAAGTTAAATATGCCAAAGAAAATGGTGTAGATACAATTATTACGGACCACCATACTTTTCAGGAAAAAGTTCCAGATTCATATGCTGTTGTTCATTGTAATTATCCTGGTCAGAAATATCCTTTTGATGATTATTGTGGTGCTGGAGTTGCCTATACTATTTGCCGTGAATTAATGCAAGATACTATGCCAGAATTACTTGATTTAGCGATGATTGGTACTCTCGGCGATATGGTTAAAGTTACAGGCGAAGGTCATATCATCGTTAAACGTGGTCTTGAGATTCTTAATCAAACCACTAGACCAGGGTTACAAGCATTAATAAAAAATGCAGGTTTAACTTTGGGTTCGATTAATGAAACTGATGTCGGTTTTAATATTTGTCCACGATTGAATGCCGTAGGCCGCTTAGCTAATGCAAATTTGGCGGTTGAACTTTTATTAAGTGACGATGATATTGCAGCCCAAAAGATAGCTGATCAAATTGAAGAATTAAACAATCAGCGAAAAGAATTAACTACAGACGTATATGAAAAATGTATGTCAATTATCCGTGAAAATAGTTGGCAAAAACAAAATACGCTTGTATTGTATGATCCTGAGTTTCATGAAGGTGTATTAGGATTAGTTGCTAATAAAATAGTTGAAAAAACACATAAACCTACGATTGTTTTGACTAAGAATGATGTGGGGGAAGTTAAAGGATCCGGACGTGCATTCAATGGTTTTAATTTATTTAATGCACTTAATCCATTGAAAGATGAATTATTTACTAAATTTGGCGGGCATGATTTTGCTTGTGGATTATCTATGCAAGAAAATAAAATTGACACTTTGCGTCAAAAACTGGAATCTAGTTATCAAGTAAATGGGGAGTCAGAAAGTAAAGGATACGATTTGGAGCTTCCTTTAAACGACTTAACTCCACAAACTTTAGCACAAATTAATCAGGTGGGCCCCTTTGGCACCGGTGATCCTCAACCAATTTTTAGTATTTCTGATCCAACAATTACACAATTTTATAAAATTGGTAAAGATAAAAATCATGTTAAGTTAACTGCTTCTAAAAAGGGTGGAAGTTTAGCAATAGTTGGTTTTAATAAAGACTTTTTGAATAATAATTTGCTGCCATTTATCTCTAAGATCTTCATCCAATTGACGCTAAATACTTATCGAAAACAAATATCATTACAGGGAATTATCGAAGGAATAGAGTTTGCTTCACCCAAATTAGCAGTACCTACACCGGTTATTGATTTACGAAATGAAAAATTTGTAATGGGTTTTGCAGATCGTTATTTACTTTTTGACAAGAAAAATATTCCAATTGTTAAAAATAGACTGCAAATTAGTGATGATAAAATTAGTCTTGTAAAGGATTATGATCAGTCTGGAGAAACAGTAGCTTTACTTGATGTACCTCGTAATCAAATAGAGCTAAATGAAGCACTTGAAAAAAATTATCAGCAGATTTATTTGCGTTTTTTGTTAGATCAATTGCCAGTCGAACATATTCCGGCTAAAGGTTATTTCGGCAGAGTATTGAAGTATATTTATGCTCATCCTACATTAAAGCCAGATGATTATCGTACCGTAGCCCCATATTTAGGGTTAGATTATGATAGTGTATTATTTATATTGCGTGTTTTCTTTGAATTAGGCTTTGTTAAACTGCATGATGGAAAATTGATTGGGGAGGAAAACCCTAAGAAGCAACCACTGACATCTTCAAAATATTTAATGGCGACTGAATCACAAATTAAATTTGTAGATCAATTAAGAAATATGCCAACACAAAAATTAATTACATATGTTAATAATCATTCAAATAATTAGATAAGTATCAAGATTTCAGTGCTTTTATACTTGAAATTTGTTAAAATATATAAGTCAATAGTGTTTGAAAACAAACGCACAAATTTTTGGAGGTTTTTCTTCTTATGGCAATTGATTTTAGTAAGTATATTGCAAGTGTTCAGGACTTTCCTAATAAGGGGATAGTTTTCCGTGATATTACACCTATTTTGCAAAATGGCGAATTATATCGTGCAGCCACACATGAATTAGCTGAATACGCAAAGAGTAGAAATGCAGATGTAATTGTCGGTCCTGAAGCACGTGGCTTTATTGTAGGCTGTCCAGTAGCAACTGAATTGGGTTTGGGCTTTGTTCCAGCTAGAAAACCACATAAGTTGCCACGAGAAGTTGAACGTGCTTCATACGATTTGGAATATGGGTCCAACAGTTTGGAAATGCATAAAGATGCAATCAAGCCAGGACAACGAGTAGTTCTTTGTGATGATTTAATGGCTACTGCGGGTACTTTAAGAGCTTCTAAAGAATTAATTGAAAATCTTGGAGGCAAACTTGTTGGTGCTGCATTCTATATTGAATTGCCAGATTTAAAAGGTAGAGAAAAATTACCAGACGTTGATATTTACTCACTTGTTAAGTATCACGGTGCTTAAATAGTAAACGAAAAGCCTTGGTGCATAAGCATCAAGGCTTTTTTATTTTTAAAATGTAAAAAGCGGGTTAATATGGAAATAAAGTTATATGAAAAACAATATTTTGATCAATTGTGTGTAGTAATGGATATGGCGCGAATGCAAGAGTTAAAAAGTGAAAACTTAGAACCAGTTTTTGTGGCGTTGAAGGAAGCACCCTATTTAGAATATTTTTTATCTTGTAAAATTTATGTAGCTATAAAAAAAGGACGATTAGTAGGATTTATAGGTTTTAAGCCTGGTAAAATAGAGTTTATTTACATTGATCCTAATGAACAAAATAAAGGAATTGCTACTAAATTAATGGAAAAAGTAATAACCGAGTTGCAGCGTCCGATACGGTTAGAAGTATTTACAAACAATGAGCAGGCCAAGGCTTTGTATGAAAAATTTGGCTTCCAAACCATTGAAACTATAATTGAAAATTGGTCAGATGAATATCCGGTTAAGTTTTCGCAAGATACGATGGAGTTGAGGTAGATATGTTTTGGATAAAGCAAATTAGTAAAGCAATTATAATTTGGATACTATTAATAATGGTTTATTTTGCTTTGAATTTGTGGTTGGATTTAAGCAATACGGGTATTTCAAATTTTTTTGGAGTCAAGATAATAACTAGTCATAGTGCAGGTTATTCTATAGTGATGAAATCCATTTTTCCTAATTGGATTATTAGTATGTTTTGTTTTGTGATTGCATATATTGGTGTAGGCTGGTTTACAAAACAAAAAATAATTAGGGGCTATCATAAATAAAAAACATGACAAAATAAACGATTCATGATATATTATGTGTATAAAGTAAGCGCTTACTTTAAAAATAAAAGATATTTTAGTGCAAGAAATGGGGTGTTTCGGTGGCACAAAATAATACTGTTATTGGTTCAGATTCTATCTATGAAATTATAAAAAAAGCCACATATCGAAACACTGATCAAGAGGAGCAGATTAATATGCGTTAGGCACTTGATCTGTGTTTAGATCAAGGACGAAGACTATGTTTTGGTCTTCGTTTTTGATTATTATTTTTAATGATATATCTTAATATATATTGCGTGAACATATAAAGATCGCTATACTAAAAGTAGTAGCGCTGGTAGCGCGAAATCAACAGAAATTATAAAAATCCCCTTAAAGGAAAATTCCTTTAGGGGTATTTCTTTTTTACGAGGTAATTATGACTCAAATTGTAACTAATGCAATCAAAGCACTTCTGTATGAAGTTGTAACCCTCCCTAAGCCCGGTTTAGTTGATCCAAGTGATATTGGACCACACCCTGATATGGACGTTTATATGTTTATTAACAGTAGTTTAAGTTTAAGAGAATATTTTAATAAAGCTGAAGAAATTGGTATAACTTATGAGACAGATTTAAAAAAAGTATTTGAGCAACTTAGAATTCAAGGTCGTATAGCTGAAAAAATAATGTTTCATACCACTAGTGGAGTTAATACTCATAAAGGTGCAATATTTTCATTAGGCATATTTGTTTGTGCCGAAAGTTATGCCCGCTTTAATAACGTTGATACCTTTTCTGTTATTAGAAAAATGTGTCAGGGATTAGTGAAAAATGATTTACAAAAAAATAATCAAAATCTGACAGCTGGTGAACAGCAATTTATTCAATATGGACAAGGTGGTGCCCGTCAAGTTGCACAAGAAGGGTATCCTATTATAGAGAAAATTGCTTTACCTTTTTTAAAAAATAGACAAGGTACTACTAATCAAAGATTGCTTGATACACTAATGAAGATTGCTACAGTTATTGAAGATTCCAATCTTATTAAGAGAGCAGGAAACATTGAAGTGATTAACTGGCTTCATCAATCAGCTGAAAAGTACTTAAGATTAGGTGGTGCGGAAACTAAAACGGGGCTAGCTTATTTAGATGAGTTAAATAAAGTATTTAAAGAAAATAATTACAGTTTGGGTGGTTGTGCTGATTTACTGATTGTTACGATATTTATGGCATTAGAAAAGGGATACTTATAATAAAAAGGCACTTAGCTTTCTTTAAGATGAACTAAGTGCCTTTTACTATTTAGATGTTAATTTGAATTTAGACCAAGGCTTAATAAAATCGAGTAAGAACAGTTCCTCTGAGGCTATACTACCAACTTTATTTTTACGAGGATCTTGATGTGGTTTCAAAACAATTTGAAGTTCATTTTTATAAATGCCGAAATTATCGTTACCAATTAAAATGTCACCACGCTGGAAATTTTCGGTATTATTGTGTGGTTTATTTGGCACATCTTTATAAGTTACGCGTGGTATAGTTGAACGAATAACCATTTCATTCATATCGCCACGACGAAAATGTTGAGTTTTTTCAACGATCTTTTTTTCAATAGAATTAACATCTGCAACATAATCAACATGTAACTGTAATTGATATCGATTTACATTTGCTACAGCTTTTAATTCATGTTCACTAGCGTAAGCATTACCGATAATAACGTCATCAATTAATGCTGATGCGAAAAGATGTTTTGCTTGAATATCAATTGGTAAATTACGATCTTGTTCAAGAGTAGGTAGTCCGTCTTCAACGTCCCATGGACCAATTTTACCAACTTGACTAGAAATAAATGCAGCAGTATGAATATTGAATTTTTTAAATCTTTTACTGCATTCTACAAAAAAATTATATGGTAAAGCAGTTCCACGTTGAGGATAAAAATTATGACAGCCATAAATAAAAGGTGTATTAGCTTGGTAAGAAATAATATTGTTTAGATAGTCAACATTATTACTCATATTTAATTCAATGATTAAGCCATAGGGATTGTATGAAAGTAAGGCTTCAGTTGCACCATCAAATGATTGATCCAATCGAATACCAGCAGCACCTATTTCAGCGAAAAATGAAAGATCCGAATAATCAATATCTAATTTATCAAAGATTTGTGGCGCAACATCTAAAAATGTTTGATAACCAAGTTGATTGCCATATTCAATAATCTTTTTATATTTAGCTTTTGTTTCTTCAGGACTACCTTGAACTTCAAGCATACTCATAAAAATACGAGAGAAACCATATTTATGTCCTAATTCTAAATATTTAGCATTATCTTCAAACTTACTGTGGTCTGGATAAATTGAAAGGCCTAAAGATCTCATTGTCATAAAAATACCTCGCTTTATATATCTGTCTATACCAATTATATCTAATTTTTGTATAAAGGTCTAGTCCAAAATTAAAAGGGAATGAATTTATTCATTCCCTTAATTAGTTTTATCTTAATCATTAAAAAGTGCGGTTGAAAGGTAACGATCGCCACCATCTGGAATAACAGTTACAACAGTGTGACCTTTTCCTAATTTTTTAGCTAATTCAATTGCCCCATGAACGTTAGCACCAGCAGAAATACCAGGTAAGAAGCCTTCTTTTTTTGCGGTTTTACGAGCAGTATTCATAGCTTCGTCAGTTGAAACTTCAATGACACCATCATAAATATTTTTATCTAGATTGCTTGGAATAAAACCAGCAGAAATACCTTGGATGCCATGTTTACCAGCTTTTCTATCTTTTAGTAATGGAGATTCACTTGGCTCTAATGCGTAAACTTTGGTATTAGGATTTTCTTTTTTTAAAGCACGACCGATACCTGACAATGTACCTCCAGTACCAACACCAGCTACAAAGGCGTCAATAGCTTTACCAATACCGTTCATTGCAGCGATAATTTCAGGCCCCGTGGTTAATTCATGGATGTTAGGATTTTCAGGATTATCAAATTGCATTGGCATGAAATAGCCTTTTTCTTTAACTAACTCCTCGGCTTTAGCAATAGAGCCCTTCATTCCGTCAGAACCAGGAGTTAAAATTAGTTCAGCTCCATAACCTTTCATAAGCTTGCGACGTTCAACACTCATTGTTTCGGGCATTATAATAATAATATGATACCCTTTAGCAGCAGCTACCATTGCTAGACCAATGCCAGTATTACCCGAGGTAGGTTCTACAATAGTGCCACCTTTCTTTAATTTGCCATCACGTTCAGCTTTTTCAATCATTGCCAGAGCAATACGATCTTTAACTGAACCAGCAGGGTTTTCGAATTCTAATTTGACATAAACATCTGCTGCATCTTCTGGTACAACACGATTTAACTTTAATAATGGTGTGTTACCAACTAATTCTGTTACTGAATTGAAAATTGTACTCATTTTTTACCTCGATTAATTTAAAACTAATTTATTATCTTTAACCTTTTTAAGCCAGTTATTGAAAAATATTTTTTGTGTATCTTGCCATTGAAATGATGGATTAGACATCGAATAATTTATTGGCTTTTTATAATGTCGCTCAGGATGAGCGTTTATTTCGCGATTATATTCATCTCTCAAACTATCTTTACCATATTCGATATGTGAAAAGATAAAATTACGTTCGGGATTATCTTTCGCAGATACCATAAAAAGATGACTATTATCATCAACTGCATTAATTGCTAGTCGTTCATCTTGCATGATCTGCTTTTTATCCATTTCTGCATAACGAGCATGAGGAGCCATAAAACCTTGACTAAGTCCACTTAATAGGGGATGCGGTTCCGTGATTAAGTGAGGAAAAACACCAAAGATTTTCTCTGCTAAAATTTTCTTTTTAATACCATAAAAGTAATTCAAAGCAGCCATGGCACCCCAGCAAAAATATAATTGCTGAATCTTGTGATTATCTAAGGCTTGAAGCAAATATCGGATTTCCTCAATATAAGTAATTTTTGAAAAATCAATTTGGTCAATTGGTGCACCTGTAATGATAAATCCGTCAAATTCACTCACTCGGTTAATATCCAGAGGTTCTGAAGTCATATTTACTTCGGGTGGAATAGGACGATTTTGATAATGCATACGTGGATAAAAGAACGTTAGATCTGCATTAGGCAAGACTTTGATAAAATGACTTTGTGTATCGAGTTTATCATGCATTAAATTAAGGATACCTATTTTAACTTTGTTAGCCAAGATTTTACCTCCTTACTTATTAATAGTTGGGTTAATTATACAGCTTATTAAAAATAAGTAAAGGAAAAACACTTAAAGAAAAAACTGACAAAATATTTTGTCAGTTTGAAATATATTATTAAAAAATAGGTGAAAGTAGTCTAGAGAAGTATTGCTTGAACTTCAACCAAGATGATTGTTGGGCGAAATATTCATTAGTTAAAAGAGTACATTGATCAAGATCTTTTTCAAAAATGTCTTTAAGTTGCTTAGCTAATGCTGAATTGTAGTTAAATGAATTTACCTCAAAATTCAGAGTATAGCTACGAAAATCTTGATTGGCAGAGCCCACAGAAGAAATACTTGAACCGCTAACCATAGTTTTAGCATGAATAAAACCATCATTATATTTATAGACTTTAACACCATGTGCAACTAAGTATTTAGCATAATATTCTGTTGCCCGATAAACAAATGGATGATCTGGCATGCAAGGAATCATAATTCTAACGTCAACACCACTGTTAGCAGCAATGATTAGTGATTCTAGAATAGCATCTTCTGGGATTAGATATGGGGTTTGGATATAAACGTATTCTTTAGCACCGGCAATTATTCCTTCATATCCTCGCCTAATACCATAATGTTGATTATCGGGTCCAGAAGATACAATTTGCATGGCTACATTATCGATAGAACTGAGGTCTTTTCGTTTAATTGTAAATGATTTAAGTTCACTGAGTTTAAATTGTTCAAGGTTGGTTCTTCTAGTAGAAGTATTCCAATCCATTGCAAAGCGAACTTCCATTAAAATTGGAGATTGTCCTATTACTCGCAAATGGGTATCTCGCCAATGACCAAACTTCTTAGATTGGTTAACGTATTGATCACCAATATTAAACCCACCTATGTAGCCTATTTTGTGATCGATAATAACTAATTTACGGTGAAGGTGGTAGTTAAGTCGTGGTGTAGTAAACCAGTGTTTTTTTGAAGTTGAAATAAAGGGCTGTGCTTCACCACCAAGTTCTCTTAAATGATCAAAAAAGGCTGGTTTTGTACCACGTGAACCAGAAACATCATAAATTATTCTAACTTTAGCTCCGTTGCTAGCAGCTTCTTCAAGAGCTGCTAATACACGGTTTCCCAGATGATCTGCATAAAAAGTATAGAATTCTAGACTAACAGATTCTTTAGCATTTCTTATGTCTTCAATCATCTGATCGAAAAGCTCTGGACCATCAGTATAAACTTTAACTTTATTGTCAAAAGTCAAAATAGCATCATCGTTATTTAAGTTTAGTTCAGTTAACATTCTAGCTCGAGGAACACGTTCTTTTTGAGGAAGAAGATCATGTTCTTCAAGCATTTTCTTTTGTTGCCTTAAGTAATGATTTCGCGTTTTTCTTTGCTCTTCTTGAATGGCAAAAATTTCATCGTGTGATAGTTGACGTCCAAAGAAAAGATAAAGAATAAAACCAATACCGGGTAAGATCGTCAAGACAAGCATCCATGCCCAAGTCGCAACAACGCTACGTCGACTTCTAAATACGGTCCATACTGCCAAAGCAATATTGATCACCCATAGCACTTCTAAAATTCGCCTAATAATATCCCAAGTTAAGATCATAAAACATTACTCCTATACATTTCATTACTTGTAATTTTAGCAGATCTTTGATATGAAATGGCTCAAATTTGATTGTTATTTGGTAAAATAGAAGTATGAAAATAGCAGATATTATTATACGGGGGTAGGAACTATGTTAAAAAAGAAAATAATCTATCTTGCAGGAGTAGCATTGTTCACAGCTGGATTAGGGGTAGCAGCCAATACTCATATAACAGAAGCTGCTGTTGCTAATCCTATTAAGCAAGGAAAAAAATTAAGTTTGACTAGAAGTACATACGTCTATAATAAAGATGGTGTTAGAGTTGGACGCTTAAAGAAAGGGAATCTTTGCAAAGTTTATATCATTAAAGTGATTAATGGGAATAGTTATGTTAAGGTTGGCAAGAATAGATTTGTAAAACAAGAGGCATTTTTACCATATGTAAAATCTACGGCTAAGGTAGAGAATCAAATTAAAAAATCTTCATTTGTTTATGATGAAAATGGTGAAAAAATACCAGGCAAATTTGTCAAGCGTGGGGAAAAAGTAAACTATTTAGGTCATAAAGAAATTAATGAAAAGCCATTTATCAAAATTGGTGATGGCGAATATGTTAAAGCTTTTAATGTTTTAACTATTATGATTAATAACTAACGCAGAATAAAAAAATAAAGTGGTGAATTTTCACCACTTTATTTTTATCTATTTTTCATTACTGGCTGATAGACTAAATCGATTAATATAGCTGCAATTACTGCAACAATTATTGTGATTAATAAGTTTTGCCAGCTGATTTGGACCATAGCTAAACCGCAAAGAGCAAGGATAAAGGTTAATGCTACATCGGCAATTTGGACAATACCGACCATCTTTGATGGATAATCTTGCCAGAAATATTTACGAGTTCTAGTGATTAAGACGATTAACATTGCGCTAAGCACTAGGTAAACATAAACCATTGTTGAAATTGTACCATGACTCCAACCGTGAGTATTTAGGTACCAAATAAAGATGAATCCGATAATTGTCCAACCTGCAGCTAATGAAAAGGCGATCTTAGCTAATTTTGCCATGTTCCAGTTTTCAGGCTTGTAAGTAATATGAGTTCTATCAGTACCGATCATCATGGTTACCATATTATTCATGATTGTGTAAATAACCATTGCGTTTAATGCCATTGGAATATAGTTGAAGAATAAGTAACCAAAGGTTAGCAACATAGTTAATTCAGCAGTTCTGGCAAGTTTGGTTAATGACCAAGTAGTCATTCTTTGGTAAACGCGGTGACCAGCATCTAAAATTTTAACAATTGAACCTAAGCCATCATCTAAAAGTACCATCTTACCAGAACGTTTAGCAACGTCTGCTGCATTTGAAACTGCAATACCAACTTCAGCTTGCTTTAAAGCAGGAGAATCGTTAACACCATCACCGGTCATTCCCACAATATAGCCTTTTTGCTGGAAAAATTTTACCATATTAAGTTTGTCTTCTGGTAAAACATCAGCAATACCTGCTAGGTCATCAATATCAGTATTTTCGTTAAAATCGTGAATTGAAATAACTTGACCATTTAAGCCAACTTCTTCAGCAACAGCTGCAGCAGTTCTTTGGTTATCACCAGTTAACATAATTGGACGAACGCCACGCTTTTTGAGGTCTGCTAAAGCTGCCTTAGAATCTTTTCTTACCTTATCTTGCAAGATAAAGACGCCAGCTAACTTGTCATCAATTAAAACAGCAACGGATCGACCAGCTTTGAAATTGATACCTTCAATTTTTTCATTGGCATTTTTATCAATTAAAGATAATTGCTTAAAAGAACCAAGTTTAACATTATGACCATCAATAATAGACATTGAATATCCCGTATCAGAGGTAAATGGAGTAAATTTCTCTGCCGTCATTATAGGAATGTTGTTTTCTGTTAGATATTCATCTATTGCGGTATCAATAATTCCTGCATTTCGCTTATCTGTAGCGCTACCAGCTAAAGCTAAAACTTCTTTATCTGGTAAACTACTTAGGTCAGTCCAACTCGTAACAGCGGTTTTATTTTCTGTAATTGTTCCTGTTTTATCAAGTAGCAATAAATTCAAATTAGCTGCATCTTGGATACCAGTTAAATCAGAAGTTAAAACCCCTTCTTTACTCAAGCGAGTTGCTTCAAATGAGTTGGATAAAGCAAAAGTTGATGGCATTGCAACCGGAATAGAGGCAATAAACATCATCGCAAGGAATGGTAACATGTTAATGAAAGTATCAAAGTTGCCTCCCTTAAAGAATGAGGCAATGATGATAACTAATGTAAGTACACCATCAAGTAGGCAAAGATAGTAAATAATCTTGGTTAATAATTGTTGTAAGTGGCCTGGAGCAGCAGAATTATTAATCAAGTTGATAGTTTTACCACTTCTTGAATTTTTGCCTGTTGCAGTAACAATTGCTAGGCCATCACCTTCAACAATTGTAGTACCAGCATAGGCAGCATCACCTACATTTTTTTAACTGGTTTTGATTCACCGGTGATTGAACTTTCATCGCAGGCAATACTGCCGTCAACTAGTTCAACGTCAGCGGCTAAAACATCTCCACGTTGTAATGAAATTAAGTCACCTTTAACTAATTGTTTAGAATCAATTTTGATCCAGTTTCCATCTCTTTTTACCGCAACCGTTGGTGTCAATTGGTGTGAAATAGTATCTAAAACGCGACGTGATTGCTTTTTCTTAGATGCCCCGTTAAATGCTGCAAATAAGAGCATTAACAAAACAAATAGAGATTGAACCCATTTACCTAAGATACATTCAAGAATTAACGCTCCTTCAAGAATCCAAGCAGACAAGTTCCATAGCTTAGATAAGAATTCCTTAAAGAAATTATATTCAGGTTCAGGTACTTCATTTAACCCATCTTCTTTAAGTCGCTTATCGGCTTCGGCTTGAGTTAAGCCTTCAAATTTTCCAGTCATTTTTCTCCCTCCAAATCTTCTTTAACTAAATTAGCATATAAATTGCTTAGATTAAAATACTAAAATAAAATATATGATATTAATTTTTTTAATATCACTGCTCATGAAAATAAAAAGGATATATTTGATGAATATTAAACAATTACATTATTTCTTAGTGGTAGCTGAAGAAAAGCAAATTACTGCTGCTGCTAAAAGATTATATATTGCTCAGCCGCCACTTAGTTATCAATTAAAACAATTAGAAAAAGAATTAGGTGCTCAATTATTTAAAAGAACAGCTCATGGAATAGAATTGACCGATGCAGGTCAAACTTTGCAAAGTTATGCGAGCGAAATTTTATCTTTAGCTCAAAATGCTAAAAATCAAGTCCATAAAACTATTTCTGGTGAATTGGGGACTGTTGCAATGGGGATTGTATCTTCTTCAACGGGTTATATGCCAATTGCTGCTTTTAAGGAATTAACGCAATTTTATCCAGAAATTAACTTTGATATTTATGAAGATAATACTTTCGGTGTCTTAGATAAATTAGAAAAAAGACAATTGATATGGGAATAGTTAGGACACCATATAATAGAACAGGCTTAAATGCTAAAACTTTAACTACCGAAAAAATGATGGCAGTGACTAATGATATTACTTTATTACATAAAAAAGAGCTACGAATAGAGGATTTAAAAGACCAACCATTGATTATATACCGGCGCTTCGAAGAGATGTTTAATCAAACATTTGCTCATCATGGTATTAAGCCATTTTATGCTATGAAATGTGACGATTCTCGTACAGCAATTACTTGGGCTAAGCAAAATATGGGTTTGGCACTCGTACCAGAATCTATTGCGACAACCTATGCTAAAAATAAAATGATTGCTGTTAAACATGTTAATTGGATAACACATTTGCAGTTAGTTTGGCGCAAAGATCAAATTGTTACACCATTAATGAAAAAGATTATTAGCCTAGTAAAATAATGTAGTATAAAATAATCTAATTGGTGAGAATAATGAATATTTTTAATAAAGGAAATAAACAGGATATTGCTCAGGTTTTAAATGCAAAGGATTATCGAGTCGCTTTGCAAAAAGCAATTTTTAACAAGTACCCGGATCAAACACTAGTTGATATTAATTTAAATATTCCTGGACCAATAAAAAATAATCAATATTTAAAAAATATATTTGATAAGGGAATAAGTGAACTAGAGAATAGTTGGCAAAAATCAGGTTATAAATATAAATTAGTTAAAGCATTAAATGAAGATAGTGGATGCGAAAAATTTTATGTTTTAAGTTTACCTGCAATCCAAGTTAAAAGATCAACCATTGATTTTGAAGACTATACTCCATTAGGTCGTTTATTTGATGCTGATGTATTGGTGAAAGATCATAATACCGCAATCTCACGTAAAGACTTAGGCCAAAATGTACGTAAATGCTTTTTATGTTCTCGTCGGGCTAAAGAGTGTGCACGTTCTAGACGTCATTCAGTAAAGGAAATGCAAGATTTTATTTCTAATTTATATATTAAATACATTGAAAATGCTTAACTAAATTTCTTTAAATGATCTAAAATAATAATGAATAATTTATAGACATTTATAGTGACTGGAAAAAATATGAAATTAGAAAAAAATCAAGACAATTTGAATAAAATTGCTTCACTAATTGAATATGCTTTTTTAAAAAATGAAGATCTAACACATGATATTAATTTTAAGAGTCGATATAATCATAGTATAGGTTATGGATGTTTTAATCAGACTAAGTTAACTAGTTATATCATGGTTAATCAGTTTAAAAGCGAGGTCTTTGGAAATCATGTTCCAATGGCAGGAATAGGTTATGTGGCATCGTATCCGGAATATCGTGGGCAAGGTCATATTTCTAAATTAATGAAAGAAATACTGCAAGCTTTACATGAACAAGATGTTCCATTTGCTAATTTGGCTCCTTTTTCTGAGAGTTTTTATCGTCATTATGGTTTTAGCAATAGCATTTATCAAACCGAATATCGCTTTTCAGGTAAAGCTTTAAAAAGTTTTAAATTACCCAGAAGTGGACAGATTGTACGAAGTAATTGGAACAATTTACTTGTGCAGAATGGTGTAATTCAGTTATATGAACGTCAACTTCATACAGATGATGAACGAAATACTGTTATTCGTGAAGACTGGTGGTGGAATAGACTAAATACTTATTATCAAAATAGAAATATTGCCGTTTATTTTGATAGTGATGAAAGACCAATTAGCTATTTAATTTATCGTCTTCAAGGGGATGTATTCTTAGCTGACGAGCTATATTCAATTACACCACAAGGTTATTTGGCATTACTTGGTTTCATGGGTTCACACGTTGGGACAAGCAAAGAATTTCGGATGATTTTGCCAGAAGATTCTATTCTTGCAGAGTTATTCCCAGAGCAAAATTTATTAGATATTCGATTGCGCCCATATATGATGAGTAGAATCATCGATTTTGAACGAATACTTACATATATGAAACCACTTAAAGATGGTACTTTTAATATTGAAGTTATTAATGATGATCAATGTCCCTGGAATATTGGTGTATGGCAAATAGTTAATAAAGATGGACATGTCACTTGTAAACATATGGAAGATGGTTTAGTTGATTATTCTGGTTCAATTACTGCTTGGACACAAGTTCTTTTAGGTAGACTAACTATGGCCGATGCTGTTAAACTGGGATTAATTACAGATTATCGAGTTAAAAAATTAGACTTTAAAAAAGGCAAAGTATCATTTTATGATTATTTCTAGATTTAAAGAAGGTAGTAAAAATGAGTAAACAAAGTAAAATTAACTTATTAAAGTTCTTGGGTATTATTGTTAGTGGCATTAACGTAATAATTTCAATGTTAATTATGATTAACAAATATCAGATTAGAAAAGATAAGAAGAAGTTAGTCAACGAAGGTCATGCACCTTTAAGTGAGGACTAATATGGAGCAATTAAAGATTGCGTATTTTAATCAATTAGGGAGAAAAGAGCTAGATCAAGCCAAAATTAAGTTTGAGCAGATATATCCTAATATTAAGGTAAAGTTAATTAGTACAGGTCATGATCAGGCTTTTGAAAAATTAGCAAGTGGTGATGTCGATCTAGTAATTAACGATTTTCGTGGTGAAGAAAATGGCTTTATAAAAAAAGATCTTACTGAAGTTGGAGTCATGGCAATTGTCCCAAGAGGTAGTTATCCAAGCGGCATTCAAATGATCGATAAGTCTGATCTATCTAATCTGACTTGTTTTATTGTGGCTAAGCCGGAAGAAGAGGTGGCTGAGCTTCATTTGTTGAAAGATATTTATACAATTAAAAGCCCGTTTATTGCATCTAATTCAGTTGAAGAGGCTGCTTTATTAGTAGCTTCCGGTTCTGGTTATTTTTTAATTAATGAAATTGCAGCTAACTTGATCAAAAATGATTCGTTACAATGTTTATTTTTATTAGACGAAGATGGGAAAATTATGCGACAAACTATTATGGCATATTATGTTAAAGATACGTCATGTAATAATAAATTTGTCGAGATGTTAAAATCAGAATATTAATTTTAACAAGTGATATAGAAATCACTTGTTTTTATATAGCAAAATACTGTAAAATTAATAATGAAAACGGATACAGTTTTATTCTGGAGATGATTTTTATGCTTAGAAAAAATATATTGCCTTTGACATCAATGGTACTTGTTTCAGGGTTGAGTGGAGTGGCTATGCATGTTGAACCTGTAAATGCCTCAACATATGGTAATGGCGCGGTGGTTACTGTGCCTAAAAAGATGCAAGGAACATGGTATTCCTATGATCGTGATGCACATAGTGGTAAAAAAATCACCTTTGGTGCGCATACTGTAAATGGTAAAGTCATTTACTCACAAGATAAAAATATAATTAGTGATTACTTTAACGGAAAAATTCAAAATCAAAGAAAATTTGATCAAGTTACCAAAAATTGGATGTCCGGTAAAACAACTAAGATGAAGGATGATACTTTCTATGAGATTAATCCATGGATTACTTTTGAAAAATGGAATCTTTATAGAGTAGCTCCTCAAACAATTAATGGTCAAAAACATAATATTTTAGTTTATACAAGTAGGTATGATGGCGGAAATTACTATAGAAGTAAAAAATTAGCCAAGCAGATGAAGAATTATAAATTTGAAAAAATTAATTATACGATGTAATAAGCATCCCCACTGGGGATGCTTATTTTTAATTCAAATTTTTCTGTACTTTATTTTGCTGGTGGTTCATTATGTTTAGTAAAAAGAATAGTGAGGAAATAAAATGAATTTAGAAACTGCACCTATTTTACGTTTATACAAATTAGAAATTGATTCTAAAAATCGAGAGAAATATCTTCAAGTAGGCAAAGATAATATGCTTACTTCTATTGAAAATGAGCCTGGAACTGTATTTATGGAAACTGGTCATGAAGATGAAGCCGGAAGTATAAATTACGTTTTTGAGTGTTATCCAGATATGGCGAAATATAATATTCATGTTAATTCACCTCAATATAAAGCATTTGCAAAGACTGCTGCTAATATATTGACTAATCGAGTCATGGTTGAGTTACAACCTGAATTTATTTTTACTAATAAAGAAAAAATGGCGGTAACTGAACCAGTTGCTTATGTAGCATATTTAACAGAAATTGGCGTTGGTCTTGGAAAGGGTGATGAATTTGCTAATGGCGTGTTAAAAGAAATGAAAACAGCTGTTGCACAAGAAGAGGACATTTTAGCAATGATCGCTGGAACAGTTGAGGATCAGCCTAATGAGTGGCTTTCTTTAGAGGTATATCGTAGCGAAGAAGCTTATCAAAAGCACGTGGAAACTAGCTATTTCAAGAAGTATCTTAAAGCTACAAAATACTGTGTTGAAAGTAAAGGCTTGCATAAAATTAAACCAGATATACTTGTTAGCCAAGGAAAAATGTCGTATAAGCTATAATTGTTATACGGATACTTCTTCAATGATGTGTTACAATAATCGTGTTTGTCATTGGAGGGGAATGTAAAAGTGTTAAAAAAGTTAACGGTATCGTTAATTTCCTTAAGTTTGTCATCAGTCTTTTTTGTGAATCAGCATCCTGTTTTAGCGTGCAGTTTACAACAATATCAAACTAAGATTGTTGCAAATAATAATTACGGGATATATCAATCATTAACTAGGAAAGGACCTGTTAGACAAATGGGAGTAACAGGTACCTTTAAATATAGTCATTTTCAAGCTAGCTCAGTTAAAAAAATTAAGCATAATACGTACTGGTATGTTTTAATTAATGGTCATAAAGCAGGGTGGGTTAATCAATCAGCTTTTGCTCGAAATAAAATATCAGTTGCTAAAAGAGTAAGTTTAGTTAAAAATCCGTATTACGATTTTAATGTGAAAGATGCGATTAATTACGTAACCGATTCTTCTGGTAGTGTGGTAGATCTAGATAAAGTTCATGTATCGCAAAATACAGTTTCATCTGCTAAAGCTGGGATACATAATATAACTTATACTTATGGTAAAGGAAAAGCTCATAGTTTAATTAGAGTTAGAAATGATCAATATGAAGGAATTGTTAATGCTAATAAGAAACCACAAATGGGCAAGAGTGGGGTAACTTGGTTTAAGCATTTTAAGACTTCAGGTAATTGGGGAAAAGGTTCAAGTTATGCTCCTGAAACTAAACCACATGTTTTAAAAAATGGAAACTTTAAGCTGAAAACGGTATTCTATCAGCCTGCTACGTTAAGTCAAGGTGATTCCAAATTAGGTGTAGTAGGACCATTACCGGAAGGGCTAGCTGTTTCTGATGGACGAATGTATGCAACAATGTATGATCGACCGACTCGCACACATGCGCACATTGTTAGTTATCAATTAAATCAAATTCCTAATCGTTATGTGATGCAAAAATTGCCGTGGCTTCCTTGGCCAGAATTTGCTCGACTTTCAGCTACAATTAAAGTTAGTCCACTAATAAAATTAGGGCATGGTCAAGCAATAAGTACAAGTAAGAAATATATCTATGTTATTGCAAATAATCACCTACTAAGAAATAATCCGGAATCTGAAGAAATTATGCAGATTAGCAAGAATGACTTACAAATTAAAAAAATCTGGACTTTTAAAATATGGGATCAAAAATCGGAGTATGGTCGTTATGTACATAATGCAGTTTTCTTAAATGATCATAAATTTATTGCTGTTTATCATAGTTCAACAATGAATCGTTTTGAGTACTGGGAAGTGACCCGTCATGGTAATAGTTGGTATCCTAAAGAAATAGGTGCTACTAAAGGTGAGTTTATGCGCAACAATTCTCCAGTTCAAGGAATAGCTTATGATAAACATAAAAAACAAATTTATTTAGCATTTAATGATTATTTATTTAAGTTGAATCGAAAAGGTCGCGTAATAGAAAATGGTCATTTTAATACTGGCCGTGAATTTGAAGGTATATGTGTAGATAATAAGACCTTCTATGCTGAATTGGCTCAGCGACCTGAATTGTTAAAACAAAAATTGAAATAATACTGACATAGCTGTCTATATTCAGTAAAATATAGTTAGAGTCAAGTCTAATGCATACCAAAAAAGAGTCACTTTGTAGTGACTCTTTTTAGTCTTCAACTGCAGTGAAACTTGCTCTTTTAGCAAAGTGAATAATTATTCCAATAAATAATCCGCCTAAGCTGAAGGTTACCCAACTAAAGCCAAGATCAAACATAGGTAAATAACGTTGAGCGTATGAAAGAATATTTTGAATTATAGAAGTAGAACGCAATACATCTGGCAATGCATTAATCATATCGAATAAAGCGGGAATCAAAGTTAAAGCAGTCGTTATTTTATAAACAACTGGATCATTTTTAAATATTGGTGAAAGAATACCTAAAATAACTAATGAAATTGCTAAAGGATAAAGGAGCATTAAAACAGGAGTAGACCAACTGATGATCATATCCAAGCCCATATTAGCAATAATAAATGAAAGAAGACAGTTGATTGCTAAGAAAGTTTTGTAAGAGATCTTAGGAAAACGCTTATGAAAGTCTTGTGCAAATGCGACAACTAATCCCATTGCTGTGGTAATACAAGTAATTGTAGTTAAAGCAGCAATTAATGCATCCCCAACAGTACCTAAATAATAATGAGAAATTTGTGCTAAAGCAGTACCACCGTTTGAACTTAATTTGAAATCATGTAAACTTGTAGCACCAAGCCAGATTAAGCCAATATAAATAATAGCAATACCTAAGATACCAAACAGGCCACTTTTAATAGTAGTAATTGCTACTTCTTTTTCGTTTTTAAAACCGAGATTACGAATAGCGGTAATAACTGTAATACCAAATGCAAGTGCTGCTAAACAATCCATTGTGTTATAACCTTCTAAAAAGCCATTTGTGAAGGCGTTGTTGGTATAAGCTGCTGTAAGTGGCGCATCTTTTGCAGCACCCATAGGGTTTAAAAATGCTAAAAAGAAAATTAAGAACAATAAAAGTAAGAATATGGGATTCAGTATTTTTCCAATTAAATCAGTTACTTTTGCTTCGGTTGCTGAAAGGAAAAATACGATTCCAAAGAAAATGGCAGAAAAAATGAGTAAACCAATTTTATTCATATTATTTGGTAAAAGTGGTGCTATACCAATAGTATAAGGAACTGTTGCTGTTCTTGGCGTTGCAAACAATGGTCCTAGGGTAGCATGAATTAGGATTAGGAAAACTAAGGCGTATTTCTTACTAATAGGTTTAGCCAATTCAAAAATTCCGTGAGAACGGGTGATACTAATAGCAATAAGTGCCATCAATGGTAATAAACTACTAGAAATTAAGAAGCCACTACTCGCTGAAAGCCAATTTTTACCGGCTAATTGCCCTAAGTGAACAGGGAAAATTAAGTTACCGGCTCCAAAAAGCATACCGAATATTAAAGATGCAATAATTATAGTTTTGCGAAAAGAATTAGATTTATTCATTTTTCTTACCCTTTCTATATTTGTCACCATGAAAAAAGACGTCCCATAAGCATATTGCTTAAAGGACGCCTTTTTGCGTGTTACCACCTTTTTTTACATTATTATTGCTAATAATGCCTTACGCGTACATGAAAAAATCAGATACGTTGGTGCAGTAACGGGCACTCCCGACTAAAACTTCTTGTGGTCGCCTTAGTCACTCATAGATTACTTTCAATTGTCTTAATTTATACCTGCTTTCACTATCTCAGGCTCGCTGAATAAATCGAAGACAATCTACTCTTCTATTCATAGTGTGTAAAAATCTTGTTGTTTAGTAATATACATGAATGTTTGACATTCGTCAATAATAAATAATTTATTTGAATAAATCGTTAAATGCTTCACTCATAGTTGGGTGAGTATAAATTTGATCACGCAGTATATTAGCGGGAATTTTAGCTTTCATTGCCATAGAAATTTGATTAATTAACTCATAAGATTCAATTCCATATAATGTGGCACCCAAAATTTGATTAGTGGTTGGATCAACTAGTGCTTTAAATAGACCACGAGTATCTTTAGCTACGCGCGCTTTGGGAATAGCAGCTACAGGAAGTTTCTTAAGTTCATAATTTATTTCTTGTTTTTTAGCCTGTTTTTCGTTTAGGCCAACTTGAGAAAGTGCAGGAGTAATGAAGACACTATAAGGAATATTGATCCGGTCACTGATTACACGTTTTCCATCACCAAATAGTTGGTCTTTAATAATGCGGTAGTCATCAAGAGAAATATAGGTGAATTGAGGACCACCTTTTACATCGCCGATAGCCCATACATTTTGTGCAGTAGTCATTAAGTGATCATTTACTTTAATTGCACCATTATCAGTAAGCTCAATATTAGTATTTTCTAAACCAAGATTTTGGGTATTTGGTTTTCTACCAGTGGCAGCTAAAATTCGATCAGATTTAATTGATAAGTTTTGACCATCTTTTTCGTAAAAAACAGTGTCATCTTCAACACGATTAATTTTTACACCAAGTTCAAATTTAATACCAGTATTTTCTAGATCTTGTTTGATCATTTCACTAATATCGTTATCTTCACGTGGCAAAAAATCTCTATGATTATCTAAAACAGTTACTTTTGTACCATAGTTAGCAAACATGCTGGCAAATTCTAAGCCAATATAACCACTGCCAATAATAGTAAGTTTTTTAGGCATTTCGGTTTGGTCCATTGCCTCAGTAGAATTAATAACTTTGTTACTTTCTATTAAACCAGGGATAGGGGCGTAATTTGGAATAGCTCCAGTATTGATAAAAATGCGTTTACCACTGTATTTCTCTTTTGTACCATCATTTTTAGTAACTTCGATTTCATGATCACTTAAAAACTTAGCCGTACCATCTAAAACAGTAACAGTCTTTTCATCAGCAAGCATATGATAATTAGCATTACGTAAAAAAGAGGTCATTTCATTTTTACTGTTAATTGCGTCCGTAAATTCTATACCATTAGCAGCTTCAATGATTAAACGTTTTGATGGTAAGCACGCAATGTTAATACAAGTACCACCATACATTTGATTAGATTTTTCGATTACCAATACTTCCTCATTTTTACTGGCTAAAAATTTAGCTAAAGTTTTACCACCCTTGCCAAAGCCAATAATGATATTTTTTATTTCTTTTGTATCCATTTTGTCATCCTCTTACAAAAAGTAATTAACGTGTTATTAATGTCTATTTTAATCCAAAAAATTAAATTGTCATTATTTTTGCCTAATCATAGTGGTATACTATTCACAAATAAAATAACATAATGACAAAAAGAGGGATTGATATGGAAAAGTTGAAGAATGGGATAAACGGTCAAATACATGAGAAAAATAGATTTGGTTTTAGAAAATTATCTGTAGGTTTGACAACAGTTTTTTTAGGATCAATTTTCTTTCTGGCTGGTGGACAAGCTGTCCACGCTGATGTAATCGCTGCCGATGATATACAAGTAAATACGGAGAAGTCTATAAGTGAACAATCAGCGCCATCTGGGCAAATTCAAGGACAAAGTGATGTTGCTTCTAATGTTGTGTCAAAAAATAACACGGATGATAATCATGGTGGAGACCAAAATAAGTCAGAAGAAAATTCTAGTACTGTTATTAAAAGTGAAAATAATTTGACAAATAAATCAGGAACTGCTCCTGAGCAGAATAAAAGATTACTTGAAGCAAGTGTAGTTTCTGCTAACATTCAAAAATCTCCAGATTCTAATCAGACTGATCAAATTAGTTCTAAAATTACGGCTACAACATCAAATGGTGAGGCTGTAAAATCAGATGGAACTACTCAACTTGAAGAACAAAATAATCCAATTCAAGTTAATGTAAATGTTAATGGTGAGAATATGTCAGCATTTAATAATTCAACTTTTGATATTAATTTTGGCGATACTGGTGATTCTGCAGTAGATAATAAAAGTTGGACTATGCAAGGCTTCAATAAAGGTGAAAGTAGGTTTATCGATAAGGACAATCATTATCAATTAACTTACAACGGCGAAGAAGATTTTACAGTTAAGGTTATTGATGCTTTACAAGAAGCTAGCGGTGCAGGATTTAACCAGAATTTTAACCTTGTTGGTACAAAAGCTAGTGGCAAAACTATTCTTCCTGTAACTGTTAAGTACAATGGCAAAGTTTTATCAGAAGATAATTTTACTGCTGATATTGTACCAGTTGATAAAACAGTAAAGCATAATGAAATAGCTCATATTTTTAATCATGGGATAACTGATGATTTATCTAATTTTGTCCCTCAAAATCAAACTGATAGTGATGGCTTTGAATATAACAATAAAAATAGTAAAAAATTACAATATATTGTTGAGTGGAATTGGGGAGAAATAAATCCACTTGAAAATGTGAGTTACCAACAAGTCTTTAGTAATGGACAAATATTTCTTCCAGATACCATTAAAGTATTTAGAGTTTATAAAGGTCAATTGACGGATAAAGATGGTAATAGAAAACTTGATTTAAGTGAAAATGGTATTATGGAAAGTATGATAGTACAACTGGACTTTACGCTAATGAAGATACAGCATTTGAAACTTATTTAAAGGATCATATGTATAATGCTGCTAATCAACAAGTTTCCTATAATGATTTTGTAAATGCCAGCAAACAAAATCAGCCAATTCCTGTAGTAAATACAATTAAATTCAATGAAAATGGTAAATTTGGCGATGGCTCAAATGACTGGAGTAAAAATGGCGGGACTAACGGAGAAAACAACAATAATACCGTTATACATAATCCACATAGTACATTTTTGATTCAAATGGATACACTTCTTCCAACCAATATTCCTACAAATTGGACTAAACCAGGCAACGGTCCATCTTCTACTATTACTATCCCAAATAATCCTCATGCAGTAGTTACTTCTGATTCCACAACTGGTAATACATCAACTTATATTGGCTTCAATAATGGTGGTAGCGGATTTATAAACAATACAAAATTTACTGCTGATTTATATTTTGCTGATGTCACTAAACATGAGAGTATAAAAGATTTAGGTGGACAAAATAATATTCCTTTAACAGTTAAGGGTGTAAATGAAGAGAGTGCAACGCTAAGCACACTAATAAGATTTAATAATATTGAGAGCTTTATTAAGAATTTAAATAAGAGTGGATACGCTTTTGTTGGTGCTTCTACTGGAAAGCACGTTTCTGGTAAGTATACTAATTCAACTTTATATTCTTCTAAAAATTATGAAGATAATAAATATGGTAATTATGATTGGGAAGGTAAGGAATTTACACTAAATTTTGTAAAATTAAGTTCTCAAAATAAGAGTGTTAGCGATTCAGTTAAATATATTTATGAAAATGGACCTAAGAAGGGACAAGAAGTTGAATCTGAATATGCTAAACCTAGTTCTCAATCTTTGACGTTTAATCAAACTCAGATAGTGGACGATAACGGCAATGTCGTATATCCTTCAACATGGCTTGCTGAAAATAATAATGGTAAATTCGATGTAATCAATATTCCAACTAATGTTAATGGTAATACGAAATATAGTATTGATTATGATAATATCACTTTGAATAATGAAAAGTTGTCGGCATTAGACAAAAGTGTAAGTGTTGACCGAAAGAAAAATATAATCACTATTACAATTGATAAAGACACAATTCCAGAAAAAACACGTTTTGATTTAGTTATTCCATATAAATTAATTGAAAATATTCGTGTTCATTATATTGATGAAGATATAAAAGGTGGTAGTGAAATTAACCATGCTTTAAATATTAAAGTAGACGATTCTAAATTGCATACTTTTTATAGTGGTGATCCTGAAACTACAACTGCCAATTTGACTCATGATACTATTAACTATCTTGAAACGCTAAATTATATTTTAGATATTGATGCTACAAATGGTGGAAAAGCTTATACATCTATACCTAATTATGATTCAAGTAAGTTGAACTTTAATGATCAAGTTAACAAGTATACCAGTGATAAGTTGACATTTGATGATGACGAAAATCCTAATGATTATTATGTTTACTTGTATCACAAGATAAAGGAAGATAAGATACGTGTTCAACAGAAACAAATTGAAGAAGTGATTCATTATGTTGATGAAGATGATGCTTATGATAAACAAGGGAATTTAAAAGATTTAGCTACGCCGTATATTTCTGATACTTTAACATTTAGTAGGGATGCAAATGTAGATCAAGTGACTGGTAAAACAGTCAGTTGGAATAATTGGTCAATTGGAACTTTTGATTCACATAAGAATGCAAGTATTTCCAATTATACAATTGACCTTGAGTCAAAGATTTTTAGTCAAAAACTAAATGGTAAAGCTACACATTTGGCTGACATTACTTCAGATCAAGTTAGTGCAATAAATGCATTTGCAAATAAAGATGCCCAAAAAGAAATTGATGCTTTGCCTAAAGGTAAGTCACTTATTGAAATAGTAATTCCATATAAGCATAATGCTCAAAAGCCTGAACCTCCAAAAAATCCAGGAGATACACCATCAACTCCTACGAATGTACCTGATACTCCGCCAGCACCAAGTAATCCAGTAATTCCTTCAACGTCAACTCCTTCTGATAATCCAATAACTCCTAATATTCCATCTGTTTCTAATTCTAAGAAAACAAATAATAAGACAACTGATCTAAGTTAAAAGTTGTAAAAACTAATTCTATTTCGGATAATGATGCTAATTCAAAAGAGCCTAAGGGGGCTATTAGCACTAGCAGTAATAACCTCTCTAGAGCAGAGAAGATTAGTTCAAATAGTTATGCATTAGTTCATTCTACGAATCAAATCGTAAAATCAACGAAAAAACAAAATATTTTACCGCAAACTGGTGAAAGTAAATCAGAATTAGGTATTATTGGTTTAGGTCTTGCTTTAGTTGGTACACTAGTTGGGTTAGTTTACAGAAAACGTAAGGAATAGAAGAAATCAAGATATATACAAAATAAGACTATCAATTGGTTTTGATAGTCTTATTTTCATATTATTAGTATTTTTAATATGGCCAGTTCTTTAAACGATCTTCTTTTGTTATTTTTCTAATGACACGTCCTGGAACCCCCACAACAAGTGAGTTATCAGGAACATCTCTAGTAACTACAGCGCCAGCTCCAATTACGCATCCATTGCCAATAGTCACACCAGCACAAATTGTTACGTTTCCAGCTAGCCAACAATTATCACCAATTGTAATAGGAGCACCATATTCATAATCGCCTACAGTGCCATTTTCTAATACGCGAGAATTGCGTTGACTGGGAAGTAGCGGATGAAGTGGAGTAAGAATATTAACGTTAGGTCCACACATAACATTATCACCGATTTTTACAGGGCAAGTGTCTAAAATAGTTAGATTAAAGTTAGCATAAAAGTTCTTACCTAGAGTAGTAAAACGACCATAATCTACATTAATAGGACCTTGTAAATAAATACCTTCTTGATGATCGGGAAATAGGCGGTTAATAATTGCTTTTCGTTCTTCTTTATCAGTGTCTGCTAGTAAATTATAGTCACGACAAAGTCGGTGAGCCAATCTAGAAATTTGATGTAATTCTGGTGTTCCTGGACGATAAGGCTTTCCAGCAAGCATATTTTTAGTATTTTCTTCCATAAGTAAAATCCTCATTGATAAAAAAATATATTTCACATTAACTTTATGCTTACTAAAATTGATAGTCAATAGATATTCTCTAAGACTATACTTGTATTAAGGATAATTTTTGAAAGGAAAAAGTAATGGAAATAAAACATGGAAGAAACTCCTTCTTTGATGGGGGATTATTATCATTAATTGGTTGTACTATTTTAGGTACTTTAGTCACTGTATTCACATTAGGAATTTGTTATCCTTGGGCAATCTGTATGATGTATGGCTGGAGAATTAACCATACTGTGATTGAGGGAAGAAGATTAGAGTTTTTTGGTAGTGCTTGGAGTTTATTTGGAAATTGGATTAAATGGTTATTATTATCAATTATCACATTAGGAATCTATTCGTTTTGGGTAAGAATTAAGCTCTATGATTGGAAAGCAAAATATACTAGATTTAGAGACTAAGGTAGCAATTAACACATTTACTAAATAATCTAGTAAAAAAATTTAATTAAATTTTTTTGAATATAGATATCTCAAATGTTTGGTTTAAATCTTTCTTAGAAGTGAATAGCTAAATCCTTGAACGTTCATTGACTTTTATTTTTAACAGCGTAGTATATCCTTCAACAAGAAAAAAGAACAGCTTTGATGAGGAAAGTAAGTCTAATCAGAATTTTCAGAGAGTTCCGGGTTGGTGAAAAGGAATAATTCTGATTTTGCCGAAAATCACCTTTGAGCGGGAGTTGCGATAACAGTAATTTCAGGGTCCGCCCTATATAGCGGCAACGTATCGCTCTTTTTAGAGCCGCACGTAAAAGGCTAGTTTTTTTAATTAGCAAAAAATAGGTGGTACCGCGTTAAACGCCCCACTAGATCGAATTCGATCTAGTGGGGCGTTTTTATTTTCTATCAATAGTTTGTTCAATTATTTTCTTAATAAAGAGAAAGGATATATTAAATGCAATTATTGATCGAAAATATAGCTATTTGTTATTCGGGTTTGGATCCTCCTTTGAATTAATAGCTGAAGAATATTGTAACTACTTAAAAGGATGACTAATACAAATATTTAGTGGGAGATAAGATTTGTAAGTTAATAGTTCATCTAAATAAAATTTTAGAAGGAAGAGAATAATGAATTTAAAAAAGGGATTATTGTTAGCCACCGCCACTTTATCAATTTTAGTTTTGACAGCATGTGGACGCGATTCTGCAGATCAAGGTGATCAAGAACAAACACTTCGTCTTATGCAAGATGGAGAGATTATGTCATTGGATCATTCAAATGAAGCGAACATTAATCAATGGAATGTTTTGGAAAATTCAATGGAAGGTCTTTATAGGGCAAATCATAAGGGCGATCCAGTGCCAGCTTTAGCGACTAGTGTGGTAAAACCGACTAATCATGGTAAGCGTTATACGTATAATCTAAGAAAGGATGCTAAATGGTCGAATGGTGATCCAGTAACAGCCCAAGATTTTGTGGTTTCTTGGCGTAGATCTGTTAGTCCAAATTCACGTTCAGGGTATGCTTATATCTTTACTGGAGTTAAAAATGCTACTGACATTACTGCAGGAAAAATATCAGTTAATAAGCTGGGGGTACATGCATTAAATAAACATACATTACAAGTTGATTTAGAATATCCAATGCCATATTTTGATAGAATGATGGTTTTGCCAGCATTTTTCCCTCAAAGTCAAGCAGCTTTAAAGAAATTTGGAGACAAGTATGGTACAGATTCTAGCAAAATGTATTATGATGGTCCATTTAAAGTAGACGGGTGGACAGGTAGTAATTTGTCTTGGAGTTTAGATAGAAATAAAAATTATTACGATCAAAAAGCAATTCACTTGAAACACATTAAAATGCAAGTAGTTAAAGATGCTAATACTGCCCATCAATTATTTCAGCAGGGAAATTTGGATGATGCACAAATTACGGGCACTACTGCTCAAGGGATGCAAAATAATAAAAATTTAATGCATTTACATAGAGCGGGGGTTTATTATTTACAGCTTAATATGCGCAAAAATCGACCATTTTCTAACGTAAAAATGCGTCAAGCGCTTAATTTAGTATTGGATAAAAAACAGCTTGCACGAAAGGTCCTAGCAGATGGTTCAACTGCAGCTGATACTTTTGTAGCACCAACTCTTGCTGAAGATCAAAGTACAGGTGTTGATTTTGCTAAAGAAATGAAACCAGAAGAAACTCATAATGTGACTAAAGCACAGAAGTTATGGAACGAAGGCTTAAAAGAAGAAGGAAAAAAGAATATTAATTTAACTTATTATACTGATGATCAGACAATTAATAAGAATATCGCACAGTTTGTTCAATCACAGGTAGAAACAAAACTTAAAAATGCTAATGTAGAAGTTCATGCAGTTCCTGCTAAAAATTCGCAGGATAATATTGCACGTGGTAATTTTGATATGCATTTAAGCTTATGGCTTGCGGATTATTCAGATCCAATGAGTGATTTAGATATCTTGCAAACTAATAATTCTCAAAATTATGGTAAATATAGTAGTGTTAATTATGATAAGTATGTAAAAGCAGCTAAAAGTAAAAGTGCAGAAGAAATTGATAATTATTGGCAAAATATGCGTAATGCACAGAACCAATTAACTAAAGATGCTGCCGTTGTACCGCTTTATAATATGACTGAAAGTCATCTAGTAAGAAAAAACCTAAGAGGAGTTTTATGGCATTCAGTGGGAGAAGTTGATTATACACGTGCTTATTTTGATTAATCCAAAAAAAGACGTTACTGATTAAAAAGTAACGTCTTTTTGCATAATTAAAATTATGTAAAGTGAAAATTGGCTAATAATTATTAGTATAGTTACTGCTTGTTTTCCTTATTTTAACTGGAGCAGGAACTTTAATTAAAACAGAACTAATAGCCATAAGTCCGAGTAATAAAATTAATATAATAGATAGGAGAAGTTTAATCATTAATCTCATTCCCTTCATTGAGGATGCCGTAAGTATATCGATTAAATATTAAGAATTTATATGTTAAAGCTAAGTTATTGGTTAAGAAAGAGTATATTTAATCTAAAAAAGGAATGAAGAAATAAAAATTCTTCATCCTTTTTTACATTATTTAGATTATGTAAAGCTATCTATTTTCAATGAAGTTTTGATAAATTGTCTTAATAACTTCTTCTTCATCCTGGCGTCTTGTACCGATCATGATGGAAATCTGTGAGGCACCTTGGTTAATCATTTGGATAGAAATATTCTTTTCACCAAGAGGGTAGAGAATACTTGCACAAAGTGTGAGTTTATCTTTCATCCCTTCACCAACCACCATAGTAATTGCATAATCATCAATCCATTGCATTTGATCAGGATTCAAACTAGTTTGAATTTCATTACAAATTACATCAATTAGTTGATCACTTAATGCATCTTTTTTAAAGATAATAGTTAGATCATCAATCCCAGATGGCATATGTTCATAAGATACATGGTGTCGATCAAATATTTCCATTAATTTTAAGGTGAATCCAGCCCCTTTATTTAACATGTATTTTCTAAGATAAAGAGCTGCGAAATTTTTTCCACCTGCAATACCCGTAATCGTATGTTTAGGAATAAATCCATCTTCTGGAACGATTAATGTACCGGGTTTTTCAGGATCGTTAGTATTTTTAACGTTAACTGGGATTTCTCCTTGAATAGCAGGGATAAGTGCTTCATCATGAAAAACAGAAAATCCAGCATAGGAAAGCTCACGCATTTCTTGATAAGTCATCTTTTTAATAGGAGCAGGGTTAGTTACTATATTAGGATTGGCGGAAAAGATAGCATCAACGTCAGTGAAGTTTTCATATAATTCAGCATCAAAGCCTCTAGCTAAAATTGCGCCAGTAATGTCAGAACCTCCACGTGAAAATGTGGCAATATGACCAGATGGTGTAATACCATAAAAACCTGGAAAGATGATTTTTTCATTATTCTTCAAATTAATCCGCTTTAAATTAACATATGTTTCGGGGTTAACTTCTGCATTATTAGGTGTCCCTGTGACAATCAGACCTACATCTTTTGGCTCTAAGTAGCGTGTCTTAATTCCTTGATGATTTAAAATTTTAGCAATTAAAATAGCATTTAAGCGTTCACCATGTGCCTTGAATGTAGCCATGCGATAATCTGCGTTTGGATAATCGTAAGTAGGTAAGGTCAAAAGTAGACGCTTAATTTTGGTTAAGTCGCTTTCGGGTAAATCGAAATATTGAGCAATCAATTCATATCGTCTAAAAATCTTTTCTACAGTATCGTCATAGTTATTACTTCTTAAACTAGTGTAAGCATAAGTAATCAATAAATCAGTTACTTTAATATCATCATCTGTTCTTTTACCAGGGGCAGAAACCACGATTACTTGTCTACTACTATCATTTTTGATGATATTTAATGCTTTGTTAACGTTATTACCTGTGGCTAAAGATGAGCCACCGAATTTAACTACTTTCATAGGTTTCCTTTCAAATTTATTTTAAATTCAAAATGGAACTAATAGCTGCTTCCATATTTTCAGGATTAATAATTTTTTCCATATGTGCTTCGTGATCAAATAAAGCTCTAACGCCAATTGAAAGTTGACCACCTAGTTCTTCGTGAAGTTTTTTAATAGCTGCAACACCACTTTGCGGACAATCTCGCCCTGTAATTGCTTCATAAACAGTTTCAGGGAATTTATATGGACTAGCAGTGGAAACAATGACCATTGGAGTATCATCATTGGTTTTTTGCTTATATTGTTGAGCGACATATGAACCAATAGCAGTGTGAGGATCAATTACATAGCGATCATAATTGTATACACGCTTAATTTCTTCTTTAACTTGATTCTCATTAGCAAAATCTGCTGCAAAAATTTGGTGTAATTCATTTAAAACGTCTTCATTAACTTGATAATGACCACGTTGAGTAAGCTGATTCATTAAGCTAGCAATTTGTTTATCATTTTCATCGTATAGATCAAATAAAAGACGCTCTAAATTGCTAGATACTAAAATATCCATTGCTGGTGCGTTAGTTAAATGGAATTTACGACGTTTATCATATTCACCAGTTTCAAAAAAGTCGGTTAAAACATTGTTTTCATTTGAAGCGCAGATCAATTTATTAATTGGTAAGCCAAGCTTTTTAGCATAGTAACCAGCCAAAATGTCCCCGAAATTACCAGTAGGAACAGAAAAGTTAACTTTATCACCTAAATTGATTTCTTTACGCCGAACTAATTGACCATATGTATAAAGATAATAAGAAATTTGTGGAATAAGACGACCAATATTCATAGAATTTGCAGATGAAAATTGATATCCATTTTGTTTTAAACGCTCTCTAAATGCTTCATCATTAAAAATCTTTTTAACTTCAGTTTGGGCATCGTCAAAATTACCTTTAATAGCAAAAGCTTGTAGATTTTTACCACGTTGACTAAGCATTTGTTTAAGCTGAACAGGGCTTACACCGCCTTCAGGATAAAAGACAATTACATCGGTGCCTTTTTGGTTAGCAAAACCACGCATTGAAGCTGTTCCAGTGTCACCTGATGTGGCAGTCAAGATGATAATATCACGATTAATTTTTTCGATTTGAACTGCTCGGGTCATAAGTTGTGGCAACATTTGTAAAGCGATATCTTTAAAGGCTAAAGTAGGTCCATGAAAAAGCTCCATATAGAAGTTACCATTGTGCTTTTCGATTGGAACAACACTGCGATCATCCCATTGTTTGTTATATGCATTAGTTACTGATGATATAATTTGTTCTTTTGAAAAGTCATTGAAAAATAAAGCAATAACCATTGCGGCAATTTGCTTATAAGATAATTTTGGTAGATCTTCAAGTTTAAAATTAGGCTCTGGAAAATTAAGAGGTACATAAAGACCACCGTCTGGGGCTAAGCCCTGAATAATAGCAGATGGTGAATTAAGTGTATTGTCTTTTGAACCTCTAGTACTACGATATTTCATAAAAAATCTCCCTATCTGAGTCGGAAATGCTAAATATATTTATTATTGTAACTTGTTTTTGCCTTGTGTTACAATCATAAAAATAAGAAAATCATTAAAAAGAGGGTAGACTAAAATGGCAATCAAAATCGCATTACTTGGGTTAGGCACTGTCGGCTCAGGAGTATTGAAGATTATTAAAGATAATCAAAAAAAGATTAAACAAACAAGTGGAGAAGAAATTATTATTAAAAAAGCACTTGTACGTAATATTGAAAAACACAAAAATATGGCTGATACAGTTGAATTGACCACTGATTTTACCGATATCTTAAATGATTCTGAGATTAAGATTGTTGTTGAACTAATCGGAGGGCTGCACCCCACTAAAGAATATATTACAGAGGCATTAAAGTCTGGTAAAAATGTGGTCACTGCTAATAAAGACTTAATGGCAACGTATGGTTCGGAATTAATTTCTATTGCTGCAAAAAATAAATGCGATTTAATGTATGATGCTAGTGTTGCAGGTGGAATACCAATTCTACGTACCATTAGAAAGTCATATGCGGGTGACATAATTTCAGAAATTCAAGGAATTATCAATGGTACGACCAATTATATTTTGTCTCAGATGGGCGAAAATGGTTTAAGTTATGATGAAGCCTTAAAAAAGGCGCAGGAACTTGGATTTGCAGAAGCCGATCCTACAAATGATGTTACGGGAAAAGATGCGGCGTATAAGATTGTCATTTTGAGTAAATTTGCTTTCGGTACAAAGATTGGTATTGATGACTTTACTATTGAAGGTATAAATAATTTACAAGCATTTGATATTGAGCAAGCTAAAAAGATGGGTTACACAATCAAATTAATTGGTATTGCTAAAAATATTAATGATAAATTATTCGTAGAAGTAGCCCCGTGTTTATTGCCAGAAAATTCAATTATGGCACATATAAAAAATGAAATTAATGCTTTGCAAATCAAGAGTCAAAGCTTAGGAACAGCTGTATTTACCGGACCAGGAGCGGGCAGCTCTGCTACAGCTAGTTCTGTAATGAGTGACGTAATTGCAGAGACTAATAATTATGTTAAGAAAACAAATGGTCAGCCTTTTAGTAATTTTTCTAGAATAATGAAATTAACTAGCTCAGAAGATGTGAAGTATCCTTATTATTTGTCTTTTGAGGCCGAGGAAACATTACTTACTTTGAGTAAACTTCTTTCTGATTTAGAAATACCAATTAAAGAAATTAAACGGGTGGATGAAAGAACCGTAGTGGTGACTGAGGAGATTAGTCGCCAACAATTACAAGATTTAGTGATTCAAGATCAAAATTTAAGAGCAAGTTACAAGATTTTATAGTAAATTACTAAAGGGGGGAGTTAGATGATTATTAAAGTACCAGCTTCAACAGCTAATTTAGGTCCTGGTTTTGACTCAATTGGGATGGCTGTTTCGCTTTATTTAGAAGTAGAGGTTTTAAGTGTTTCGGATCGCTTTCAGGTGGATCATGTAATACCCAAAATTCCTCATGATGAAACTAATTTGATTGTAAAAACAGCATTAACAGTTTATCCAGGGTTACAACCGCTACATTTACGTGTAAAAAACGATATTCCGTTAGCACATGGATTGGGGAGTAGTTCTAGTGCAATCGCGGCCGGAATTGAATTGGCTGATCATTTTGGTAAATTGGGATTATCAGATGAAGAAAAGGTGCAAATTGGGGCCAGAATTGAAGGACATCCTGACAATATTGCCCCTACTATCTTAGGTGGATTGGTCGTTGGTACTGAAGTGGATCAACATTTTGATGCAATCAAGGCGCCATTGCCTCCGTATACTTTAGTAGCTTATGTACCAGACTATAATTTAGCTACTAAGGACGCACGTAAAGTTTTACCTAAGGAATTAGACTTCAAGACTGCTACCCATGGTTCAGCGATTGCTAATACTTTGGTTGCCAGTTTATTTACTCAAAATTATAAAATGGCTGGTGAGCTCATGGAAAGTGATGTTTTTCATGAGCCATATCGTGAAAAATTAGTACCGGAATTAAATCAGATACGTGAAGTAGCGCATCAAAAACATGCTGTGGCTACTTATCTTAGTGGTGCTGGTTCAACAGTGATGACCTGGATAGAAGATGAACATGTAAGAGGATTTTTGTCAGGGCTTAATAAACATGGCCTAAAGGCTAATACCTTTATTTTGCATCCCGACAAAAATGGGGTACAGATTATTGAATAGTAAAAGAAGCTCGCTTATGCGGGCTTCTTTTTAGTCATCAAAAGTATTAGCGAAACTATCACCATCAACTAGCATTCTTTTGGCATTGACTGCAAACCAATATGGAATAGTTGTATCTGTATCGTTTTTAGGCTCATATTCGGCTGCTAAAAGTACTTTATCTAAATTTGGGTCAGATACTTGAGGATATAATTTGAGAAATTTTTCTTTGGTGATTCCTGTTTGATTAAAACCACTTGATGGATAGTTTTGTTTAGAAATATCTTCAAAATCATTAAGGTCATAACGTGGTTTAAGTTCATCATCAAAGTATTTGATTTCAATGTTTTCAATTTCGATGAATGCCCCTAATTGATTAGCCAGATGAGGAAGCTCATTAGCTACTTGTTCAATTGTATATCCATTTTCTGCGACAGCTTTAACATTATTATGTTGCTTAAGCCATGCTTTTCTAACATTATGAATGTCATTACGACTATTGATAGTATCTTTTACTTTCTTAACGATATTGTCATGATGATTAACTGCTTTTTGCCATTCAAGTCGATTGGCATACATTTGTCGATAACGTATGGGGAATGGGTGGTTAATTGTATTAAAAATAAAATTTAGTTTATCTGTTGAATAAGAATCTAACTCATTTTCACGCCAGATTAATTCGTAAAATGAACTCATGATATTGCCTTTCTAAATAAATTTTTAAAATATAAAAATTAACTATATCAATTATAAACTAATGTTGAATGAGGTAATTATTTAATTAAATTGCATCGTAACTAGTATAAAAAAAGTTCAACAATTGAAAAATTTAACTCCAATTGTTGAACTCTTAATTTTTTGCCCCTTAAGCTAAGTTAGAAGCATTAAAAGGACTTGTGTCTCAAGGCTTCAGTCCCATTTAATTAAACAACCTCTTGCTCTTTAAAGCGTCCATACACTTTTTCTACTTCACTAACACTCATAAAAGCATAAGGGTCAGCTTTTTCTACTATTTGACGAATATCATACATGTCGTAACGATCAATAATTGTAATTAAAACTGTTTTTTCAATATGACTATAAGCCCCTTCTGCATCATGCAAAATAGTAATTCCACGGTGCATACGAGTTTGAATACCATCAATAATATGTTGGGGATGCTGGGTAACAATCATTACTTGCATCTTTTGATGTTGAGTATAAACTGCATCAATTACTCGACCGTTAATAAAGATAGTTAATGCAGAATAAAGAGCACGTGTCCACCCAAACATACAACCAGCTGCGGCAATGATAATCAAATTAACAAATATATTGAATTTACCGTAGCTAATACCAGTTTTTTGTCGAATTACGATGCCTATAATATCTAATCCACCAGTTGAAATTCCATTTTTAAGTGCTAGTCCAGTACCAATCCCATTAATTGAAGCACCAAAGATAGCACATACAAGAGGATCCAGATGCATTTTCCATGGTTGAATCCAGTGCATCATAATAGATCCTAATACTACCGCAACAATTGTAAAGAAAGTGAATTTATGTCCGATTTTGAACCAAGCCAAAATAAATAATGGAAAGTTCAAAATGAAGTACATAAATGACGTGGTTAAAGTAAACGGTAAATAACGTTCACTGATCGTATTAATTAACTGAGCAAACCCTGTAATTCCAGATGAGTACATATGTCCAGGCGTCCAAAAGAAATTCAGAGCGATAGCTACAGCAATTGAATAGAAAAAGGCCGCAGATAACTTAGACAAAAAGTTATAGCGTCTATTAAATTTATCTAATTGATCCATTTGTTTATGTCAAATCCTTAAAATAAAACTAATTCATCAGCATCTTAAGTTTAACAAATATTCAAGTATGTCCCAATAGAAAATCTATTTACTCCAATGTTTTTTTATGAAATCACTACGTCCACCAGATTCTTCCAAAGCGTATCTTTCAGGATCTTTTTTATAAAAATCTTGATGATAATCTTCCGCTGGATAAAAAGGCATTGCTTTTTCAATCGAAGTGACAATAGGCTTATCAAATTTACCGCTGTTAGCTAATTCTTGCTTTGATTTTTCAGCAGCTTCTTTTTGAAACTGGGAATTGTAGAAAATTACTGGCCGATAATTATCACCGCGATCTTGAAATTGGCCCATTGCATCAGTAGGATCGGTCACTTGCCAATAATAATTCAGTAGTTGATTGTATGAAATCTTGCCTGGATCGTAAGTGATTTTTACAGCTTCGGTATGACCAGTTTTACCAGTGCAAACATCTGCATATGTTGGATTAATGGTATGACCGCCAGTATAGCCGGAAATGATTTCTTCAACGCCAGTGATGTTATCGAATGGTTCAACCATGCACCAAAAACAACCGCCAGCAAAGATTGCCGTGTCATACTTAGGGTTCTCTTTAATATCAGTTGCTTTGATGTGCTTGTTGTTCTCTGACATTTTTAATATTCCTCCGTATTTGTTTGATTTTTCTTATTCTTAAAGTTGGTTTAGATTATAACACCTGAAAAAATTTGTACAAAAATAAAGAACCATCAAATGATGATTCTTCAATAATAGATTATTATTTTTGCTTATCCATATATTTTTGAATTACACTAATTGGATTTAACCATGTTCCATTATCAACATTCCAGTTATTACATGGAAAACCATGTTTGTTGATATATTTCTTATCAGTCTTAGTTAAACCCAAGTGAAGGTGAGAGCCGGTTAAGCGACCAATTTTTTGCCCAGCTTTAATTTTTTGCCCAGCTTTCACATATATATCACTTTTTTTAGTAAAACCTTCTTGGTAAACTTCTACATATTTATCTGGACTGATTACCCAGATGAACCAGCCTAATCCGCTACCATAGGCTACCTTTTTAACAGTACCCGCATGAATAGCATAGACAGGGGAGTAGCCAACCTCTGAATGCCCAAAGTCCCAGCCATCGTGAAAGTATGAAGGTGGATTAACTGAACGCATATAATTAGTCATTCCGAATACTTGGGCATTTGACATTGGACGTACACCATATTTATCGTTTGCCTTGAATGGATAAGTCCATTTATAAGTTTTTTTAACTGTAGTAGTTTCTGTAGCAGTTGTTGAGTTATCGGTAATGGTATCAGCAGAGACTATTGAACTTGCTGAAGTAGTAATGCTTGTACTTACTAAAGCTGCGCTTAATAATGTGATAATTTTTTTACGAAATTTCATATATACTATTCTTTGATTTTCAGGATGTGCCTGATTTTTTCTCCTCTCATTTATTTACCATAGTTATTGTAGCGCAAGAGTTTTACGAGACTATTACAAAACTTTTTCGACTATACAAAAAGGACTGAATTTTATAGTTCAGTCCTTGAGTAACTTATGTTGTTATTTTCTATTTTGCGTAGTCGTCAATACCTAAATGTTCAAGAATAAGTGCAGCAGTTTCTTCAATTGAACGGTGAGCTACATTGATAACGTAGCAACCTAACTTTTTGTATAAAGCTTGAGCTGATTCAAGTTCTTTATTAATTGAATCCATACTTGAGTATGTAGTGTCAGGATTAAGACCATAAGCAATCATTCTCTGACGTCTGATTTCATTTAAAACAGATGGATCATTGGTTAAACCGATAATTTTCTTAGGATCGATTTCGTAGATTTCTTTTGGAATATGAGTTTCAGGAACTAATGGTAAATTGGCTACCTTTAGATTCTTGTTTGCCAAGAATAATGAAAGGGGAGTTTTAGAAGTTCTAGAAACACCAAGTAAAACAACGTCAGCTTCAAGGAAACCTTTAGGGTCTTTCCCATCATCGTACATTACGGCAAATTCCATTGCGGAGATTCTGTCAAAGTATTTTTGGTTCAAGCTGTGCTGTGCACCAATTTTTTGATCTGGAATCATATGAGTAGTTTGTTGAATAGCTTCAACTACAGGGGAAAAGATATCAACACATTGAATATTGTGATCACGTGCAAATTTAATAACTGGAATTTGCATTTCATCTTTAACCAAACTGAAAATGATCACAAGATTAGGATATTTTTCGATTTCTTTTAAAACTTCATCCAGCTTTTCAAGATTGGTAATAAATGGGTAACGACGATAATTGATTTCTGCGTTTGGAAATTCAGCAGCTGCTGCGGTAGCGTTACTAAATGCGGTGTCACCAGCAGCATCGGAAATAATGATAATGTTTAATACATTTTGGTCTTTTGTTTCTGCCATATTAGCACCTCTTTCTAAAATAATTATACTATTAATGAAAGCGGATTAACAATAAGCAATTATAATAATTGCTGTGAGATTAATTTGATTAAGGAAATAAAATAGATAAAAATATAAATGTTAGATATATAGGGATGTAAGGGCTTAAAGAATAAATTAATTTTTTTGAGAAATATTTAAATATTGTATTGACCCCAAAGATTAGTTTGGTATAATTTAAGTAAATGTATGGCGTAACGCCAAGAAATGGAAGGAGGGATCACACATGGCTAAGACAATCGTTCACGAAAACGAGTCTATTGATGATGCTCTTCGTCGTTTCAAGCGTTCCGTTTCTAGAAGTGGTACCTTACAAGAATACCGCAAGCGCGAATTCTACGAAAAACCAAGTGTTCGTAGAAAATTAAAGTCAGAAGCTGCACGTAAGCGTAGACATTATTAATAATTTCTGAAAAGTCCACCCGGGAATGGGTGGGCTTTTTGTTTATATTTTGATTCTTATGTGAATAACAAAATTTAAAAATATTTAGTAGTCATAAAATAAGATAATCTGGTATTAAGTATTTAAGCCTTGAATAAAGGATACAATAATTTAGTTTTCAATAAAAATATTCCATATAATAGTAAATAATCAATAGTTTTATTTTAGTTATGTAGATAGTTTGTTATAATACTATTGGGTTTTTAATAGAAAGAAGGATACCAGATTGAGTTTATCAGATAAAATTATGGCTGATATGAAAACAGCTATGAAGAATCATGATAAAACTGCCCTTAATACTATCCGGATGATTAAATCTGCTTTGATGAATGAAAAAATCAAGTTGGGACATGATTTAACACCAGATGAAGAATTGACAGTTCTTAATCGTGAAAAGAAGCAAAGAGAAGAATCAATCGAAGAATTTGCTAAAGCTAAGCGCGATGATTTAGTTGAAGAAACTAAGAAAGAATTGGCTGTTGTTGAAAAGTACATGCCTAAGCAAATGAGCAAGGATGAGCTTGAAGCAGCAGTAAAAGAAACGATTGATGAAGTAGGTGCTAAAGGTAAGTCCGATTTTGGTAAGGTCATGAAGGCCTTAATGCCAAAGATTAAAGGACGTGCTGATGGTAAAGTTGCTTCGCAAGCAGTTCGCGATCAGCTAAGCTAGTTATACAAGAAGGAGCGGGTCTTTTTGGCTCAAACAGTTTTTACACCTCAAAAACCAGAGAATATTCAAAAATTAGTTGGAGTTAATGATGGAAATTTAAAGCTTCTTTCTAAAGGCTATGATTTGTCTGTTTCAGATACTGGTAATGAAATTGTTATTACAGGTAATGATGAGGCAAACATTAAAAAAGCTATCGAAGTTTTGAAAGCATTAGACAGTGTCGTGAATACCGGCGTTAACGTTGGTGCGCCCGACACAGTTAGCGCGATGAAAATGGCGGATAAAGGTACTACTGAGTACTTTGCTGACTTATACAAGAAGGTTTTGATTCGGGATGCTAAAGGTAGACCGATCAGAGTCAAAAATATGGGTCAAAAGCGTTATGTTGAAGCCATTAATAAATCTGACGTTGTTTTCGGAATTGGACCAGCTGGGACTGGTAAGACTTTTTTAGCAGTTGTATGTGCAATTGCAGCATTTAAAAAGGGCGAAGTTTCTAGAATAATTTTAACAAGACCGGCCGTTGAAGCTGGTGAATCACTTGGATTTTTACCTGGTGATTTGAAAGAAAAAGTTGATCCATATTTGAGACCAATTTATGATTCGTTATATGCAATTCTTGGTACTAATACTACTGATCGTTTAATGGAAAGAGGAGTTATTGAAGTAGCTCCACTTGCTTATATGCGTGGGAGAACTCTTGATGATGCCTTCGTTATTCTAGATGAAGCCCAAAACACTACCGATGCACAAATGAAGATGTTTTTGACACGTCTTGGCTTTAATTCCAAGATGGTCGTAAATGGAGATATGACGCAAGTTGATTTGCCGGGACGACAGCATAGCGGTTTAATCGATGCGCGGCACATTTTGAAAAATATTGACCAAATCAAATTCATCAACTTTTCTGCAAATGACGTTGTTCGTCACCCTGTAGTTGCCAAAATTATTACTGCTTATGAAAAAGAGGACATTAAACACTAACAATGGATCCAATTGATATTACTTACAATGACGAGGTTGGCTTTTTAGATGATGAAAAGCGTGACTGGAAAACCTGGATTATGAAACTTTTGCTTTTAGCAAAGAAAGAAATCGGCAAGGATAACAATTTGGAAATGAGCATTAACTTTGTTAATGAAGATCGCAGTCATGAGATAAATTTAAAATATCGCGATAAAGATCGCCCGACTGATGTTATCTCTTTTGCAATTGAAGATGGTGAGGATTCAATTGATTTAGCTGCTTTTAAAGATGATCCAGATTTTCAAGAAGATATTGGTGATTTATTTATGTGTCCTAGTGTGATCTCACGTCATAGCAAGGAATATGGTACGGGGTTTGACCGAGAATTTGGTTATACAATAGTTCATGGCTTTTTGCATTTAAATGGATATGATCACATTGAACCTGATGAAGCCAAAGAAATGTTTGGTATTCAAGGAAAAGTGTTAGAAGATTATGGACTACCATTGTATCCTGATCAATTAGATGAAGGCAGAGGTAAATAATATGGAAGAAAAAGAATTTAAATCTGGCTTCGTTGCCTTAGTTGGCCGTCCTAATGTTGGTAAATCAACATTGATGAATTATTTAGTCGGTCAAAAAGTGGCGATTACGTCAAATAAACCTCAGACAACGAGAAATCGTATCTCGGGTATATATACTTCAGATAGAATGCAAGTTATTTTTGTTGATACACCGGGAATCTTTAAACCTCATTCAAAACTTGACGACTATATGGATAAAGCTAGTTTATCTAGTTTAAATGATGTTGATCTAGTTTTATTCATGGTTGAACCTGAGGATATGGGTAAAGGTGACCAATATATTGCTGACTTGCTCAAAGAAGTTAAAGTTCCAGTATTTTTGGTAATTAATAAGGTTGATCAAATTCATCCTAATAAGTTATTACCGATTATGGATTCATACCATAAACTTGATGGCTTTAAAGAAATACTACCGATTTCTGCTACTCAAGGCATTGGTATTGATGATTTGCTCAATACAATCTATAAGTATTTACCAGCAGGACCACAATATTATGATGCAGATCAGATCACAGATCGTCCTGAATATTTTGTGGTTGCAGAACTTATTCGAGAACAAATTTTACGACTTACTTCTCAAGAAGTTCCACATGCTACTGCAGTTGTAGTCGATCAAATGAATAAGCATCAAAATGGTAAATTAGTTATTGAAGCAACTATTTATGTTGAAAGAGATGGCCAAAAGGGCATTATCATCGGCAAGGGTGGTAAGATGCTCAAGCAAATCGGAATTGATTCACGTAAGGAAATTGAAAGATTACTTGGTGAAAAAGTAAATTTGCGTTTATGGGTAAAGGTTCAACATAATTGGCGTTCAGATCCAAGTTTCTTGAAACAAATTGGTTATGATAAAAAAGAACTTGGATAGTTAAATTAAAAGCCACAGCTCTATAAAAGGGCCGTGGCTTTTAATTTTGTTTGTATGATAAAATTACGTTAATTATGGTGTTAAGAAGGGATTTTTATGGCACGTGAGCTTAAAGAAGTTCAGGGCATAATATTTAAGAGACAAAAATATAAAGAAGCAGATTTATTGGCTAAAATCATAACTAAGCAAAGTGGTATTATTACCTTAATTGTAAAAGGGGCTATGCGTCCTAAATCAAAATTGAGTGCAGCCACACTTAATTTCTCCGCAGGTACTTATGTTATTTATACAAGCGGTCATGGTTTGAGTAATTTGCGTACATATAAAAAAGTGCAGCAGTTTGATGCATTATATCGTGACCTAACTAAGAATGCTTATGTTTCTTTTATTTTTGATTTAATCGATCATGCTTTTGTAGAATATCAGCCTTTGGGCCAGTATTATAATCTGGCAGTGTTTGCTTTAGAAAAGATAAGTGCTGGTGTAGATAGTGAAATGATCACTCAAATTGTACAAATGAAAATGCTTAGCGCCTATGGAGTGAAACCGGAATTAAGTCACTGCGTAATTTGTGGTAAGGAAAAAGGGATTTTTGATTATTCTATTAAGTTAGGTGGAGTGATTTGTAGTGATCATTTTAATGTAGTTGAGAGTCGTTTACATCTAAAGCCAAAAGAAACTGCAATTTTGAGAACAATTGGTCTTTTGCCTATAGAACGCTTAGGAACAATTAAAGTAAGTGAAGAAAGTAAAAGAGCTACTAGAAAAGCAATAGATCGTATTTATCGTGAGACAATTGATTTAAATTTGAAAACTAAAAAGTTCTTGGATGAATTAAAACTTTTTTAAGTTGGCAAAAATCTGGTTTAAACTTAATTCATGTGTTAAAATAAACACGTATTTGACAATAATGAGGATTAGAAAAGTACTAGTTCAGCGAATGTCGTTTGGTGAGAGGACATCTAGGAAAAGGCCCCTCTAGTCATACTCAATTAAGTGCAGGAAGAAGACTTCCTGAATTAGGGTGGAACCGCGAGATATTTCGTCCCTATGCAAAATTTTGCATAGGCTTTTTTTATGGCCTAGTGCAGGAGGAGAATAAGGAAAATGGCAGATAAGAAATTAAATATTCAAAATATGATCTTTAAGCTGGAACAATTCTGGGCTTCCAAAGGTTGTATGATTATGCCTTCATACGATGTTGAAAAGGGTGCAGGTACAATGAGTCCTTACACTTTTCTTCGTGCAGTTGGTCCAGAACCTTGGGCAGCTTGTTATGTAGAACCTTCAAGAAGACCTGCGGATGGTCGTTATGGTGAAAACCCTAACAGATTATTCCAACACCACCAATTCCAAGTGGTTATTAAGCCTGCTCCTAAGGATATTCAACAATATTACTTAGACAGTTTGAAGGTATTAGGTATTGATCCTTTAGAACACGATATTCGTTTCGTTGAAGATAACTGGGCTAACCCATCAATGGGTTGTGCCGGTGTTGGTTGGGAAGTATGGCTTGATGGTATGGAAGTTAGTCAATTTACATACTTCCAAGTAGTTGGTGAATTAGAAGTTAAACCAACTATGAGTGAAATTACTTATGGTGTTGAAAGACTTGCTTCATATATTCAAGATGTTAACTCAGTATTTGATCTTGAATGGGGTAACGGTATTCTTTATCGTGATATCTTCAAGCAACCAGAATATGAACATTCTAAATATGCATTTGAAGAATCTGATCAAGAACAACTTCTTAAATTCTTTGAAATTTACGAATCAACAGCTAAGCGTCTTCTTAGCCAAAATCTTGTACATCCAGCATATGATTACATTTTGAAATGTTCACACACTTTCAACTTACTTGATGCACGTGGTGCTGTTTCAGTAACTGAACGTGCTGGATACTTATCAAGAATTAGAAACTTGGCTCATGAAGTTGCTGTTAAGTTTGTAGAAGAACGTGAAAAACGTGGCTTCCCATTACTTAAGAGCGCAGAAGATAAGAAGGCAGGGATAGAAAATGGCTAAAGATTATTTATTTGAAATTGGTACTGAAGAAATGCCTGCTCACGTTGTACCACGCAGCGTTAGCCAATTAGCAGACAGAACCAGAAAATTTTTAAAAGAAAATGGCTTAAAGTTCAAAGATATCAAAACTTTTTCAACTCCACGTCGTTTGACTATTCTTGTCGAAGATTTAGCTGAAAAGCAGGACGATATTGATGAAGTTAAGAAAGGGCCAGCTAAGAAGATTGCGCAAGATGCTGATGGTAATTGGACCAAGGCTGCGCAAGGTTTTGCTCGCGGTCAAGGTATGACTACTGATGACATCTACTTTGAAGAGCTTAAGGGCACTGAATATGCTTATGTTCACGTTCAAAAGGAAGGTAAAAAAGCTAGTGATATCTTACTTGGTATGAGTGAAATCATTAAAGCTATGACTTTTCCTACTAAGATGCGTTGGGATTCAAATGACTTTGAATTTGTTCGTCCAATCCATTGGCTTGTATCATTATTCGGCAATGAAGTGATCCCAGTTAAGATTTTGGATATTACTGCTGGTCGCAAGACTGAAGGTCATCGTTTCTTGGGTGATTCAGTTGTATTAGCTAATGCGGATGACTATGAAGACGCATTGAAAGATCAATATGTAATTGCTAACGCTGAAGAACGCAAAGATATGATTGTTAACCAAATGGATGAACTGGTTAAGGAAAATCATTGGCAAGTTAAACCTGATCGTGATCTTCTGGAAGAAGTTACTTATTTAGTAGAATATCCAACTGTCTTTGCTGGCTCATTTGATGAAAAGTACTTAAATATTCCAGATGAAGTATTAATTACTTCAATGAAGGATAACCAAAGATACTTTGAAGTTTATGATGAAAATGGTAAACTAATTAATCACTTTATTGCTGTAAGAAACGGTAATAAAGATTATCTTGACAATGTTATCTCAGGTAATGAAAAGGTTTTAGTTGCTCGCTTAGATGATGCTCAATTCTTCTACGATGAAGACCGTAAATACCCACTTAGTCACTTTGTCGATCGTCTTAAAGATGTTTCATTCCATGATAAGATTGGTTCAATGGCTGAAAAGGTTCAACGTGTTCGTATGATCGGTGACTATCTTGCTAAGCGTTGGAACCTGCCAGAAAATGTCGTTAAGGACTTTGATCGTGCTAGTGAACTATACAAGTTTGATTTAGTTACTCAAATGGTTGGTGAATTTGCCGAACTTCAAGGTGTAATGGGGATGCATTATGCTCGTCTTGCTGGCGAAGATGAAGAAGTTTCAGTAGCAATTAAGGAACACTACATGCCAGCTACTGCAGAAGGTCCGCTTCCAGAAACTACTGTAGGTTCACTTTTGTCAATTGCTGATAAGATTGATACTATTATCACTTTCTTTGGTGCAGGTATGATCCCAACTTCATCTAATGACCCATATGCTCTTCGTCGTTATGCTTATGGTATTGTTAGAATCTTATTGAATGAGAAATGGTCATTACCATTTAACGAAGTATTACCAGAAATTATTAGTTTACTTAATGGTGTAACTCCAGCTAGACTTCCTAAGAGTGATGTTGATCAAGAAATTGCTGACTTTATTCGTGATCGTGTAAAGCAATACTTACAAAAGAATAAATTTAAGTACGACATTATTGATGCTGTACTTGCTTCAAGTCAACAAGATCCAAGTCAAATTTTAGCAGCAGCTAATGTATTGCAGCTTCACCACGACGATGAAGAATTTAAGCCAGTTGTTGAAAGTTTAACTAGAATTGACAACATCCTGAAGAAGGCTAAGTTCAAGGGTAATGTAGAAGTTGACGAAAGTTTATTTGAAGATAATAGCGAAAAAGAACTTTATGTTGGTGTGCAAAACTTGCAAGAAATTGAAAGTTTGGCAGATCTTTACCAAGGATTTGTTCAATTACAGCCAGTCATTGATCAATACTTTGACGTCAACATGATCATGGATAAGAATGAAAAGGTTAAAAATAACCGTTTAGCACAGCTTTACGCTGTTAGTGAACTGGCTGATCGCTTAGGTAACTTAAGTAAATTAGTTATTAAATAATTAGATAGAAAAGGTGATTCTTATGGCTGGACGAATTCCTGAAGAATTTATCGCCGAAGTCCGCAATAATGTAAATATTGTAGATGTTATCAGCCAATATGTGTCACTTGAAAAGAAAGGCAAAGACTATATCGGTCTTTGCCCTTTTCATCAAGAAAAAACACCATCATTTACAGTTAACGAAGAAAAACAATTCTTTAAGTGTTTTGGCTGTGGTAAAGGCGGAAATGTATTTAAATTCTTGATGTATAAGGATAATCTGACTTTTCCTGAAAGTGTAGAACAAGTTGCAGAATATGCGCATATGTCTATGCCAGAAGGATATGGAAATAGTTCTCCCGTTAAGCTAAATCCCATTATGCAAATGCATAGAGATGCTGTTGAATTCTATCAGCAAGTATTATTTACTACTAAAGCTGGTGAAAGAGGGATGCAATATGCTCAGAAAAGAGAATTAGGACGAGATATTCTGAATCACTTTAAAATAGGTTATGCGCCTAAAGAAGATAATGTGCTGATTACTTATTTACGTGGTAAGGGATATAAAGACGATGATTTGACTCAGAGTGGATTATTCGTTCAAAGTCAAGATGGACAATTATTTGATCGGTTTCGTGACCGTTTAATGTTCCCCCTGGATAATGAAAATGGGATGACAATCGGCTTTTCAGGTCGTCGAATTTCAGATGATAAGACTGAAGCTAAATATATGAATAGTCCTGAAACAGGAATTTTTAATAAGTCCAAAGTTTTATTTCATTTTGCTGAAGCAAAAAAAGCTGCTCGAGATGAAAACCATTTGGTTTTGTATGAGGGCTATATGGATGTAATTGCAGCATATAAAGCAGGAATAAAATCTGGAATTGCTTCGATGGGAACTAGCTTGACTGATGATCAGGTTTATATGTTAAGGCGAGTAACATCTAATATTATTATTAACTATGATGGTGATGATCCGGGTATACATGCCGAAGAAAGAGCTGTAAATCTGTTTAATAAAGATGGCGATTTTAACTTAGGAGTTGTTGTTTTACCAGAAAAGTTAGACCCTGATGAATATGTCAAAAAATACGGTGCTGAAAAATATTATGATGAAGTTAAAGGTGCTTTAACGCCCACTGAATTTTTCTTAAAAAGATTGGCTCAAAAGTATAACTTAGATAATGATCGTGAGAAGCTTACATATATAAGTGAAGCGGTTAAACAAATTAGTCTAGTTAGAAATCCTGTTGAGCAGGATATGTATATTGAGAGATTGGCTAAATCAGCTCAAGTATCTATTGATGCATTAAAGGCTAATTTAGCTAGAGAAAGACGTAAAAACAATCGGGTTCAAAGCCGTACACGACAGTATAAAAATTATCCTAATAGGTCTAATAATACTGTTGATACATTAATTCCACCAGAGCAGCCAATTGAATTATCTATTAAACAAACAGAAGTAGAAAAACATCCCAGTCAAACTAGGTTATTGTATTTGTTTATTCACTCTACTGAAGCACAAAAATACCTTTTGAATGGAAATTTTCATTTTCCAGATAAAGAATTTGAAAAATTGGCGGAATTATGGGTAAAATATTCGGAAACTCATAATGATCCTCAGATTAATGGCTTCTTAGATTTTATTCCTGAGCAACTTCAAGGTATAATAATAGATGCTGAGCTAGCAAAAACACCAACGGATTTTAATATTCAAGAAATTAATGAGCATGTGCATGCCCTTAAAAAGCGCAACATTTATTCTCGGCTGAATGAGCTTCAAATTGAATTACAGGATGCAAAGCGCAAAGAAGATGCACAAGAAATAATTAAGATTACTCAAGAAATTCTTGGATTAAAGAGGATCTTAGAGGCTAATAAGGAGGCTTTTTAGTGGCAGAAAAAGAAACTACACAAAAACCATCTTTAGATAAGATGGTGAAGCAAGTCGTTAAAGATGTTAAGAAGGATAAGTCAATTACTGAAGATGACTTTACTGCTCGTTTGATTAAGCCTTATAATTTACAAGGTAAGGCTGTTGATCAACTAGTACAAGAGTTTGAAGATAATGGTATTAGTATTGTTGATGAAAACGGTGATCCTTCAAAATTAGCTTTAAAGAAGCAAAAAGATGTTGAAAAAGCTGAATTGAAAGATATGTCGGCTCCTTCAAGTGTACGAATGAATGATCCTGTAAGAATGTACTTGAAGGAAATTGGTCGTGTTCCGCTTCTTACTACTGATCAAGAAATTGCACTTGCTAAGAGAATTGAATCTGGAGACGAAGAAGCAAAACAAGAATTAGCTGAGGCCAACCTTCGTTTGGTAGTTTCTATTGCTAAGCGTTACGTAGGTCGTGGAATGTCATTTCTTGATTTAATTCAAGAAGGTAATATGGGGCTAATGAAAGCCGTTGATAAATTCGATTATCGTCTTGGATTCAAGTTCTCAACTTATGCAACTTGGTGGATTAGACAGGCAATTACTCGTGCTATTGCTGATCAAGCTCGTACAATTAGAATTCCTGTGCATATGGTTGAAACTATCAATAAGTTGATTAGAATTCAACGTCAATTATTGCAGGATTTAGGTCGTGAACCAACCCCAGAAGAAATTGGTGCTGAAATGAATATGCCAACCAATAAAGTTCGTGATATTCTTAAAATTGCCCAAGAACCAGTTTCTCTTGAAACACCTATCGGTGAAGAAGATGATTCACATTTGGGTGACTTTATCGAAGATAAAGACGCTACAAGTCCAGAACAACATGCTTCATACGAAATGCTCAAGGAGCAACTCGAACAAGTACTTGAAACATTAACTGACCGTGAAGAAAATGTTTTACGTTTACGTTTCGGTCTGGATGATGGTCGTACTCGTACGCTTGAAGAAGTGGGTAAGGTATTTGGCGTAACTCGTGAGCGTATTCGTCAGATTGAAGCTAAGGCATTGCGTAAACTTCGTCATCCAAGTCGTTCTAATCAATTACGTGACTTTATGGATTAAACATATAAAAAAGAGTGAAATTACTTTTGATAGTAATTTTACTCTTTTTTTTGTTATGATTCACTGGCCTTGCCTTTGGCAATATCATCTTCAATAATTTTCATTGGGTTGAGCCAAGTCCCATTATTTCTCCAGTAATTACGGCAAGGTACACCGTGTTTATCAATATAGTTTTTATCAGTTTTAGTTATGCCTAAGTGAATGTGTGATCCAGTTAGGCGTCCGATTTTTTGGCCTAGTTTTAATTCTTGACCTTTTTTAACATAAATATCTGTAATGCTTAAAAAACCTTCTTGATAAATTTCAACATAGTCATCTTTAGAGATTACCCAAACATAGAGTCCTAATCCTGGAGCATATTTTACTTGGTGAACTTTTCCTGCGTGAACGGCGTATACTGTTGAATGCCCCACTTCGCTAAAGCCAAAGTCATAACCATCATGAAAGTAACTTTTAGTTGGATAATAACGGCGAATTACATCAGTTTCACCAAATTTTTGTCCAGATTTAAATTTTATTTTCTTTTCATACAATCGCTTAAAAGGATAGCCCCAAGTGACTTTATGAATTACTTTTTTCTTTTTAGCTTTTTTCTTCTTAACTACATGTGTTTGGGGTCTTGAAGCATTTAGATCTATGTGCCAAAGAGGAATTGAAGCAAAGAAAATAATAGCGATTAGGGCGACATATAATGATATTTTACTTTCAGTTTTTTTCATTAAAAAAGCTCATCTCGCTTTCCATCAAGTATATGCTCACTAATATTAGAATTAAAGAATACAGGTAAATCATGGTCAAAATTGTAGGCTAATTGATGATTTTGTAGTTCCTCTTTACTCATCCAACTCAAAGTACCTTCATCAGATTCTTTGAGAGTGCCAGTAAAACTATCAGCAATGTAAAAGAAAACTAAATAACGTTCATGATTATGATCATAAAACTGTTTAACACCAGTTAAACGAGGATGGAAAATAGTTAATCCAGTTTCTTCTTTAATTTCTCGGATAACGGAATCATTAAATGATTCATGTGCTTCAACATGACCACCGGGAAAGGTTAATCCTGGCCAAACCGGATCATTACGATTAAGGACTAAAATTTTATCTTTATTCTTGATCATACACATATTAGTCAAAGTTACTTTTTCTGATCTTTTCATATAAAACCCACTTTCTGTGAAGATTATAGCAAATAGTAGCCAAATAAAGTTATTAATTATGCTAAAATTTGTTTAAAACATACTCTCATGGAGGAAAAATGAACTTAAGATTAAATACTTTAGCAAAAATGGTAGATTCAGGCAGCAGAGTAGCAGATATTGGTACAGATCATGCATATTTGCCGATTGAATTAGTCAAAAGCGGTAAAATTGATTATGCAGTTGCCAGTGATGTTGCTAAGGGACCACTTGATAATGCTAAAACTGATATTATGGAAGCAGGCCTAGATAAGCAGATTGAAACACGCTTAGGTAGCGGTCTTGATACTGTTAATCATGCTGATAATATTGACACAGTAGTTATTGCCGGTATGGGTGGCAAATTAATGGTAGATATTCTTGATCGTGCTTGGCGCAATGATTATCATTTTAATACATTAGTACTTGAGCCTAATATTGGTGAAGCAGGTGTTAGAACATGGTTAGTAAATCATAACTATAAGATTGTTGATGAAAAACTGATGGCTGAGGCAGGTCATACGTATGAGTTAATTAAGGCGATATTAACTGATCAAAGAAATGAATTAACAGAAGAAGAAATTTTCTTTGGCCCTCTTATTGTACGTGAAAAAAATTCGGTTTTTTATCAAAAATGGCAAGGGCAATTAACTTATAATAGAAAACTTCTTCAAAACTTGAATAAAGCTAAAAAGAAGGATAAAAATAGAATTAGTGAAGTTAAAAATTACATTGAGTTAATTGAACAGGAGATAAACAATGACTAAAGTAAAAGACATTGTAGAACGTTTAAGAAAAGACTTTCCAGAGGATATTGCTTCTCAAGGTGATCCTGTAGGAATGCAAATAGGTTCGATGGAAAGTGATGTTACTAATGTAATGACCACGCTAGATGTGCGACCTCAAGTGGTTGAAGAGGCGGTGGAAAAGGGCGTTAATTTGATCATTAGTCACCATCCGGTAATGTTTAGACCAGCAAAGAATTTAGACTATGCAAATCCACAAAACGCGATGTATGGCAATATTATTAAAAATAATATTACTGTTTATTCAATCCATACTAATTCTGATAAAGCACAAAATGGATCGGCTGATTGGCAAGCTGAGGAATTAGGATTAAAAGATATTGAACCATTTTGTCTAGATGATGATGGTATAGCAATGGGCCGTAAAGGAAAATTACCTAAAACAATGTCAGCTTATGATTTTGCCTTTTACGTTAAAGATAAGATGGACATTAAAATGGCTAGACTGATTACTGCAAGTAATGAAAAACCAATTACAACTGTTGGTTTTATTTGTGGAGATGGAGGGAAATATTGGACTAGAGCATTAGATGATAATCTTGATGCTTTTATTACTGGGGATGTATATTACCATGTAGGTCATGATATGATTTCTTCAGGATTAACTGTAGTTGATCCTGGTCATTATACCGAGAATTTATTTAAATATAAGGTATTTGATCGTCTTAAAAAGTGGAATAAGGAAAATAATTGGAATGTTGGCGTTGAAATTTCAGAAGTTTCAACTAATCCATTTCAAGATTTGTTTTAAGTTTTAATGATAGAAAGTACGAAAATATGGAATATCCAAATTTATTACCAAGATTTTTAAAATACGTTAAAGTTAATTCACGTTCTGATGAACATTCAGATCGTTTCCCATCAACTGAAAGAGAAGAGAACTTTCAAAAGAATGTAATTATGAAAGATCTTGAGGAATTAGGCTTGAAAGATATTCACTACAATCAAAAGGCTGGTAGTGTAATCGCTGAAATTCCTTCAAATGTTGATTATGATGTACCTGTAATGGGATTCTTGGCACATAGTGATACAGCTGATTTCAATTCAGAAAATGTTAAACCACAAATTCATAAAAACTATGATGGTGAAAGTAGAATTCGATTAGGGGATTCAGAATTTTATCTTGATCCTGAAGTTTTCCCACATTTGAAAAACTATAAAGGTCAAACTATTATCACTGCTTCGGGTGATACTTTACTTGGTGGTGACGATAAGTGTGGTGTTTCTGAATTAATGACCTTTGCAGAATATTTGATGAATCATCCAGAAGTAAAACATGGAAAGATCCGTTTAGCATTTACTCCAGATGAAGAAATTGGAACCGGCGCTGAACATTTCGATGTTAAAGATTTTGGTGCTGATTTTGCTTTTACTGTTGATGGTGAGGCTCCTGGTAAGCTTGATTGGGGAACTTTCTCAGCCGCTCAATTTAGTCTGGATATTCAAGGGGTAAATGTTCATCCAGCTGTAGCTAAAGGTCAAATGATTAATGCTGTTCAAGTGGGGATTGATTTTCATAATCAATTGCCAGAACATGATCGTCCAGAACATACTGATGGTCGTGAAGGTTTCTTCCATTTGATGAGTTTTGATGGAACTGTTGATAATGCACATTTGGATTACATTATTCGTGATTTTGAACGTGATGGTCTAGAAGCACGTAAGAATTTAGTTAAGTCTACTGTAGATAAAATGAATGCAGAATTTGGTACAGAACGTATCAAATTAAAGATGTGGGATCAATACTACAACATGGCTGATGAATTAAAGAAACACATGGATATCGTTGATTTGGCAAGAGATGCATATAAAGCAGAGGGCCTTGAAATCAATGAAGATCCAGTCCGTGGCGGTACTGATGGCTCACAATTAACTTATATGGGTCTTCCTTGTCCTAATATTTTTGCTGGTGAAGAAAATATGCATGGCCGTTATGAATATACTGTCCTTGAATCTATGTATAAAGCTGTCGATGTCATGATTAAAATGGCAGAATTAAATGCTGAAAGAGCAAGAAAAGCTTAGTGAAACAATTTTAACTAGTTATATTAAAAGTATATATTTTTATTTAACTGTAATTCGTTGATATATCAGCAAATTGTGAGATCAGTTAAATAAAGCTAAAGTTATGCACTTGTAGTATTATTATATAAAAACAAGCTGTATTCCTTATAATATAGGGAATTACAGCTTGCTTTTATTTTGAAAATATTTTTTTATAAGGCGTGGAACATCATGGTAAATAATACTTGCAAGTTTTTTAAAAAATATGTATCATTACTGTAATAGATAAATAATACAGTGGTAATAGAAGGTGAGTAAATGGAATTTAAAGATAATATTCCGATTTATTTTCAAATTGAACAATATCTATACCGTCAAATTGTAATGGGGAAAATAAAAGCAGGCGAAAAAATTCCTTCGGTTAGAAAATTAGCTTTGGAATTAACAGTTAATGTGAATACTGTTCAACGAGCACTACAGGAAATGAATGCACAAGGAATACTTTATACTAAACGTGGAGAAGGTAATTTTGTTACTGAAGATACAGAATTATTGACCAAAACAAAGCAAGCTCTAATCAATAATGAATTAGATGAATTTGTTCAAAATATGAAAAAATTAGGTGTTAAAGAGGATAGTTTAGTTTCTGTATTGGAGAATTATTTGAAACAAAGTGAGGGTCAAGATGAATAATTTATTAACTATTAAGGACTTAACTTATAAGAAAAATCAAAAAACTATTTTAAAGGACGTTAACTTAAATTTAACTTCAGGTAAAATTGTGGCTCTTTTGGGTGAAAACGGTGCTGGTAAGACTACATTGATGAGAATTATTGCGGGTGTAGCTAAAAATTACAAAGGTAAAATCGACCTTGCGGGCGCAACAAAAGAAGATCAAAGAAAAGCTAAATTGTCTTTTACTGATGGATTAACTGGTTTTAGCGATTCAACTAAAATACAAGAAATAGTAAGATTTTATGCTACTGTTTTTCAGGATTTTGATGAAAATGAATTTGATGAGTTAAGAAAATTTATGAAGTTAAGTCTTGATATGAAACTTAGTCAATTGTCTAGAGGAATGCGTGAAAAACTAATTATTGCTCTGACTTTTGCTAGAAAAACGGATTTGTACTTACTGGATGAACCATTCGGTGGAATAGATGCGATGGCACGCAAAAAAATTATTAATTCAATTATTTTATGGAAAGATGAGAAATCTACAATTTTAATTTCAGATCACTTCGTAAATCAAATTTCTTCATTACTTGATGAAGTTGTGATAGTGAAAAATAATACAATTTTAGAACATAAGTCAGCTGATGATATTCGTCAAAATCATAAATCGATTGAAGAATATTATGAAAGCTTTTATGCAGATGAGGATGATGAATGATGACTAATTTTAATACATTGTTCAATAGGATGTTTCAAGAAAAATCAAAGTCAGTTTATTTAATTTATTTGATTCAAGCCTTCGCTAGTTTATGTTTTACAATAATGCTAACTTTTTCTGCAAGAAATCAAAGACCTGAATTAGTATTTGGAAGCACACATGAGTCAACTAATATTGTGGTAATGTTTTTGCTTATGTTTGCGATAATGATGCTAATTACATCATTTGTGGCAAATTTTGTCTATTGGATTATCTCTTCTGTTAAAAATGAAAAAATAAATCGTAGTCAAACTTGGCGTTTAATTCCAATTAGTGATACTAAATTTTTATTGAGTAACTTTGGTACAGCATTTTTCTCATATATTTGGCTTGGAGTATTAGAAACGGCTACTATTATAATTACTTTTTTACCTTTGCTTTTATCGAGTAATGAAATTAAAGAAGAAATTCAAAGAAGTAACTTTAATCTTAATACTCAAGATTGGGGACAATTATTAGGTAGCTTAATGATGATGATTTTATTGGGCTATGCTTGGTATGCAGTGGTTAGTCTAATTAATTTAAGTAGTAGGAGTATTATGGATTTTTTGCCAAATGGTTCAAGTAAGGCTCTGATGTTTTTGGTTAGATTGATCATAATTATTATGGTTATTTGGTTACTAAGTTATGCTGCATCAACTATGTTTTCAATAATTGGTCAATTTACTCCGTTTGAGTTTAGTGATAGCAATTTAGGAGTTGGTACAACTGTTCTAGAGTTTCTTGCCTTTGATATAGTAATAACTTTAATCGATATTTTGCTTTTAAATAAATTCGTTGAAGCTAAATAAAATTAGAGGGGAATATATATGACATCAGCTAAAGCCTTATTTAAGCAAATGTTCTTACAAAAGAGACGATATGCTCATCTTGTATTATTAGTACAAACATTTGCTGTGATCTTTATGTTTTTTATGGATTTGATTCTTAATCATCAAAATTCAATTACTGAATTTTCTAATACTTTTTTTCGCGGAAAATCTGATAATCCTCTCGAAATTATACTAGGTTTAGGTATAATGACTACAATATTCGCTGACATAATCTTTACTGGTTTACTATGTTGGCAAAATGAAAAAATAAATTTAAGTCAGACATGGCATTTAGTACCAATTTCTGATGTGAAATTATGGCTAATTAATATTTTTTCAAGTATTGCAGAATGTGCGTACATCTTTATTATTCAAGTATTAGTGGGTGCAATTGTATTTATGCTTGATCTTGGTGGATCTCTTTTCAAAGAAATTACCAAAATATTTTTTAAAGCTTCTTTTTGGGTCACAGTAGAACAATTTGGTGAACAAATTTTATACTTGGTTGGTCTTGTTTTAGTCATTTTCACTTTTGTTAGTTTTGCCAATTTATTAACTAGAACGATAACAGATCAATTGCCTATAAAAAATACAACTACCATTAAATTAAGTGTTATGGCTATTTTAGTAATCATAGCAGTTACGATTGCACTTAAATTGAACGATCAATTAACAATGTTTTATATTCATTATGCTGTTAATGATGCAATTGCTAATGTTTGGGATTGGTTTAGAATTTCTATTTTGGAATATTGGATCGTTGCAATTGTTTTAGGATTAATTGATAGTTTCTTAATATCAAAATTTGTAGAACCTAAAATCGTAAGTTAATAGAAAAGGATGAATAATTTGACTAACTTATGGACACTCTTTAAGCAGATGTGGCTCCAAAAGAGAAAATATATTTATTTAGTTTTTCTGATCAATATAATAGTGGTAGCTGTTCTTTCTATATTGGCGCTATTTGGAGAAAAATATGGAGTGAGGAAATATTGGCAGCATAACTTTGTAAGTATAACCATTTATGTTGACTTGGCATTTTGCAGCATAATGTGCTGGCAAAATGAAAAAATAAATATGAGCCAAACATGGCATTTAATTTCTGCAAGTGAGCCACTTGTATATTTGATTAACGTATTTAGTAGTTTGATAGCTTGTGCTTATTTTTTCGTATTACAGCAACTAATGAATGGTATTTTGCTAATGCCAACGTCTGGTATAAATGCTTGGATTCGTGCTTCTCAAGGATTCTTTATGTTTCCGGGAAAGTATACTACAACAGAAATTTTCTTATATAAGTTAATTTTTATTGCACTAATTATTATTTTTATATATTTCTTTGTTAGTTTTGTTAACTTTGCTTCTAAAGTTATCGCAGATTTTTTGCCCTTCAAAGGAACTTTATGGATTAAATTATTGATTATTGCAATTTTGGTAATTGTAGCTGTTTATCTTGGGCTTATAGTTACTTCACATTTAGATTCATTTATTATGAGAGAGCAAGTAATAGAGTATGTTGATCCGCTTTGGATAGATAATTTAATTTTCTTAATGGTAGATATACTATTAGGAATCTGTAATTCTATTCTTGTTAAAAAATTTGTAGAACCTAGAATTGTAAGGTAAACTAAAAAGACTTCATTCCTAAATTAACTAGGAATGAAGTCTTTTTAGTTATACAAACTTAAGCATTTGCAGACATGTAATCATAAAGTTGGTTAACTTCTTCGGCTGTATAATTGCCGTCACCAGTTTTCATTGCGTGTACTTTCTCTACGGAAAGATGACTTGCAAAAGCTAAGTCTGTATCATTAACGTGATGTTTTACTTGAAAATCGATAATTGCGTCAGATAATTCGTTTTGCTCATTCATAATAAAATCTCCTTACCCTTTAATTTTAATCAAACAATTTATAAAAATAAAATTTTTTGCCGTTTAATTTATTTAAAATGTTTTCCATTGATTAAATGGCCAATAACGAAAGATAACTCGTCCCACAAGAGCATTTCGTTTTACAAAACCAAAGTAGCGTGAATCTTTTGAGACATCTCTATGATCTCCCATAACGAAATATTCATTTTTAGGTACGCGTTCTTTTAATGTGAAATTATTTGTATAAAGCTGACCTAAACGATGAGCCTGTTTTTCGTATTTATTGTTTAAATATGGTTCCGCAATTTGTTTGCCGTTGATATAAAGTTTATCATTTTTTGAAGTAACCATATCTCCTGGCATTCCTATGATTCGCTTAATATACAGAGCACCTTTTTGATCAGGAGCTTTTAAAATTACGATATCGTTTCGTTTAGGATTAAAGTGTCGTACTGCTATTAAACGATCATTGTTTTCAAAGGTAGGCTGCATTGACGGACCCGAAACAGTTTCGTTTGAAAGGAAGAAACTAAATACAAAGTAGTAAATTCCCATTAAGATTGCAAACATAATAACTATGTCTAAAACAAAGCGACCAATACTTTCGTTATCGTCTTTTTTCTTCTTTAGGTTTTCTACCATTAAATAATTCTCCTTTTACTTACTGTTTTTATTATAACTGATTTATATCGTCTTGAATGGTAAAATCATTAGTAAGGTATAAACATATGACAAATTTTTTAGAGAAATCAGTTGAATTAGATAAAATAATCCAATCTCCTGATGTACATCAACAAGTTGAAGAAATGGTACAGATTGATCAATATGTGAAAAAGGGGATGCCGATGCCTAAAGCTCCAGCTCCATTAGGTCTGTTACCAGATCAATTTGAAGATATTTTACAAGAGATTGGTATAAATAAAAAAAGAAAATTAAGGGATATTAATAATTTATTTAATAATTTTCGGCAATATTTATCACTAAAATATGGCATTTGGTCAGTAGCTAATATTAATACAGCTAGATTAATTAAGAAAAAAATGCATGTTAAAAATGCTTTGGAAATAATGGCTGGTAATGCATATTGGTCTCACGCACTTGAAGAAACAGGAATTACGGTAATTAGTACTGATTCATTAGAATGGGCTAAGACTTCTTCTACCGGGGCTAAGCCATTTCATAAAGTGATAGATTTAAAGGCTGATCAAGCGATTGAAAAATATCAAGATGTAGACTTAATTTTATGTTCTTGGTCGCCGAATTTTGGCAATAGCGATATCGAAACTATCGCTGCCTGGCGTAAGTTTAATCCAAATAGTCATTTGCTTTTTATTGGTGAAAAAGATGGGGCAACAAATTCAGTTGAATTTTGGTCACAAGATTGGTTTAAACAAACAAAAGAATTAAGAGAAATTAATCGGTCATTTCAGAGTTTTGATTTTATTAATGAACAGATATTTGAGATAAACAATGAATTTTAAAAAAATCTTTTTGCTATTAGTCCCATTATTAACATTTTTAGGGATAGGAACTATGCTTTCTAATATTGAATCAGGATACGCTGATGAATTGTTAGAAGCTCATGGATTAACTAATAATACGAGATATTTTAGAACTGATAGTGATGAAAGTATCAGTTCGTTTTTACAATATTTAGATAAAAATTATGCGCATCGTCAGATTCAATTACATCTTGATAGTAATTATGAAAAAAAGCAGGTCTTAGTTTGGGCAAATCGATCAGTTAAAAGTTTACCTATTGAAACAGGACGCTACTTTTCATTAGATGATTTTAAAGGAAAAGTTTCATTTGCAATTCTAGGACCATCGGTTAATGTTAATTTGCTAAATGTCCAAAATAATAAGTATGTGATTTTAGGACAAAATTATTATTCTGTTATAGGCGAGTTTAAAGATTATCCTCAAGTAGAAATGGATAAATATTATTTAAGTACAGGTATCGACCAACCTACCGCTAAGAATCAACTTAAAAATTATCGAATAGTTATTGATAGTTCTCCTAGTGTGATTGAAAAAGTAGCCAAACATTATCATGGTAAAATTCACATTCCGTCATTTGTCCAAGAACATCATCGCGATCGATTTTCTGTGATTCCTAATATATTATTTTTAATTGTTTGTGCGTTAGTAGGTCTTATTAGTAATGTTTTATTGGCCATTTTAATTAAGCGACAAGCTAAAATAACTAGCCTACATGGCGATTTACTACGTAATTGGGTAATTAATCGTAGCGTACGTTTATTCATGATAGAGGGTGTTTTTGCCGCATTATCATACATCTTTCTTAGATGGCATGCATTTTATTCATCAAATACATCACTAATCATAAGTTTATTATGTGCATGGATACTTTACGTACTAGCTTTCTGTGTAGAAATTTATTATTTAATGAGAAAGGGTAAGAAACTTGTTAAATCTACCAAATGAATTTAAAACTAAATATCAAAATTTATTAGGAATTGAAAAAGCCAACGCACTTTTTAGTGCAATGAATGAGGCTAGTAAAAAAGCATTTAGGGTTAACACGTTAAAAGATAGTAACGAAAAGGTTTCATATAAATTAAATAATCCAGTTCCAGAAATAGATCATGCTTATTATGGTGAAATCAATGGGGAAGATCCAGAATGGGTTAGTGGAATAGTATATTCTCAAGATCCCGCAGCAATGTTTCCTGCTGCTATTAGTAAGGTAAAGCCTGGAGCAAAAGTGTTAGACTTATGTGCCGCGCCTGGTGGTAAAACCACAGCATTAGCTGAAAAATTGCAAAATGAGGGAGTATTAGTTGCAAATGAAATTTCTAATGTAAGAGCAAAAGCATTAAGAGAAAATCTTGAACGCTGGGGGGTTACCAATGCTTTAATAACTAATGAAAGTCCGGAAAAACTTTCACCAGTCTTTCCAGCTTTTTTTGATGTAATTTTAGTTGATGCGCCATGTAGTGGTGAAGGAATGTTTAGAAAAAATCCTGAAGCGATAGACTATTGGTCTCAAGATTATGTATTAACTTGTCAGACAAGGCAAAAGGATATTTTGAATGAAGCAATAAAAATGCTTAAACCTGGTGGTAGTTTGATTTATTCAACTTGTACTTTCTCACCCGAAGAAGATGAAGAGATTGTTAGCTGGTTAGTAAATGACCATGATTTTTCTATTTTGGATCCACATATTAATGATCCTAGAATTAGTCTTGGACATCCTGAATGGGCTGATGGTAATGCAGACTTAACCAAAACTTTACGTTTTTGGCCACAAGATGGAATAGGTGAAGGCCAATATGCTGCTATTTTGCAAAAGAGTGGAGATATTAAACAGGAAATTGATAAAAAGCGTAAAAATAAAAGAATTAAACGTAATCCTTTGAGATTGACTAAGAATGATCAAGAATTGGTTGCAAAAGTAATCGAACAATTTAACTTACCTGTTGGTTTAGAAGATTGGCATGAAAAAGCACTGGTAAGACAAGATCACGTTTTTGTACCAGCGATAGTTTTACCTGAAAATATTAGATTACGCATTGTTAATAATGGTGTAGAACTTGGAATTTTGAAAAAGAATCGATTTGAACCGGGGCATCAACTAGCAGAAGTATTAGGTCAAGTAAAGCAAAGTAGGGTAATTGAATTAGCAACCCTTAAAGATTATCAAGATTATTTACACGGTGAAACTCTTAAAGTACAGAGTGATTTACGCGGGTTTGTATTAGTCAGTTATAGGAACATGATATTTAGCTTTGGAAAAATCGCTGGTAATCAAGTTTTGAAAAATTTTTATCCTAAAGGATTAAGAAAGTAATTTACAATGGGACTCATTATAAGATAAACATTCAGTTTGTTTAAAAGTTGTACTTACTTACTTTTAGTAATATACTAGTAATGTTTATGAAAACAAGATTGGGTGAGAAATGAAAAGATGAATAACAAAATTTATATGGATAATGCGGGAACTAGTCCTATGGCTCCACAAGTCGTAAAGACTATGACTGATATGATGACTAATGTTTTTGGTAATGCTTCAGCAACTAATTACTATGGTCGTGAGGCAAAACGTGTCTTAGAAGATAGTCGTCATATCTTGGCTGAGTCAATAAATGCCGATGACAAAGAAATTATTTTTACTAGTGGTGGTACCGAGAGTGATAACACTGCTATTATGCAAACAGCTTTGGCTCGTCAAAATGAAGGGAAACACATTATTTCTACTAAATTTGAACACGAAGCAGTATTACGTCCACTTGCACGCCTTGAAAAAATGGGCTTTGAAGTAACTTATTTGAACGTTGATAAAAATGGTCAAATTAATTTAGATGATTTGAAAAATGCAATTCGCCCAGATACTATTTTGGTAACCATCATGATGGTCAATAATGAGGTTGGTAGTTTAGCTCCGATTAAAGAAATTGGCGAAATTGTAGCTCCTACTAATGCTTGGTTTCATACTGATGCAGTTCAAGCTTATGGTGAAGTGCCAATTGACGTAAAGGATATGAAGATCGATCTATTGTCAACTTCAGCTCATAAATTAAATGGTCCCAAATTGCTTGGCTTTTTATATGAACGTGATGGAATTAAATTACCTTCATTTATGCTTGGAGGAGATCAGGAATTAAAGCGTCGTCCGGGAACTGAAAATGTACCAGCAATTGCTGGTTTTGCTAAAGCCATTGAAATTCACTCTAATAAGGCAATTATTGCAAATGAAGAACGCTACTTTAACTTTAAACATGCTTTGGTTGATGGGCTTAAGAAGAATGGCGTTGATATTGAAGTGAACGGCAATATTGAAGATCAAATGGCTCCTCAAGTCATCAGTATTTGGTTTAAGGGAATTCGTAGTGATGTATTATTGACCAATTTGGATTTAGCTGGAGTGGTAGGTGCTGCGGGGTCTGCATGTACTGCTGGTTCACTGGATCCTTCACATGTTCTTATAGCTATGTATGGCAAAGATAGTCCACGTGTTTGGGAATCTTTAAGATTTAGTTTTAGCATTGAGAACACTATTGAAGAAGTAAATTCAGTAGTTGAAATTTTGACTAGAATTATTAATCGTCTAAAGAAATAAAAAAATCTCATACTTATTAGATTGCACGTCTAATAGTTATGAGATTTTTTATTGGCTTATTTTTCGTCATCGAAAGGATATTTCATTCCCCATGAAGTTCTGACGCTGGTTAAAATACGTGCTATATCATGTGACATTTGTAATTGACCATCATCATACCCTTGTTCAATGTATCTTTGCATATCTGCAACTTCATATTCTAGAGCTTTGTTACCATCACCAGCCGTGATTTTTTCATGTTTTTCTTCATGTGCACTAGCTGTATAAGTGATATCAGCTTCTGTTGCTCTTGGATATTGGTTAATTTCAACATATCCTTTGGTTCCTGATACAACTCCGCGTTTAGGTTGTTTTGCTCTCATAGACAGTGACATAACTACCATTTGGTCCTTAGTGTTTTTCATGATAATACCGGATTGTTCGTCAACCCCGGTTTCGAAGAACTTAACAGTAGTTAAAATTATTCATCTAAAAAAGTTCTGGCAAAAGCTGTAGCATAGCCACCAATATCAAATAAAGCACCACCAGCCAGGTCTTTATTGAAAAATCGATTCTTAGGATCATAATCTTTAAGTGAACCAAAATTAACTTGGATCATTTTGATTTTACCTAATTTGCCCGACTTAATAAGATCAGTGACTTTTTTATAGATGGGCATATGATAAAGAGTAAAGCCTTCAGTTAGAATTAAACCCTTTTCTTTAGCCATTTTTTCTACTTCATCAAATTGTCTAGCATTAACAGTAATTGCTTTTTCACAGAAGACGTGCTTATTGGCATTTAGAGCTTTTTTAATGTAGTCATAGTGGAAGGTATGAGGAGTAGCAATATAAACGATGTCTACATTAGGATCAGCAATCATTTTATCTGGATCTGTATAAACATGTTGAACGTGTTTTTCTTGAGCAAAATCTTTAAGTGTAGTTTCATTAACACCAGCTGCTGCATAAATTTCACTATTTACTGCGTTCAACGCATCAGCCATATCATGTGCGATCCAGCCGTTACCAATTATTCCCCAATTGTATTTTTTCATTTTAAATCACCTTTCTTTATTTCAAGTGCTTCATTATTGTTATTTGTTGTAATTAAAGATGTTACCAAGTTGGAAAATAAGAACTTGCTATAACACCATTTTGTTTAAGAAGTTGTTCGTTAATTTGAGCAATATCGTTCCAATTTGGTTTATAAATATCGATTATTAAGTTGCCTAAAGGACTTCTCGCAAAAGAAGAGGTATCAAGACGTAGCTCTGCTTTAAGATTTAAGGAATGGCAAAAATTCATTATTTGTTTAACAGTAGGGGATGCCACTTCTATACTCAATGGTACTTTAGTTGATAGTTCTTTTTGGATGCGTTCTTGAGGTAAAAGTAATATATATTCTTTACTCATTTGGGCAGCAATTTTTTCATAAAGATAGATATTGCCACCACTTTTTAAGGTGTTAAGGGAATAATCGATATCGCATCCATCAAATGCGATATCGATTTGGTCAGTTTCATTTAAAGAATGAACAAATAAACCTATCTTTTGACAATTATATCTAGATTTCAGAAGGAGAGACAAGATTAATTGCTAAAGAAGCTTGTTTAATAGTTTGTGCTAGCTTAAATACATTCTGTCCTCCACCTAAGCTGATAGTCATATTAGGCTTAATCTTGATTAGGGCTAAATTACTAATATTAATGGATATCACCTCGAAAT